>DASSBZ010000088.1:0-19547 GCA_035698205.1 Gemmatimonadaceae bacterium | reverse complement strand
GGGCATCCGGTGGGACTGCTGATCAACTTCCATGAGGTACACTTGCGCGACGGAATCAAGCGATTCGTGAACGGATACTGAATCGAGCACAGACCACTGTGCCTTCCCTGTGCCCCCCTGTGCGCCCCGTGGTTCATCAGCAGCACGAAGCAAGGAACTCTGCGCATCGCGCCGGGCGTGTGAACGAAGGTGTTCTGCCGGACCTCGGCATCCAGCGCACCCCACGGGGTCCCGGAGGCATCAATGAAAGACCTGACTCCGGCGCGTGACCCCGGCGCCGAGTCAGCCGCCGCGTTCGCGCGCGAACAGCCGTTCCATCTGGGATTGCCCCGACCGGTACGATCGTGGCCACCACTGGGCGGTCCAGCCGAGTTGCGCCGCGGCACGCAGCGTCCACTGGGGATCGGCGAGGTGCGGGCGGCCGAGCGCCACCAGATCGGCGCGCCCCGCGGCGATCACCGCGTTCACCTGGTCGGCCTCGGTCACGTTGCCCACGGCAATAGTCCGGACTCCCCCTTCATTGCGCACCCGGTCCGACAGCGGTGTCTGCCAGAGGCGACCGTAGACCGGACGGGCATCGGGCGACGTCTGCCCGGTGGACACGTGAATGATGTCGGCGCCGGCGTCGGTGAACGCGCGCGCGATCCGCACGGCGTCGGCGCCATCCACGCCACCGGGTACCCAGTCCGTGGCAGAAATGCGCACCGACATGGGACGCGCCTCCGGCCAGACGGCGCGCACGGCGCCGAAGACCTCGAGCGGAAATCGGAGGCGGTTCTCGAGGGAGCCGCCGAAGTCGTCGGTGCGACGGTTGCCCAGGGGCGTGATGAAGCTGGAAAGCAGGTACCCGTGCGCGCAGTGCAGCTCGAGCATGTCGAAGCCGGCACCGATCGCC
Organism: Gemmatimonadaceae bacterium; assembly: GCA_035698205.1. Classification (GTDB taxonomy): domain Bacteria; phylum Gemmatimonadota; class Gemmatimonadetes; order Gemmatimonadales; family Gemmatimonadaceae; genus DASSBZ01. The sequence goes on along the minus strand of DASSBZ010000088.1, from coordinate 18,652 downwards.
CGGCGTGCGGCGGCGACGAACTCCTCGCGCACGTGGTCCATGTCGGCACGGGTCATCTCTCTCGGGGTCCGCATGCCATCGCGGTGCGCGAACGGGCTCGGTGCGATCAGCTCCCAGTTGTCTGCCTCGAGCGGGAGGTCGCCCTCTTCGAGGCTCGCTCGCGTTGAACCCTTGCGCCCCGAATGACCGAGCTGCAGGCAGATCGCCGCCGGCGAGCGATCGTGCACGAAGCGGGTGATCCGGGACCACGCCGCTGCCTGTTCGTCGCTCCAGATGCCGGTGCACCCCGGCGAGATGCGCCCTTCGGCCGATACGCACGTCATCTCGGTGATCACGAGGCCGGCGCCGCCAAGGGCCCGCGCGCCGTAGTGAACGAGGTGGAAGTCGTCGGGCACGCCGTCGACCGCGACGTACATGTCCATTGGCGACACGACTACGCGATTGGTGAGCGTGAGTTCGCGAAGGGTGAGCGGGGTGAAGATCGGCGGCGGCGCCGGCACCGACTGGTCGGCGACGGGGACACCGGCGCGCGCGGCGAACCAGCGTTCCACGCCGCCGAGGTATGCGCCATCGCGCAGACGCAGGTTCTCGTGGCTCACGCGCTGGCTGCGCGTGAGCAGGCTGTAGGCAAACTGCTCCGGTTCGAGTCGCATGTAGCGGCCGGCGTGCTCGAACCACTCCATGGAATTGCGGGCCGCGTTCTGGAGCCGCAGCGCCTCCGTCATTCGCTCCTGCTGGTATCGCTCGAGCAGCGTTTCGAGTGATGGCGCGCGGGCGACCTCTCCAGCGCCAACGGATAACGGTGCGCTACCCTGATCACGAACTGCATCGCCAGCCTCCGCGATCACGCGCGCGAGCGCAATGGCATCTTCGAGCGCGAGCTTCGTCCCCGATCCTATGGAGAAGTGCGCCGTGTGAGCGGCGTCGCCGATCAGCACCACGCGACCATCGAACCAGCGTTCGTTCCGTACGACCTGGAACCGCGTCCACGGCGACGCGTCGCGATGGGCCGCGTTGCTCTCCAGTGCGTGCCCCTCGAGCCAGGGCTCGAACATCCGCTCGCAGGCGGCAATTGTAGCCGGTGTGTCCATGCGATCGAAGCCCGCGGCGCGCCAGGACAGCTCGTCGCACTCCACGATGAAGGCGGAGTGATCGGCGTCGAACCTGTATGCGTGCGCCTGGAAGGTGCCCTGCTCGTTCTGGACGAAGAGGAAGGTGAAGGCGTCGAACAGGCGCCTCGTACCAAGCCAGACGAACGGCGCGTGGCGTGTTTCCAACTGTGGACGGAACACGTCGGCGAACTCGCGCCTCACGCCGGAGTTGATGCCGTCGGCTCCGATGACCAGATCGGCATCCGCCAGCCCGTGCGCGGCGAGCGACTGCACCCCGGCCACCTCGGTGCGCCAGCGGATGTCAACGCCGAACGAACTCGCCCGTTCGGCGAGCAGCCGGAGCAGCGTGCGTCGGGCGATGCCGCTGAAGCCGTGCCCACCCGACGTGATCATGCGCCCGTGTACGTGCACGTCGATATCGTCCCAGTGGGCGAGGTGCCTGCCGATAGCCTCGTATGTATCCGGGTCGACCGCCTGCACGTTCGCCAGCGTCTGATCGGAGAAGACCACGCCCCAGCCGAAGCTGTCATCGCGCGCGTTGCGCTCCAGCACCGTCACCTCGTGCCCGGGATCGGCGCGCTTGAGCAGCAGTGCGGCGTACAGCCCCGCCGGGCCGCCGCCGATGATCGCGATCTTCATGCGACTAGTTTCGGCTCGCGCGCCTCGCACCGGAAGTGTCCTGGCCCGAATACCGCCCTGCCGTGCGCCGCGCCCTGCCCGTAGCTTCGGCAGGACAACCTGCGATCGAAGCCACGACATGACATCTGCGATGCGCCTCCTGCGTTCCACGCTCGCCCTGCTCCTCGTATCCGGTGCCGCCGCGGAGGCCCAGGATCCACGCGCCGCACCGCTCGCTCTGCAGCTTCCGGCGAGCGCACGCGCCCACGCACTCGCCGATGCCTGGACCGGTGCCCGTGACGCGGACGCGGTCTTCTACAATCCCGCACAACTCCACGACCAGCGATCGGCCGCGACCTTCTTCCTGGCGCGATACGGCAGCGCGAGCACGGCGGGCGGCCTCGCGGCGGTGATGCCGATGGGGTGGGCGACGCTCGGCTTTGGCGCGCAGTACCTCGACTACGGAAGCGCCACACCGCAGGACGGCGGCTATCAGCTCCAGACCGTGCTGGATGGCAGCACCGACGCACTCACGGGACGTGGGCAGGTCGACGCCTCCAGCACCGTCGTCGCCATCGGCGCCGGCTTCGAACTGATCGGCGTACGATGGGGGGTGACGGGGAAGGCCGCCGAAGACAGGGACGGAATCAGGAAGGACGGCTTACTGGTCGCCGATATCGGTGCGGCGAAGGAGATCGGCGCCTTCTCGGTAGGCGCCGCGCTTCGCAACCTGGGTTCCGACCCTGAAATGTTCGGCGTGTCCAGATCATTGCCGACCAGGCTGGCCGTGGGGGTGCAATCGCGCACGGTTCCCGCCGGCGCCTTCGACATCGGCATGAACGCCGAGGTCGCCCTGCTGCGCTGGTCGCGAGGGTTCATCGGCGGCGGCGCCGAGGTGAGCTGGACGCCCATCGAGGGGATCTCCGGCGTCGGACGCATCGGTGCCCGCACCCCGGTCGGAGATTACGAGAGCCCCATCACCCTCGGCGCCGGCTTCTCCTTCGATCGGGTTTCGGTGGACTACGCATGGGAAGGATTTCGAGGCCCGGGTAACGGTCACCGGATCGGGGTCAGGCTGCGGTAGACACCGCGCCGCGGCAGATCCGCCTGCGGCGGGCTCACGCGGAGGGGCGCGGAGGGCACGCAGAAGTTCGCGGTAGCTCCGCTGGCAGCGGGACATGCCGGACCCTCGGTATCAAGCCGTTCGCGATGTCCTGGTGTCATGCGGTACATGCGAACAGGTCGCCGTCCAACGCTACCTCAGGGGCTGTTCGCCGTGCCCGCCGCCTTACGAGTCAGTCTCGCCATGAGGAACGCCGGATCCATTGACGAGAACCCCACGTCGTCGAGCACCACCTCGCCGCGCGGTGTCCGATCGAACACCAGTCGGATGGTCCTGATGCGAGCGGCGTCGAACGGCGGTGTGGCACCCGCCGCGCCGGGCGTACCAACGGCACTCGCCGCAGTGTCGCCACCAGCACCGGCCCCCGCGAAGTCGGCGATCGGCAGCACATACGTCTGCAGCACCAGTTCGTACTGCGTGGCGAAGTTGGACTTGTCCCGCCCCTTCCGTCGCGCGATATACACGTCGAGCGGACGGCGCGGTACGCCGAAGCGGCTGAGCGGGAGCCGTGCACGACCACCGGCCGCGTCAACGAGTTCGATGCTCAGGTCGAAGGGGAGTGTGTCGGTTGCTTCCTTCTCCTTCTTCTTCGGCGCCGGCTTCTTTGCCGCGCCTCCCGCGCGCGCCGAGTCCGCGCCCGCCTTGCTCGAATCACGAGCCGACTTCCGCGCCCCGGGCTTGTTGGGAGTGGGCGCGAGCGAGAGTACGAGTGAACTCCCCGAACCCACGTCCCACGCGCCGCGGAGCGAATCCGTGATGCTGATCGAATAGCTGGCGGGTGTCCTGGGCTTTGAAGTGTCGGGCGCTACCGGCAGGTTGTTCCAGCCGAGCCAGACGGCGTTGGTGCCCATATCGGAGTTGGCGCTGCGGAACGGCACCACGCCCTCCTTCCACGTGGACAGGCTGTCGCCGTCGATGGTGACGCCGGGGGCGCTGCCGCGCGTGACGTCGACGTCGGATTCGTAGCGCGCCACCGCGCGGAAGTTGCTCTCCTCGAAGCGCGTGATGTACATCGTGTGCGGCAGCCAGTGGCCGGCGGTGCGATGATCGCGGAACAGCGGGAGATACTCGCGCCGATCGTGCAGCGTGGCCTCGAGGAAGGCGGAGATGTACACCGCGCCGAACCGTCGCTGGTCCTCTTCCGGCATGAGCGCGTCGAGGTTGAGCGACCGGCTGCTGCGCGGACCACGATCCTTGTTCCCCCACACGCTGTTCCACTGCCCATGGTTGGCGCGGTAGACATACACCGCCGACTTGAACCAGGGCTTCCCATCGGTGAACGCCACGCGTGCGTACTGGCGCAGCCCGTTGAAGGTGGAGACATCTCCATCGTGCGAGCCGTGGATCACGAGGTAGTTCACGTTCTCCACCGGCGTCGGCGTGCTCGCGGGGCGATACTGCCCATCCACCGGCGCGATCGCGACGATGGAGCGCAGGTCGAAGCCGAAGTCGAAGTTCACGTTGGCGTCGTCGGGGTAGTGCGCGAGCCGGTTGAACGCCGCCGCGACGGCCACGGCCTCGCCGCCGCGCGAATGGCCCATCAGCGCGATGCGCGACATGTCGACCTTGCCGTGGAACGGACTGCCCACCGAGTCGTTCCACGCGCGCCAGCGCTCGAGATGCTTGAGCAACAGCCACCCGCGCCCGTCGTTCTCCCCGCGCAGGTTCCCGTTGATGAAGTTCTCATCGACCGAGGCCAGGATCATGCCGCGTGAGGCGAGCAGCTCACCGAGCCATGCGTATCCGGGATCGGAGAAGTCCTTCATGTTGTGGTTGCCATGCACGATGAGCACGAGCGGGAAGGGTCCCGGCCCTTCGGGGTACCATACGCGTGCATTGATCGGCAGGTGCTTGAAGTCGAACCCCCAGTAGTCCTTCCGGTCCTTCGCGATCTCGGGCGACGCCGAGACGAAGGGCGATCCGTCCACGGAGGCGGTCCGGATCGTGACCGAGTCGCGGTAGATGGGTCGATGCCGGTCGGTGCCGCTGCCGTACGAAAGCGTCCTGACGTCGAACGTGCCCGGCTGCCCGGGATCGGGAGCCTGCAGCGACTGCCGGGAGAGCACAATCGCGGAGTCGTCGCGCGAGAGCTTGAGCGGCTGCACGCACGCCACGAACAGCGCGGCGACGGCGGGGAGGACGAATCGCGAGAAGGTCATGGCCAGGAATATTGCGAAGAGTCGGCGGTCGCACGGGGCGAGGCCCCCGGGGAAGGTTGCCCGGCGGATCTCGATTCGGGTACCCGGTACAGCCTGCTCCGGGTTCGGGGCGCTGCGGGAGGGACGAACCGCGCGCATTCGCCCCCGTTACGAGCAAGTTCACCCCTTGCTTGCGTTCCTTCGAGGTAGAACCTCTCGACCGCGAACGCATCCGTTCCTAGAATAGGAGCAGGCGGGAGTTCGATCCCGCGGGAGGAACGGCCATGTACTTCACTTCATGTGCTGCGTACGTGCGGCGGTCCGCGCTGGCAATCGGCATCGTGCTGATCACCGTCGCGCTGATGCCGCTGCACGCACAGGACGCGCTGCCGGGCGCGGTGACCCTCACCGTGCATGACTCGATCGGGCAGGGAATCATGGGCGCGGCGGTCGAGGTCAAGGGCACCGACATCCGCGGCACCACCGATGCGAAGGGGCAGGTTCGCTTCACCGCCGTCCGGATGGGGGAAACCACCCTGCTCGTCCGGCGACTCGGCTTCAGCCCCGCGAGCGCGGTCATCAACGTCGATCCGCGTGTACCGGCCATTGCCGACGTCACGCTCACGCGCATCGTGCAGCATCTCAGTCCGGTCGTCATTCGCGGTTCGGCATCGGAGTACACCGGCCGGCTCGCCGGCTTCTACCGCCGCCGCCAGATGGGGAACGGACACTTCCTCACGATGCTGGAGATGGAGAAGTATCACTCGTCGCAGTTCAGCGACGTGATGCGGCGCATTCCGGGGGTGCGCATCGTCTCCACCCGGATGGTCCCGCATGCCGTTCGATTCCGCTCCAACGACACCGGATGCTGGCCGCTGGTGTGGCTCGATGGTTCGCCGCTGCCGGCGGGCGAATTCGACGTCGACTTCATCTCGCCGAACACGGTGCAGGCGGTCGAGGTCTATGCCGGCGCCGCGACCATCCCGCCGCAGTTCATGGGGGCGCGCGGGCTCGGCAGCTGCGGCGTGATCGTGATCTGGTCCAAGGAGGGACAGCTCAAGCCGAAGAAATCAAAGCACCAGGTCACGGCCGCGGAGCTCGCCGAACTGGTAAGCGCGCTCAAGGTGTTCACCGCCGACCAGGTGGATGTGGCGGCGCAGCCGGACAGCACCACCCCGGTCACGCTGGAATATCCGGAGGAGCTGTTCGTGCAGCAGATCAGCGGGCACGCCACCGTGGAATTCGTCGTCGCGCCCACCGGCAAGGTGGAGATGGAGACATTCGGCGTGATCAGCTCCACGCACGAACTGTTCACGCGCTCGGTGCGCACGGCGCTGGAGCAGGCGAGGTTCATCCCGGCCACAAAGGACGGCCGGAAGGTGCGTCAGGTGGTGCAGTGGCCGGTGGCCTTCGAGATGGACTCGACGCTGGCGCGTCCCGGCGACGGCTGATCGGGCGGCGCTACCAGCCGCTCCGTTCGCGCAGTCGGGTGACGTGTGCCACGTGGTGCCGGCCGTGCCACGCATAGAGCGCCAGCATGTCGTACAGGCGCATCGCGCCGGACTCGGGGTGCACGAGTTCGCGCGCGAAGTCGTCGGCGCCCATCGCGCCGAGCAGCGTCACCCAGCGTTCGTGCAACGCGTCGAGCAGGACGAGCGACGTGGCCACCGGCGTGCGTACGGTATCGGGGAGCTGCGCCCACCGGTCTTCCTCGTACGGCTTGATGGTCGGACGGTTTTCGGTGAGCGCCAGCTTGAAGCGCACGTACGCGTTCAGGTGGCTGTCGGGCACGTGATGCGTGACCTGCCTGACGGTCCAGCCGCCGGGTCGGTACGGTGTATCCAGTCGCGCGTCGTCGAGCCCACGGACGGCCTCACGCAGGGCACCGGGGCACGCGGCGATGGCGGCAATGGCCTCGGCGCGAGCGCCGGCGTCGAGCGGCTGCGCCGGGCGTGCGAAGCGGCCGATGGGGTAGCGCAGGTCGTCGATCATCCCCGGGTCCGCGCCTAACGACTGGCGAACACGGAGGTCCGCCCGCGGGCATCCCAGGCAATCACGTCGTACGGATCCTTGCGGCCGGTCTCCATCCCCGGTGAGCCCTGCGGCATCCCCGGTACCGCGAGACCGGCAATGCGCGGACGCTCCTTGAGCAGTCGCTGGACCAGGTCAGCGGGAACATGCCCCTCGATCACGTAGCCGTTGATCACGCCGGTGTGGCACGAAGCCAGCGCGGCCGTCACGCCATGCTGCCGCTTGATCGGCTCCAGGTTCTCCACGTCGTGAACGGTGACGCGGAAACCGTTCTGTTCCATGTGGGTGATCCAGTTTTTGCAGCAGCCGCAGGACGGCGACTTCCATACCGCAATCGTCGGGGGCGCCTCGAGCGCACCCAGCGCACCGGGCAACCCGATTGCGAGGGTGCCCGCCGCCAGCTTCAGCCAGTCACGACGCGTTACCATGTCGGGGGTCTCCATGTTGGTTCGGGTAATCTAGGCACTGCCTGGCGTGGCTGGGCTGCTCCCCAGCGGCAAAGGCCGAGGGCAAGGCAGGACCGCCTGCGGCGGGCTCACGCGGGTGCGGCAGGACCGCCTGCGGCGGGCTCACGCAGAGGCGCGCAGAGGTCACGCGGAGGTACGCGGAGGACCTTTTTGACGCGGCATGTCCTCGGCGGCACGAGCAGCGCAGTTCGAGTAGGTGGTGGCGCCGCAGGCAACGGCAGCTCCGCAGGCGAGGGGTTGCATCACCGTCGAGAGTGGATGTCGCCCTCCTACGGCTGGTGCACGTCCTCGACCCGCATCAGGCCGCGGCGCAGCAGGTCGGCCATCAACGATGCGCTGGGTTGCGCGGGTCGCGCGAAGTACCACCACTCGCGCACCGGGCTCAACCCCTCCTCCTCCGCCGTATCGTCCCCGTACAGGCAGTCGCTGGGCACCGTGAGCGAGTGGAAGTGCGAGTCCGTGCGATCGACGTCCGGCTGGACGCGCTCACGCTCCCGCGCATCGGCGACGTCCAGGGCTCCCTCCAGGATGTCACGCAGGTCCATGTCGTTCAGGTAGTCGGCCAGCGTCACATCGTACCCACGCTCCACTTCGGCCACGATGCGCGCCCAGCGCGCCGTCAGTCCGCCGAGTCCCGCCTTCACGAGATCCTCGCGGCACCCGCGCTGCGTGAGGTAGTGCGCAACCGGATCGGCGTCGGTCACGATCCGCGGCTCCGCGTGAGGCAGGCGGCCGCGGGCTTCAGGGGGATGCGCGCCGCGCTGCGGCTCGCGGGGGCGGCTGTGGCGGATGTAAGCATGGTGTCCAGGGAAGGAGCAGGTGCGTAGCCAGCGGGTCGCGCGACCGCCGGGCTCGAGGCCCGCGAGCGCCAAGATACCGCGCCCGTCGCCGTTGCGCGATTGCCCCCCACCGATCGGTCGTCAGCCCGTCCCTTCGCGAGCGCAGCCGTGCAGCTCCCGGCTTCCCAGTCGCACGACGGCGACGTGATTCGTTACCTCGCCCGACATGCTGTCCGTGCACATCGCGTGTCGCAGTTCGACGACCATCGTGGTGGAGTCCGGCGTGAGCGAGACTGCTTGATAACGGACAACGCCCCCCGAGCGTTCGGCCGGCACCGACGGGAACAGCAACGGTCCCTGGCGATCCGGCTCCTGGAACGAGATGCCATTTCCACGGATGGTGACCGCCCAGAACGGCTCCTCGCCGAAGGCGTGGAAGGCATAGTCGTCAGGCGTTCCCGCACACCCACGGCTTTCGGGGGAGAGGCGCATCACGTCGCGCACGACGAGCCCCCGGGCCGCTTCCGCGCTCACGAGCTCGACCTCATCGCCACGGAAGACGAAGAAGAGGCTGTCCAGCGGGCCGGTGCGAAAGGGTGCGACAGCCTCCGCGAGCACGTTCGAGCTGTCGATGATCGACGACGCCACGGTGTCGCCGCACGACCGGAACACGAGCTGCTCCGGCGAGACCATGAGGTAGCCCCTCCTCGGCGCGGTCTCGGCCATGGCCGTCGGCGCAACCGTCGAGCCCGGCATGGCGGAGTCGGCGGGAGGAGCCATGTCCGTGCGCGTACACGCCGCGAACAGCAGGAGCGCGCCGACAGCGCGCACGACGTACATCGGGGTGGGTGATTTCATCCGGATCGTCACCGTGATTTCCGCTTTGCCCGGGACCCGCCCGCACGGCGCTTCGCATGCGCGACGTCGAGTGCCTTCCTCGTCCAGACGTCGAGCAGGTCGCGGTCTTCGAGTACGTCGGCCGGAACGGGATAATACTGCATCGGCGGCCCGTCGCTCCCGTACGGCATGAACGGGCCCAGGCCGCGCGCCTCGAAGTCGGCGCGATTCGAGTCGTCGACCTTGAGGTACAGCGTGTCGGCGTCCATGAGGGCGAAGAACACACCGTCGGAGTAGATCCCCACGCCGCCGAACATGCGCCGCGACGTCACGGGCAACACCCGCGCCAACTGCTCCAGCGCGAAGTCGTGAAAGCTCGTCGTCATCGCAGCAGGCGCGATGCACCGAACGCATCGAGCAGCGACGCCGCGGCCGGGCGGGAGAGATCTCCATGCTCCAGCCGATCGAGCAGTTGCTCGAGGGCAAGATGGGCGCGGGTCGTGCTCGAACGCTGTGAGCTGGCGACGGCAGCCGTGGCGCCGGCACCAAGTACAGCCCAAAGCGCGCCGATCACGCCGGCAAGCACGATCGAAGCGCCTGCCACGCTCGCCGCAAACGCGACGACGCCAAAGGCGCCTAACGCTCCCGTGCCCGCGGCCCCCGCGCCGATCCGCACCGCCTTGCGTCGTGAGAGATCGAAGTTCGCCTCCAGCCGTACCAGCACGCGCGCGTCGTCCACCGGCACCACCGTCGCGCTGACCTCGTCGGCGCGCGAGAGCATCTGTGCCCGCCCGCCTACGTTGAACCCACGACGGATACCGCTCATGAAATCGCGTGCCGATTCCCACGTGATCCGCTCGCTGAAGCGCCGACGTACCTGCAGCACGAACTCCCGTTGCATCGTGGCGTCGAGCGCGGCCAGCAACTCAGCAGGCTTCCCCTTCACCACGCGCTGCGCGACGGTACTCTCGGGGCCGAACCAGCCGGGCACGCCTTCCGCCCCACGCGGTGCCACGCGCGTGCGTTCCTCGGCCAGCGCCTGGCGCAGATGTTCGGCGGGGAGTCCAACCTCGCCGCCCAGCGCGACGAGCTCGGCCTCCGTCATCCGATCGCTCGCGTTTGCCCCCGACATCTGCAGTTCGGCGGCGCGCGCGAGCACGCGCTCCATGGCGCTCCGGTCGAGCGTGCGTTCCGTGGGCACGGGGAGCGGTGCACCCTGCGCGGGACGATCCCTGTCCGCCATCAGAAGCCTCCGAGCACTTCGTCGATACGCCTCGCGAGCCCCGCCACCATGGCGTCGGGGAGCGGATACGCCTGCGAGAGCGCCACCACGGGATCGCCCGCGAACCTCACCTTCGCCACCTCCAGGTAGAAGCGCGCATAGCCGTCCACCCAGTCCGGTGCGATGCGTCGCAGCAGCGCCTCGCCGCCACGCACCAGCGCCGCCCCCTGGTACTGCGCGCCAACGCCGTCGCGCGATTCCGCGGGGGTGATGTGATCCTCGATCACCCCGGGCGTCACCGACGACACGATCTCGTGCGCCAGCGTGTAGATGGCCTGTTGTGCATCGCCCTCCCGGCGCGGGAAGCCGACCGCAATCACGGTCTGACCGCCCTCGCTCACCGTGCGCCCCTCTGCCTCGAGCGGCAGCGACAGCAGCACCTCGCCGCGACGCTGCCCCGAGTTGGCGGCGAACCGGCGCACGTCGTCGCGCACCACCGACGTCCACAGCGAATCGATCGCCGACTGCACCGCGACCCGCTGCTGCAACTGGTCGTTCCGGTATGCAGTGTAGAACTTCGTACGCTCATCCTCGAGCGAGAGCAGGAACAGGCGAAGCCAGTCCCGTTCAGCGGCGGTGGGGAAGTACGTGGCGAATGCGGCGACGATGCGCTGTGCGTTGCGATCGGACAGCGAACCCGCCGAGCCGTTGGCGTCGAAGAACATTCGCGCGCCGCGCTGAAGGTCGTCCCACGAGCCGAAGTAGAGGGCAAGGAACTGCGCGTTTCCGAGCGACGGGGTACTGACGAACTGGCCGCTCAAGCGCTCGCGATTGGCATCGAGCAGCGTCATCACGCCGAGTCGTGCCTTGGCGGCGGCAATGGAGTCGCGGTACGCCCGACGAAAGAACGGAATGGCCGTCGTGTCGGCCTGGAGCACGGCAAACCCGTGCAGCCAGAGGTCGACGTGTGCCGCCGGGCGAATGGGCCAGTCGACGGTGCGCGACGAGAAAACGACGTCGCTGTCGCCACCGCTCGTGGAGGGAAAGGTGCTGATGCACGCCGGTACGCCGAGCAGCGCGGCGCACGCCACGGCGCGGGCGGCATGCGAGCGGACGCGGCGGTGGGAGCGAAGCCGGTGGGAGAGTCTGGGCATGTCGGATACGTACACTACGCCTGAAACTTGTGCTCCGATTCAGCCGATCGCCCCTGCTGGTTGCTACGCGACGCTCCGCCCGCAGGTGATGCAGAACTGCCAGGCGACGTCCAGCTCCGTACCGCAGGCCGGACACTGACGAACGGTCAGGTTCTGGCCGCAGTGCGGGCAGAACGTCGCTGAGCGCCCCTCGGGAAGCTCACCGCCGCAGTAGCGGCACTCGTCGCCGTGGCTGTCGTGTCCGGCGGCAGCACCGGCGCCGGAGGACGCGGCCGGTGCCTGGGCGGGGGGCGCCGCGTGGCTCACTGGAGCCGGCGGCGGAGGCGGCGTCATGCCCAGGGTGGCGCGTTCGCTGCGCGCATCGTGTGCCGCTGGGGGCGCAGATGCCGCACCTGCCCCGTCGAGTGCGCGTCGCGCGTTCGGAGCCACCTGCACATCCGTGGTGGCATACGCACGGTATCGGGTGAGGTCCGGGTTCTGCGACTCGATCTCCGCGCGCAGCTCGGTCTGCATGGTGCCGTCGCCCATCAGGTAACCGCGTTCGCCGGAGAGCAGTCGAAGGAGCGCCAGTTCGTACTCCTCCATGGTTTCGAGCTGCAGGTCACGCCGGTGCAGCCGATACGGCACGAGCGTCTGGTAGATCTGCGCGACCTCGAAGGGGCGGCTGAGCAGGTCGGCGTTGGTGGCGCCAATGCTCTGTACGAGTCGCGCGAAGAGGCGATCCAGTTCGTCCATGGAGCGAAAATCGGCGTCGGCGCCCGTTGGCGCAAGTCACGATTGCCGTGCGACCACGCTCATGCCGCTGCGCTTCGGGCCGCGCCAGGAACGGCGACGACGGATCGAGTGCGATCAGGGGTTCTCGATCGCCTTCATGGTGGCGTCGACGTCCGTGCGGTACTTGCCACGGTTGCTGCCGCCCACGCGCTCCACGACTCGCGTAATGACGTTGTCGTCGTGGGCCTTGGAATCCTTGAAGCCGTACACGTAACCGGCGGCGAAACCAAGCAGCAGAATGAGTGCGATCCTGATCATTTCGGGCTCCGGGGGGAGGAGGGGCAGTGCCGCTCTACGGACGTCCCGGAGGAATGGGCGGTAACCGGATCCCCGGCCTGAAGTCGGCTTCGAGCGGAAACGGGGCCACGGGAATCGGTACGCGCGCCTTTGCCAGCCAGCCCTCCCACCACGCATCGAACGCCGACGGTACGAGCCCGCCGGAGTGCGTCTGCTCGGCGGCAGCGCGAGTGGCGAGATGGTTGGCGTACTCGTTCTGCGGATGTCCGCGATGCCCGCGCACCCAGCGCCAGTTCACGTCGTGTGCCCGCGCGGCCTCCACGCATTCCATCCACAGCGCGAGATTCTCGATCGCGCCACCCTTGCGCGTCCACCCGCGCCTGGCCCAGCCATGCACCCAGTCGCTCATGCCATCCACGAGATACCGGGAATCGCTGGTGAACACCACGCGGAAACGCACGCCCTTGCCCGAGAGCGCGCGCAGCGTCTCGATGGCCGAGCGCAGCGCCATGCGGTTGTTCGTCGTGCCCGGCTCGGAGAGCCAGATGTCGCGACGGACGAGCTCCCCGGAAGCGGGAGGCTGATACTCCACCAGGGCGCCGGCGCCGCCGGGGTTGTCGCCGTCACGTCCGTTCCCCAGGCACGACTCGTCGGCATACACGGCAACGAGCGGATGGGGCGGGTGCGCCACGCCGCCGGTGTCGATCATCGCACCACCTCGAAGGCATCCAGTTCGTCGAGGAAGAGCGCCAGCGAATCACCGGTGGTGGGGTGCGTGGCGTGAATGACCTCGCGGCCATCGCGCAGCGTCAGCGACGTGGGCACGACGACGAACTCCGTGCCGCGTCGATAGACCGCGATGCGTGTACGCTGGATGATCGCGCGTTCCAGCGCGTCGTACTGCTTCGTGTCGAGCTGTGCCATCACTGTTTCGTTACGGGATGACCGGCGCGCGGCATCGAGCCGCCGCGGGCCCAGCCAGCGGCCATTCGAGCAAGTACGCGCGTGGCCGTTTCGATCTCCTCCAGCACAACGTATTCCTCGGCGGCGTGCGCCAGCGCGATGTCGCCGGGACCGAAGCAGATGGCGGGGATGCCTGCGTCGTTGAGGAGCGCCGCGTCGGTCCACGCGCTCAAGCCTTCCACGCGCGGCGGTCCATCCAGCTCCCGGGAGATGGCGGCGCCCAGCGCGCGCACCACGGGTGCGTCGATATCAACGTCCACGGGATTCTGCGAGAAGATCGGCGTCACGGTCGCGCTGAACGCGGGCACGCGTGCGGCGACGCGTTCGCATGCCGCTTCCACCTCGCGTGTGGCGGCGCTGGCGTGCTCGCCGGGGAGGGTGCGACGCTCGATGCGAACCACGCACCGATCGGGGTAGATGGACCAGCCGGCACCGCCGCTGATGGTGGCGGCGTGCAGCGAGGCATGGCCGAGCAGCGGGTGTGTGCGGCGCGTGAGCTCGCCGCCGTCGAGCGCATGCAGCTCGGCGAGCAGCAGCCCCGCGTGCAGGATGGCATCGACCCCCACGTCGTAGCGGCTGCCGTGGGCGGCGCGCCCGTTCACCGTCACCTCCACCCAGGCAAAGCCGCGGTGCGCCGGCGCGATGGCCAGTCGCGTGGGCTCGGTGACGATCGCGGCGTCGGCGCGCACGCCGCGGGTGAGCAGCGCGCTGGTGCCGATGCTTTCGAACTCCTCGTCGCAGACGGCGGCAACGATGATCGGGCCATCGAGCCCCTGGTCGGCGGCGCGCGCTGCCGCCGCACACATCGCGGCAACGCCGCTCTTCATGTCCGTGGCGCCGCGGCCGTACATCCGGCCGTCGCGCACGTCGGCATCGAACGGTGCGTGCAGCATGCCCTCGGTGCCCACGACGTCGAGGTGCCCGTTGAACATCAGCGACGGTCCGTCGCGTGGTCCGATGCGCGCCACCACGTCGGGGCGGCCGCGCGCCACCTCGATGATCTCCACCGCGAACCCCCACTCCCGCAGCGCCTCGGCGAGCAGGCGCGCCACCGAATCCTCACCCGGCGCGCCGGGCACGAGCGACGGGTTGCGCGAGTCGATTCGAACGAGCGCGCGCGCCAGGGCGATCGCGTCGCCGCGCTCGATGGTCACGCCGCTGCCCGGTGGAGTGGTGCGGTGCTCATTCCTCCGCCATCCACGTCAGCCCGCTCTCGTCGAGTCGGGTCGGGAGAATCTCGGCCAGCGCCGCCACCTCGCGCCGCACCGGCTCCACGGTGTCGTCGGCGGCGAAGAGCAGCACCGAGCCGCCACCGGATGCGCCGAGCGCCTTCCCGCCTAACGCGCCGGCGGCGCGCGCGCGGGCGATCACCTCGTCGATCAGCGGCGTGGGGATGGACGGGTGCAGCTCGCGCTGGAACGCCCAGTGCTCGTCGACCATGGCGCCGAGGTCGTCGAGGTGCCCCGCCTCGATGGCGAGCGCCATCGAGCGGGCCAGTTCCTTCATGCGGGCCAGCCCTTCCACGACCCGCGCGTTGCCCGCGCGCCAGGCATCGAGCACCGCCGTGATCGTGCTCCCCGACACGCGTGACTCCCCGGTATAGGCCACGATGCACCGCCGCTCCAGCGCGTCGTGCGTCTCCCGGGAGCAGGCGATGGAGCGCACCTCGGTGCCCTGTCCGAACGTCAGTTCGAGGCAACCGCCGTACGCCGCCGCGTAGTGATCCTGCCGACCGCCGGGGATGCCGAGGTCCTCGCATTCGAGCGACCGACTCTCCTCGGCGATCGCCGACCGATCGATGGCCACCCCACGCCAGGCGGCGAGCGCACCGGCAATGGCGACCCCAGCCGCCGAAGAACCGCCAAGCCCCGCTCCCACCGGGAAATCGTTGCGCAGCTCCAGGTTCACATTCGAGATGCCGGCCCGGCGCAGCGCCGCGCGCGCCATCTCGCCGTCGTCGCCCTGCTGGCTTTCAACGCCGGCGCGCGTGTCACCAACGGCCCGTCGGATGCGCACGGTGGCGCGGTGCGCGAGGGCGACGTTGCACACACGGCCACCCTCCTGCTCGCAGTACGGTGGCACGTCAGTCCAGCCGCCACCGAAATCGATGCGCGTCGGCGCGCGCGCGACCAGCGATCGCACCCCGGTCAGCGCGTCGAAGGCGAAAGCGGCGGCAGCGCTACTTCTTGTGCACTGCCTTGACCGGCGGCTTGGCGGCCTTCGCGGCGGACTTCGACGGGGACTTGGCGGCGGCCTTCGCTGGCGCGGCCTTGGCGGCCGGTTCAGCGGACTTCGCGGCGGTCTTCTTCGGCGCCGATTTCGCGGCGGCCTTCGCGGGCGCGGTCTTCTTCGCGGCGGCGGCCGGAGCAGGTGCAGGCGTTGCGTCGGCCGGCTTCGACGCCTTCGCGGGTGCGGCGGCTGCCTTCGCGGCGGGCTTCGTCTCCGCGGCAGCCTTTGCCGGCTTCGCCGCAGCTTTGACCTCGGGCGCCTTCGCGGGTTTCGGCCGCTTCGCATGCGCGTCCTCGGCGGCCCGAATCAACTTGTCCGCCTCGTCCTGCGTCATCTGCCCGCGCCGGACCATGTACTGCACCAGATCGCGCGCGCTTTCGATCGCGAATCCGGTGATCCCCGCGGCGGCCCCGATGACATCTTTCATCGCCGCGGCCATCTTGCTGCCGGCCTCGAGGCTGATCTCATGCGCGCGCTGCGCCATCTCGGCGACAGTGTCGCGCACATCCTGACCGCGATGCCCGGGGCTGCGCTTGGGCGGCGTGGTGGCCGCGGGCGCGGAGGCCGGGGTGGCGGAGGCGGGAGCCGAGTCGTTCGGAGAAGCGGCCTCGTTCATGGTAGGTTTTTCGGCCATGGGCAAACTCCGAGCGCGCGGCCAGTCGGCGCGGATCGGGAGAACAGGCGCTCTTGGTCGAGAGCGGTAACGGCGATTCCGGCCGTCACGAGACGGCGGTAAGTATATGATTTTCAGGCGACTACGCAAGTCGCAGCGGGCGATTCCGAGGGCGCGAGAAAGGCACGTTTTCACGCATTGGCAACAGTATCACGACACTTTCACGACAATATAGCACCATTATATGCTCTCCAACGTCAAAGTGCTGGATCTGAGCCGAGTGCTCGCCGGACCGCTGTGCTCCATGATACTTGGCGATCTCGGTGCCGATGTGATCAAGATCGAACGCCCGGGGTCGTTGGACGGAGCTCGCGACGGTTCCGGGCATTCGGTGGCCGGGGACGAAACGCGTGGTTGGGGGCCTCCTTTCGACGGCCGGGGGGAGAGCGCGTACTATCTGAGCGCCAATCGGAACAAGCTCGGGGTGGCCGTGGATCTGGCGTCGAGCGAGGGGCTCGCTCTGGTGACCCGGCTGCTCGTCGAGGCAGACGTCGTGATCGACAACTTCCGCGCCGGCGCGCTCGATCGGCTCGGGATCGACGTCGCGGTGTTGCTCGAGCGGCACCCGCGGTTGATCTGGTGCACCATCACCGGGTTCGGCGCCGGCAGCGATCGCCCCGGCTATGACTTCGTGGTGCAGGCGGAATCCGGCTGGATGGCCATCACCGGCGTGCCGGAAGGTGATCCCATGAAGGTCGGGGTGGCGCTGGCCGACGTGATCGCCGGCAAGGATGCGGCGATCGCGATTCTCGCTGCGCTTGTGGGGCGCGACGTACCTCGGCCGGCGTCGGCGCGGCATCTCGTGATTTCTCTCGCGCACTCCGCGACCGCGGCGCTGGTCAACGTGGCGCAGAACACGCTCGTCTCGGGCGACGAGGCTCGGCGCTGGGGGAATGCGCATGCGAATCTCGTCCCGTACGAGCTCTTTCACGCCGCCGATCGGGCGCTGGTGATTGCCGTGGGGAGCGACGCCCAGTGGCGGAGCTGTGCGCGGGCGCTGGATCTGCTCGACCTCGCGAACGACGCCGGGGCGGCGACGAACAGCGGTCGGCTCTCGCACCGTCAGTTCCTGGCGGCGGAGATCGGCGCGCGTGTGGCGACCCGGCCGGCCGCGCACTGGATCGAGCGGTTGCGCGCGGCGGGAGTGCCGTGCGGAATTGTGCGATCGGTGAAGGAGGCGTTGGCCGACGTGCCCGGCGGCGCGTCGCCATTGACCGGCGTATCGCCGGCGGTACCCGGCACCGTGCGACTGCCGCCGCCGCGCCTCGATGAGCATGGTGAGCTCGTGCGCGAACTGGGCTGGGGGGCGTTCTCGCGAGTCGGCGTGCGAGCGCGTGACACAGTCGGGTCCGACTCGTGACGCGGCGCACCGAATGTTCGTCTACCGGACGTGACCCTGACCGCTGCGACGCTTCCTCTTCGCCGAACGGGACTATCCCGCGCGCGCGAAGCGAGTTACACTAGCACCGTGCGAACCACGGTGCCGGCCAGCTCGACCGACCAGGTCGAAGCAGATCAGGAGATCATCTCCCGTGTCCTTGCTGGACACCGGGAGTCCTTTTCCCTGCTGATCGGCCGATACAGCGATCCGCTGTATCGACATGCTCTCGGGATGACCGGGAGCCCGGATGTTGCGGAAGACATCCTTCAGATGTCCTTCATCAAAGCGTTTCAACACCTCTCCGAGGTGCGGGGACGTTTCGACGCCTGGGTATTCAGGATCGTCGCCAACGGATGCAAGGACTGGCTGAAGAACATCCGTCGGACGCACCTGAGCTACGATGAGGACGACCAGCCATCATCCTATTCCACACCGGATGAGGAGCTGGACCGGACCGAATTGCGCTCGGATCTGGACGGGGCGTTGGCGCAACTGGCGCCATCGCTGCGCGAGGCCTTCGTGATGAAGCATGTCGAAGGGCGTTCGTACGAGGAGATGGCCGATCTGTTGGGCACTACAGTGGGAGCACTGAAAATGCGCGTGCATCGCGCACGGGAGGCGCTCCAGGCCCTACTTGAGGAGAAATACGCCTGATGCTTGACGACCTGAACGCACGCGACGGCGAAGGCACGTCGGGACGCGAGCGCCCCGTTCGAGCTCCGGAATTCGCACAGCCACTCGCCGACCGAGAGGTTCCCTTGAATGCCGTGACGGCTGCCGACGATGTCGTCAATCGCTGGCTGGACGGGGATGCTCCCGAGCCGGTGGCGCTTCGCGGTGACGCGGCACGCCATGTGGACTTCTGGAAGCACGTGAACGCCGAGACCGAGCGTCGCCGCCGTATGGTGACGCCC
>DASSBZ010000087.1:0-4716 GCA_035698205.1 Gemmatimonadaceae bacterium | reverse complement strand
CTGGTGGCGTCGCTCGTCGGCATCGGCGCCATGCGCGTGCTTGCGAGCGGGAATCCGGCGTCGGCGCTGCGAACCACGACGTTCATCGCCGCGGGGCTGTTCCTGGTGATGGCATACGCGCTCACCATCATGTTCCCCGTCGCGCACCTGCGTCCGGACGGCGGCATGTATCCGGAGGCCGGTCCCTTCTGGGCGGTGGTGGCCGGCACGGTGTCCGGCATCCTGATCGGCCTCGCGACTGAGTACTACACGGCCATGCGGCCGGTCATGCGGATCGCCGAGTCGTCGAAGACCGGCGCGGCCACGAACATCATCGCGGGCCTCGCCGTCGGCATGCAGAGCTGCGTGGTGCCGGTGCTGCTGATCTGCGCGGCAACCTGGGTGTCGTACGAAATGTCAGGGCTGTACGGCGTCGCCATTGCCGCCGTGGGCATGCTGGCCACCGTGGGCGTCACGATGTCGGTCGACGCCTACGGTCCCATCGCCGACAACGCTGGCGGCATCACCGAGATGTCCGGGCTCGGCCCCGAGGTCCGGAAGATCACCGACGGGCTCGATGCGCTCGGCAACACGACAGCCGCCATCGGCAAGGGATTCGCCATCGGCTCAGCGGCGCTGACGGCGCTGGCGCTGTTCAGCGCGTACGCGTCGGCGGTGGGGCTCGGCGAGACGGGGCTGAACCTGATCGACCCCCGCGTCGTGATCGGCCTGTTCATCGGCGGCGTGATGCCGTTCTTCATCGGTGCGCAGACGATGACCGCGGTGGGACGCGCGGCGCAGGGGATGGTGGAGGAGGTGCGGCGACAGTTCCGCGAGATCCCCGGCCTGCTCACGGGCGACGCGAAGCCCGACTCGGCGCGCTGCGTCGACATTTCCACGCGGGCCGCGCTCGCCGAGATGATCGTCCCCGGCGTGACCGCGGTGGCGCTGCCGGTATTCGTCGGCAAGTTCCTGGGGATCGAGGCGCTGGGCGGCCTGCTCGCCGGCGCCACGGTGACCGGCGTGATGATGGCGCTGTTCATGGCCAACGCCGGTGGTGCCTGGGATAACGCGAAGAAGGCCATCGAGGGCGGGCTGCACGGCGGCAAGGGATCGGAGCCGCACAAGGCGGCCGTGGTCGGCGACACCGTCGGTGACCCGTTCAAGGACACGAGCGGGCCGTCGATGAACATCCTGATCAAGCTCATGAGCGTCGTCGCGCTGGTGCTGGCGCCGTGGTTCCTCGCATGACGGCGCTGGCCGGACCGGCCGCGTCATGCTGAAGCTCGGCATCGTCGGGCTGCCTAACGTTGGCAAGTCCACGCTGTTCAACGCGCTCACCGCGGCCGGTGCCGACGCGGCGAACTATCCGTTCTGTACGGTGGAGCCGAATGTCGGCATGGTCGAGGTGCCCGACCCGCGCCTCGACCGGCTGTCCGAGATCGTGCAGCCGAAAAGAGTGGTGCCGGCGGTGGTGCAGTTCGTCGACATCGCCGGTCTGGTGAAGGGGGCGGCCGACGGCGAGGGGCTGGGCAACAAGTTCCTCGCCAATATCCGGGAAACCGACGCCATCGTCCACGTCGTGCGCTGCTTCGAGGATCCCGATGTCACGCACGTCATGGGAGCGGTCGACCCGGTGCGCGATCGTGAGGTGATCGAGTTCGAGCTGGCGCTCGCCGACCTGGCCACGGTGGAGAAGCGGCTCGATCGCGTGCGTCGCGCCGCCAAGTCGCACGACAAGGAGGCGCTGGCCGAGCTGCCGGTGCTCGAGCGCGCCCACGCGGTGCTCTCCGAGGGAAAGGGGGTGCGGGAAGCGGGCCTCGACGCCGCCGGGCTGCTCCTGCTCCAGCCGCTTTCGCTGCTGACGGCCAAGCCCGTGCTCTATGCCGCGAACGTGACGGAGAGCGAGCTCGCCGGAGAAGCCGGGGTGCATCTCGCGGCGCTGCACGCCGCGGTGGCCGCGAGCGGCGAACAGGCGGAGGTGGTGACGTTCTCCGCGCGCATCGAAGCCGAGCTGGCCGAGCTCTCGGGGAGTGACCGTGCCGAGTTTCTCGCCTCGCTCGGTATCGAGTCGGCGGGGCTCGACCGGTTGATCCGTGCCGGCTATCACCTGATGGGGCTGCAGACGTACTTCACCGCCGGCGAGCAGGAGGTGCGGGCGTGGACCATCCACCAGGGCGACACGGCGCCGGAAGCTGCCGCGGTGATCCACACCGACTTCCAGCGCGGATTCATTCGTGCCGAGACGGTGGGGCTCGAGGAGTTCGTGCGGCACGACGGCTGGAAGGGAGCGCGGGAGCAGGGCGCAGTGCGCGCCGAGGGCAAGGAGTACGTGGTGCGCGACGGCGACGTGCTGCTCTTCCGGTTCAACGTCTAGCGGCCGACTGGTTCGCGGGGCGGGCTGCTGTTTCACCCCGCCGCACTTTCGTTTCACCGCCTGTCCGGGTATCATTACAGGTTCGCCTGACAACGGGCGCGGCCATTCGGCGGCGCCCTTCATTCCCCTCCTCGCGCTCACGGCAACTAGCGCGGGGCGGACCAGACCACAGGGAGGATTGCCGAACGTGACCCGTCAATACGAGGCGGTCTACATCTTCGACTCCACGCTCGAAGATGCCGCCATCGGCGAGAAGCTCGCCCGCGTCCACGGCCTGCTCGGTGCGTACGAAGAGCAGCAGGTCGACCACTGGGGACGCCGCCAGCTCGCCTACCCCATCGGACGCCGCGAGAACGGCTACTACATCGTCGCCCGCTTTGCGGCCGACCCCGCGTCGCTGGCCGAGTACGAGCGCGCACTCAAGCTCGACGACGGCGTCGTGCGCTACCTGCTCACGCTGCACGAACACGAAGTCGGCGCGCCGCCGATGAGCGAGGAAGAGCTGGCGGCCCGCCGCCTGCGCGATGACGACGACGAGGATGAGGACTGACATGCGCCGCCCACAGAAAACCTGCCCGTTCTGCGAATCGCGCGTGCGCTTCGTCGACTACAAGGACGACAGCACGCTCGGCCGCTTCATCACCGACCACGGCAAGATCCTGCCGAGCCGGTTGAGCGGTGTGTGTGCGCGCCACCAGCGCCAGATGTCCACCGCCGTGAAGCGCGCGCGCTACCTCGCGCTCATTCCGTACATTCGCGGCCACCGCGGCTGATCGGAGCGATCGATCGACACGCCGGTCGCCACCGTCGCAGCGGCCGAGCCGGCCGGATCGGCGCCGCGGGAACGGGGATGGCGCAAGCTGCTCCCCGCGCTCGTGCTGTTCCTGCTGGTGCCGGCGGTCCCGCTGTTCCGGGCCGTCGTGCCGATCGAACAGACGCTGGTCCTGCTGATCCCGGCGCTGGCGGCGTGCGCCGTGGTGGGGTGGTGGAGCGGTGGCCGGATGATCGTGGCGGTGATCTGGCTCGCGCTGGCGGCATGGCTGCTCGTGGGGGCCACCACCGGCGGTGTGGCGTACGCCAGCATGGCCAGGGGATGGTCGCTGCTGCTGGCGGCAAGCTTTGGCACGGTCTGCATTCTGCGCCCCGGACAGCCGTTCCTGCCGCGCGCCCTGGCGGCCTGCGGCATCACGCTCGGAGCGGCGCTGCTGGTGCTCCTGCTCACGCCTGGGAGCGCGGCCCGGGTCGACACGACCATGTCCGGCGAGTTCACGCGGCGCGTGGACGATGCGTTGGCGAACTGGTCGACGCTGCAGCAGAGCGCCGAGTGGACGAGCTTTGCCGAGGCCAATCCCGACGCCGCCCGGCTGGCGGAACAGGGGCAGGCGCAACTGCAGCAGGTGCCGGCGGTGGCCCGCACGGTCTTTCCGGCCATGCTGATGCTGGAGTCGCTGGTGGCGCTCGGGCTGGCGTGGAGCCTGTACCATCGGATCACGCGCACGCGCATCGGGCCGCCGCTGGCGCGCCTGCGTCAGTTCCGGTTCAACGACCAGCTTGTGTGGGGGGCGGTTGCGGCGGTGGTGGCCCTCGTGCTGCCGACGCTGGCGCCGCTGCGTCCGGTGGGAGTCAATCTGCTGCTCTTCTTCGGCGTGCTCTACGCGCTGCGAGGGCTTGGCGTGCTGGCGTGGTTCTTCGCGCCCGGGCGCCTCATGATGGTAGTGGTGATCGGATTCGCGATACTCATGTGGCCCGTGCTCAGCGTGTTCGCGCTGGGCGTGGGCCTTGGTGACACGTGGCTCGACTGGCGCAATCGCGCGCGCCCGACCACCTAACAACGGAGTGATCATGGAAGTCATCCTGCGCCAGACCGTGGACGAACTTGGCCAGACGGGCGACCTGGTGAACGTCTCGCCGGGGTATGCCCGGAATTACCTGCTGCCGCGCGGCATCGCCTACGAGGCAACGCCCGGGAACCGCAAGCGCATCGCCCAGGAGCGCGCGCGGCTGGAAGCGGCCGAGGCCACCCGTCGGGAGACGGCGCGCGAGGCCGCCGCGCGATTCGAGGACGTGTCGCTCACCTTCGCCGCACGCGTGGGCGAGGAAGGCAAGCTGTTCGGCTCCGTCACGGCGGCCGACATCGCCGAGCAGTTGCATGCACAGGGATTTACCCAGGTCGAAAAGCGGCAGATCGACCTGCATGAGCCGATCCGGGCGCTCGGTGTGTACAGGGTACCGATCAAGCTGCATGCCGATGTCAAGCCGGAGATCAAGGTCTGGGTGATCAAGCAGTAAGGCCGCCGGGTACCGGGAGGAGGGCACGGGGTGGGGACCGTCGTGAACGGATCACCACCCCGTCACTGCTT
>DASSBZ010000086.1:0-13195 GCA_035698205.1 Gemmatimonadaceae bacterium | reverse complement strand
ATGAAATGGCGGGCGAGGAGCGGAATGTCCTCGCGCCGTTCGCGCAGCGGCGGCACGGCGATCGGCACGACGTTGATGCGATAGAACAGGTCCTCGCGGAACCGGCCGCCGGCGATCTCGTCGTCGAGCTTCTTGTTGGTGGCCGCGAGCACCCGCACGTCAACCGTCCGGCTCTTCGCGCCACCGATGCGCGTCACCTCGCCGTCCTGCAGCACGCGCAGCACCTTGGCCTGTGCGGCAAGCGACATGTCGCCGATCTCGTCCAGGAACAGCGTGCCGCCGTCCGCCTGCTCGAACTTCCCCGCCCTGTCGGCGACGGCGCCCGTGAACGATCCCTTCATGTGGCCGAACAGTTCGCTCTCGATGAGCTCACCGGGGATCGCCGCGCAGTTGACCTCCACGAACGGCTGGTCGGCGCGCGGCGACTGGCGGTGGATGGCCCGGGCCACGAGCTCCTTGCCGGTGCCGTTCTCCCCGGTGACCAGCACGCGGGCCGGCGTCGACGCGACCTTCTCGATCTTCTCGATCACGGCCTTCACCGCGTACGACTTGCCCACGATCTCGAATCGCGACTCCACCGTCTCGCGCAGGCGCGCGTTCTCCTCGGAGAGCGTGAGGTGCTCGAGGGCGTTGCGAAGCAGGACGAGAATGCGATCGGTGTCGAGCGGTTTCTCGAGAATGTCGTAGGCGCCGAGCTGCGTGGCCTCGACCGCCGTCTGGATGGTGGCGTGGCCGCTGATCATGACGACAACGGCGGCGGGATCCTGCTGGCGCAGCCGTCGCAGCGCCTCCAGCCCGTCCATCCCCGCCATCTTCACGTCCATGAACACGAGGTGCGGCCGCCACTGTTCATAGGCCGCGAGTCCATCGGCGGCGCTCCCCACGGCCTTCACCTCATAGCCCTCGAACTCGAGCAGCTGACCGAGCGCGCCGCGAATTCCCTGCTCGTCGTCGACCACCAGTACGCGGCGACTCACGAGGCGGCCTTGTACAGGGTGATGCGCCCGTCGCGGACGCGCACGTCGCCAATGTACTCCGGCAGCTCGACGGTCAGTGCGTTGTCGGCGACGCCCGTCGGCTGCTCGCCGCGACGGATCTGGCGGAGCAGCGCGGGGATCGCGGCACCAGGGAGCCGCAGGTCGCCCACCTTCACCTCGGCCACGCGCAGTTCACCCAGCCCCGGCTCCACCACGCGCAGTTCGCCGGCCATCTCGACGGTCTCGCGCGAGCGCAGCATGCCGCTCAGCGGCCCGAGCGCCTCGGCGATCTTCGCGTCGTCGAGCGCGATGGTCGCGCGCACGACGAGCTGGTCGTCGCGTACCGCCGCTTCCAGGTCGCTGGCCGAGGCGGGGAGCCGTCGCGCCAGCGCCTGCGCCACGTACGAGAGCAGGTCCCCCGCTTCGAGGTCCACGTAGGCGGGACCGCCGTCGCGCGCGAGCGATTGAATGGCCTCACGACCGCGCGCCGCGCCCGAGTCGGAGACGGGCTGCCAGACTACGATGGTCGCGGTGGCCGTATCGGCGCCGGCGGCAGAACGACCGGGCATCCACCGATCACGATACATCCAGGCGAACAGGGCGATCACCAGCAGTATCGCCAGGCCGATGAGTCGTCGCAGGCAACCGAGCATTCAGCGTCGTGCTCCGCGCGGCCGCCACGGTGCCGCCCCGGTGTACCGCCATCCGGATGGGCCTCGCGTGCCGCGCATCAGGGTGAGTGATGTCACGGGGCGTTCGTACCTGATACGCGGGGCGCGCCCAGGAGTTCGACCGCCACGTGCGTGAAGCCATGTTCGCGGGCGAGGGCGAGCACCTGGTCGCGAACGGCGGCGTCGGCGAACGCCTCCGGATCCGACAGGGGGAGCAGGACGGCCAGCGATCCACGCGCTTCCACCGATGCTCTGATGCCGCGTGCAAGGAGTGCGTGGCCGAGCGCCGCCCCTCCGCCGGCGCTCATGGCGTGGCGACGCCGCCCAGGATGTTGAGCGAGCCGGAGCGGAAGCCGCGCAGGTCGAGCGATACCCGTGCGAACCCCGCCTCGCGTACGGCCACCGCCAGTACAACGGCCCGGTCGGGATCGATCCACCCCGCCAGCGACTCGGCCGGCATCTCGATGCGCGCGAGGTCGTCGTGGTCGCGCACGCGCAGGTCGCCGGTGACGCCCACGCGCCGCAGCGCCGCCTCCGCGCGCTCCACGCGCGCCAGCCGCTCGGCGGTGATCGCCGTGCCATACGGAATGCGGGAGGAGAGACAGGGCGACGCCGGCTGCGACCAGGAGGGGAGCCCGCGCGCGCGCGAGAGTCGGCGGATTTCGTCCTTCCCGAACCCGAGCTCAGCGAGGGGGGAACGCACCTCCCGCTCCGACGCGGCCTGTCGCCCCGGCCGGTGGCCGCCAATGTCGTCGGCGTTGGTGCCGTCCACGATGA
Source organism: Gemmatimonadaceae bacterium (assembly GCA_035698205.1). Classification (GTDB taxonomy): domain Bacteria; phylum Gemmatimonadota; class Gemmatimonadetes; order Gemmatimonadales; family Gemmatimonadaceae; genus DASSBZ01. The sequence goes on along the minus strand of DASSBZ010000086.1, from coordinate 10,770 downwards.
CGGCCAGCCCGCGTTCGCGCGCCACGGGGATGAGACGCGTCCAGAGCTCGCTCTTGCAGAAGTAGCAGCGGTTGGACGGGTTGGCCGCATAACGCGGATCGTTCATCTCGTCGGTGACCACTTCGAGCAGCGGCAGGCCGATGCGATGCGCCAGCGCGATGGCGTTCTCCCACTGCACCTCGGGGTACGACGCGCTCCGCCCGATCACCGCGAGCACCGAGCCTGCACCAAGTGCGTCGAGGGCGACGGCGGCGAGGTAGGTGGAGTCGACACCGCCGCTGAAACCGACCAGCGCGCTTCCCTGCTCGCGGAACCAGTCCATCAGCGCCGGTTCGCTCGACGCCGGGCGACCGGAATCCGTCGACACGGACGGGGCTGGTGCGCTGCTCGGGGTCGACCCGACGGGAGTGGCACGAGGGTTGTAAATCACTCCCAAAGGTACCCCGGTTCCGGGGGAGGCGGGGGCGCCAGCCGGGGAAGGAGCCGGATCACACCGGCGGAACCCTCGTCGCCGCCAGCCACCGGGGGACGCGCCGGGGGGGGACTGGTTTCGCGATGCGGCGCTCGCCATCGTCATGTACCCCACCGAGCCAGCGAGGGCCGCACGCGCGATTCCACCCGTCATTCCGACGAGACGTTCCGTGCGATCTTCAACGCGCCCGGACTGTTTCTGTGCGTGATCGCCGTTCCGGCTGCCGGCGACGATTACACGTTCCAGACGCCTAACGCGGCGTTTGCGTCCGAGTTCAACCAGGACGCCGACGACCTGCGCGGCATGCTGGCCTCGGCGGCGCATGTGTCGGCGGAAGCACGCCGGGAGTGGGTGCAGCGTTTCCGCGCGTGCCTGCACACCGGGGACACGCTCACGGTGGAGTATGCCGGCGCGCCGGAGTTCGGTCCGCGATGGTTTCTGGCACGCATCGCGCCGGTCCACCAGGACGGTGGCGACTCCGACACCGTGTGCCTCGTCGCCACGGAGATCACCGCGCGCAAGTCGCTCGAGGCACAGCTCGCGCGCTCGCAGCGCCTCGAGGCCATCGGACGACTGGCCGGCGGCGTGGCGCACGACTTCAACAACCTGCTGACCGTCATCCTCTCGCACGCGCGGTTCATCGAGCGTGATTCGCTGGATGCGCAGGCGCGCAGCGACGCCGGCGCGGTGCGCGAGGCCGGGGAGCGCGCCAGTGCGCTGACCCGACGGCTGCTGGCGTTCGCGCGCCGACAGGTGAGCGAACCGCAGGCGCTCGATCTCAACGTGCTCACGCACGATACCCAGCAGATGCTCGAGCGGCTGATCGGCACGAACATCGCCATCGTCACGCAACTTGCGCACGGCATCTGGACCGTTCGCGCCGACCCGGCGCAGGTCGAACAGGTGCTGATGAACCTCGTGGTCAACGCCCGCGACGCCATGCCCGACGGGGGACGGCTGACGATCGAGACGGCGAACGTGCACCTCGACGAGGCGTATGCCGTCGAGGCCGGCGAGCTGCAGCCGGGGGATTTCGTGATGCTCTCGGTGAGCGATACCGGGACCGGCATCGACCCTTCGGTACTGCCCCACCTGTTCGAGCCGTTCTTCACCACCAAGCCCCTGGGCAAGGGAACGGGGCTCGGTCTCCCGATGTGCTTCGGCATCATGAAGCAGGCCGGCGGCCACATCGCGGTGTACAGCGAGCCCGGGCACGGCACGACGGTGAAGTGCTACTTCCCGCGCGTGGATGGTTCGGTGGCCCACCGGGTACAGGTGGCCGCGGTGCCGTCGCCTCGTGGCAGCGAGACCGTGCTGCTCGTGGAGGACGAAGCCAGCGTACGCGAGCTGGCCGCGCGCGCGCTTGGCGCCGCGGGGTACCGGGTGCTCGCTTGCAGCGATGGCGAGGAGGCGCTGCGGGTGGCCGCGGGAATCGACGGGGAGATCGCGCTGCTGGTGACCGACGTGGTGATGCCGATCATGGGCGGGCCGCAGTTGGCGAGCGCGCTGCAGGAGACCCGGCCCGAGACGCGCGTGCTGTACACGTCCGGCTACACGGAGAACGCGATTGTTCACGGCGGCACCCTGCTTACCGGGTTCGCGTATCTCGCCAAGCCATATCTGCCGGAGACGCTGCTGCTGCGGGTGCGGCAGGTGCTGGACGGGGGGTAGCAGCCGGGATCAGCCGGCCGTCGTCCCGTCGCCAGGGAGCGTCCGTACCGCACCGGTGCTATTCAACGCTCGACCGCAATCGCCCGCGGCTGGTCGATACCAACCTGCGCCGGCCGGTATCGCAGCCCTTCGGCCACGTGCGCGGCACGTACGGTGTCGTCGCCATCGAGGTCGGCGATGGTCCGGGCCACCTTCAGCACACGGTGGTACGCGCGCGCGGTGAGCGCGTAACGCGATTCGGCTTGCACCAGGAGTTCCTGCGCGTCGGGTTCCACCGGCGTGCAGCGATCGATCCAGCGACCGGGCGCATGCGCGTTGCAGAGCACCCCCGGCACCCCCGCATAACGCGCGCACTGTATCGCGCGCGCCCGCTCCACCCGATCGCGCACCGTCCGCGACGGCTCACTACCATCCAGGCGGCCGAACTCGCGCAGCGGTACGGGGGACAGGTGCACGTGCATGTCGATGCGATCGGCGAGCGGTCCGGAGAGGCGGGCGGCGTGGCGTTCGATGTCGGACGCCGAGCATCGGCACAGGGCACGCGGATCGCCGGCGTGGCCGCACGGGCAGGGATTCATCGCCCCGACCAGCGCGAACCGCGCCGGGAACCGGATCACGGCCGAAGCACGCGCCACCGTCACGACGCCGTCCTCCATGGGCTGGCGCAGCGCGTCGAGCACCTGACGCGGAATCTCCTGCATCTCGTCGAGAAAGAGCACGCCATGATGCGCGAGGCTTGCCTCGCCCGGGCGGGGGAGGCGGCCGCCGCCGACGAGCGCCGCCGCCGACAGCGTGTGGTGCGGTGCGCGGAATGGTCGATCGCGCGGTACCGCCCCGCCGGCGCACAGCTCCCCCGCGACCGATCGAATGGAGACCACCTCGAGCGCCTCCGCCTCGGAGAGCGGCGGCAGGATACCGGGGAGGCGGCGCGCGAGCATCGTCTTTCCGGATCCCGGCGGACCGATCATCAGCAGCGCGTGCGCGCCGGCGGCGGCGACTTCGAGCGCGCGCCGAGCACTCCCCTGCCCTACGACGTCAGAGAGATCCGGGGGAGACGATGTATCGGCCGGCAGGCGGGCATCCGGTACGGGCAGCGTATCCAGCGAACGCCGACGGAGCGCCGTCACGAGGTCCGCCAACGTCTCCGGTGCGCGCACCTTCAGCCGCGAGACCAGGGCCGCTTCGGCCATGTTCGCCGGCGGGAGCACGAGCGTGATCGGCGCGTCGTTGCCGTTTCCAGACTGCATGCCCCGCTCGGCGAGTTGGCGCGCCACCGGCAGGACACCGCGCACCGGCCGGAGGCTGCCATCGAGTCCGAGTTCACCGAGCGCGACGATCCGTTCGAGTGATGCAGCGTCGAGCTGCCCCGTGGCGACGAGCACACCCAGCGCGATCGGCAGGTCGAACGCCGTCCCCTCCTTTCGCGTGTCGGCCGGCGCGAGGTTCACGGTGATGCGGCGCGGTGGCAGCGCGAATCCCGAGTTGAGCACCGCCGCCGATACCCGTTCGCGCGCCTCGCGCACCGCGCCGGCCGCCAACCCCACGAGCGTCCACTGCGGCAGCCCCGACGTGGCGTCGACTTCCACGGTCACGTCATAGGCATTGATCCCGATGACGGCGGCTGAACGGATGGCGGCGAGCACGGGGGGAGAATGGGGGCTTGGGCGCGTGCTATCGGCATCGGCACAATGCGTGGAGGACCGATGCGTTGCGGGAACATCATGCTGCGAGCTGCACGCTCCTTGCTGGTGGCTGGCTGCAACCTCTGGCGGGCCGGGGGGCTGGTTCGGCTTGACGTGGCACTGCTTGCTGCATGCTGGGGTCAGAACATCATGCTGCGTGCTTCACGCCACTTGCTGGTAGCTGCGTGCGACCGCTGGCGGGCCGGGGGGCTGGTTCGGCTTGACGGGGCACTGCTTGCTGCATGCTGGGGCTGCATGCTGGGGTCAGGTCTTGTATTGATGCCTCCACCTCGCCGACCCCCGCGCGCGATGCGGCTGCGTTGCGTACCTTCCCCGCCATGCCGCGTATCCGGCCCGTGCCGATCCTCGCCTTCGTCTCGATGGCTGCACTCTCCGCCGCCCGGCTCGGCGCGCAGGGTACGGCCGATAGCGCGCGCGCCGCGCTGCCGATCGAGCGCATCGCAATCATTCGCGACGACGTGTTCAGCGGCGCCGAGTCGCGCCGGTGGTATGCGCGCTTCGCCAACCGGTTCCATGCCGTCACCCGCGCCGATCGCATTCGCGGCGAACTGCTGCTGCGCCCCGGCCAGCCCTATGACTCCACGCTGGCCCTCGAGAGCGAACGCAACCTCCGCCGGCTGGGCGTGTTCGGCTCCGTGCGGGTGGACAGCGTGCGCACCGACTCCGGACTCGTGCTGCGCGTGCGCACGCGCGACGCCTGGTCCACCATCCCCTGGCTCACCGTTGGGGTCAGCGCCGGCGAGGTCAGCGTGGGCGGCGGCATCACGGAGCTGAACGTGGCTGGCAGCGCCACCGCCGCCAGCGTGTCCTACTCGCACGATCCCGATCGCTGGACCGCCGGCGTGGCCTACTCCGCGCCACGCATCATTGCCGGACGAGTGGGCGTGAGCGGCGCCTGGCGCCGGCTCTCCGACGGCCGCTCGTCATTCCTCTCCGTCAGCCAGCCGTTCTACTCCACCATGTCGCGTGCCGCGTTCGGGCTCTCCGGCAGTCGGTTCGACGGGCGCGTGGTGCAGTATCGTGGCGGTGAGCGCACCCCTGATGCGATCCTGCGCCGGCGACGCGACGTGGTCGCCGCCAGCGGCGCCTGGGCGCTGCGGGCCGGCAATCGCTCGTACTTGCGCGCTGCCCTCGACGCCCGGATCCGGCGCGACGACACCGTGCCCGACACCCCGGCCGGTCCGCTCCCCCGCTCGGTTTCGGCGGCGCTCACACCGTCCATTTCCTTCGGCCGGACGCGTTACCGCGTCGTGCACGACTACCAGGCCATGACCATCGACGAGGACATCGACCTCGGGACATCCGTCTCGTTAGGCATGGCGATCGCGCCCGACGCCTGGGGGTATGCGAACACCGCCGTGGGGCCGGTGGTCGGCTTCGCCACCGGGGCGCCCATCGGCAGCGGCTTCGTACTCCTTGGCGCGTCCATGTCCGGACTGGCCAGCGGCGGCGCACTGGATTCCGGCACCGTCGCCGCCCGTGGCACCGTGGTGCTCCACCCGGCGCCATGGCACGCGCTGATCCTCAGGGCCGAGGTCGGCCGGCGCTGGGATCCTGCGGCGGGTGACGAGTTCGATCTTGGTGGCCTCACCGGGCCGCGCGGCTTCCGCTCGCACTCGTTCACCGGCGACCAGGCGTATCTCACCGTCGCCGAGTATCGCGTGACGCCGTGGCGCGGCGTCTTCGGACTGGCCGACATCGGCATCGCCGGCTTCGTGGACCACGGCGGCGCGTGGTACCGCGGAGAGGCACGACGCACCGGCACGTCGTTCGGCGGCGGGCTGCGACTCGGCAGCGCGCGACTGGCGCCCGGCGCCGCGACGCGCATCGATGTGGCCTGGCGACCGGCGACGGATGTGGATGCCGGCGACGTGGTGTTTTCGGTGGGGATCGGTATTCCGATCATTGGACGTTAGGGGCGGGCGTGGGGAACACGTTGGCCATGGCGGTGCAACTGTTCCGGCCCGCGCTGTCACACCTTGCGGCATTCGTTCGCTACACGTCTACTTGATACTTCGCTTGCAGCAGAACCTGGGCGTTAGGTCATTCGACGATTTTTTGGAGGGTCCGTGCTGATTGCATCTGGGAGACAATACAATTGGAGTCCTGCTCCGCTCCTTTGCCTGGCTCTTTTACTCGCCAGCTGCTCGCGCACCGAAGGGAGCGTTTCTGAGCGAGAGGCAGTCGAGCATGGATTGCTTCCTGCCATCGTTACTCCTGCGCAGTCTCCCCCTGCCTGGCACATAGATGAGCGCATGGCGCGCTACAACGTACCCGGCGTCAGCATTGCGGTGATAGACAACGGGACAATAGCCTGGGCCAAGGGCTACGGTACGACTCGAGAGGATGGGACTTTACCCGTCTCAGAGTCAACGCTCTTTCAAGCGGCATCAATCGCGAAGCTTGTAGCCGCAACGGGCGCTTTGCGGCTGGTACAGCATGGCGTGCTGGATCTGGATCGGGACGTCAACCTGCAACTGCGAGCGTGGCGTGTTCCGCCCAACCAGTTCACGGCCGAACACGCCGTTACTCTACGCGAGCTCCTCTCACACAGGGCAGGCATCACGGTTCACGGATTTTCAGGCTATGCCCACGGAGACTCGCTACCCAGTTTGCGCCAGATCCTGGATGGAGAACCTCCCGCCAACTCTGCACCGATACGGGTGGACATGACCCCAGGGAGCCAGTTTCGATATTCGGGTGGCGGCTACCTGGTCGTTCAGCAACTTGTCATCGATGCGACGGGGCAATCCTTCGCGCAGGTGATGCAGGACGAAGTTCTCGGTCCCGTTGGGATGACAAGCAGCACCTTCATGTTGCCACTCTCCGACGAGCGCAAGGGCCTGACGGCGTGTGGGCACACATACAGCGGTGAGTCAGTAGAGGGTTGCTGGAACAGATACCCTGAGACTGCTGCAGCTGGGCTCTGGTCTACCCCAACCGACCTGGCGAAATTGGGCCTCGCTCTGTCTGCCGCCGCCGGCGAGGCACCAAATTCAATCCTCTCAAAGGCGATCGCCACCCAGATGCTTGGCGGGAACGCTGACGAAACCGGTCTGGGACCGGGTGTGCACGGCGCGGGAGAGGTATTGCATTTCGATCACGCTGGTTGGAACAATGGCTTTCGTTCGTACCTGGTGGTCTATCCCGCCCTTGGGAAGGGTGCCGTTGTCATGGCCAATGGTGATGGCGGGGACCTGCTGATCAACGAGATCGTCAGGAGTATAGCTCGTACGTATCGCTGGCCAGACTACGCGCCTGAGCAGCGTAATGCGACGGCCATGGATACCGCGGCACTTGATGCCAGAGCCGGCGAATATGACGTTCGCGCGTATGGACTGACGCTGAATGTCCGGCGGGAGCGTGACCACCTGATCGTCAGTACGCCGCGGGGCTCCTGGTACACGTTCTATCCGGCTGGTGACACCACGTTCTTCGCAACCGAGGATGGCTCCGAGTTGACATTTACGTGTTCCCCGCAAAGTCGGCAGCCGATCCTGCGTGTCTGGGGCATGGCCGCCTTGCGCCGCACAGACCAGCCGCCGCCTAACGTGTCATTCATCGGCCCGTGCCTGCCGCCCGCCCCTTGACTCCAGGTTGCGGAGACTGGCACCGGGATCTGGCGCCGGGTGAGGTACGACAGCACCCCTTGCACGAGAGCGCGATGCGGAAGATGATGTCGCGGGCATTGGCGGGCATTGGCGGGCGTTGGCGGGCATTGGCGGGCGGTGGCGGGCGTTGCCGTCGACACCGTTGACGACGATTACTACTTCCGGCGCCTCTCCTCAGCTGAACTCGCGGCGACCCTCGAACGCGATCAGTGGCCGGCTGACTGCGATGGCCTTTTCAATCTCTGGCCGGTGAGCAGGGATGACGGCTACCAAACTCACTACCGAGGACGTATGAGCATCACCGCTACCTTCGCCTTCGACCCGTCGGAGCACTACCGCGCGGCCCGCGCGGTTACCCGGTACACGCCGATGCGCTATGTCCCGTGGGGGTTCGCGGCGCTCGCCCTTGGCATACTTGTATGGAACGTACTCCCTGCTGTCGGTGAGGCCGAGCCGCTGACCGTGTTCTCGATCGCTCTGCCGTATCTCCTCCTTGGCGTTTTTTGGCTCACCCTTATCCCACTCTCGCAGCGGCGCGCAGCGCGAAAGCTTCCCGAGCGGGACGCCAGCGCGCGGGGGCCGCAGGAACGAGTCGTCGACGAGACCGGCTTCCACTCGCGCGGTAACGGGGTGGCGCTCGACATCCCCTGGCACGCGATGGTCCGCGCGGTCGAGACCGAGGAATTCTTTCTGTTCTTCTACTGCAAACAGTGCGCGTACTACGTTCCGAAGCGCGTGCTCGCGGCGCCCCAGCTCTCGGAGGTCCGTGACCTCGCTCGCGCCGCCCTCGCCGACCGGGCCAGGTTGCGAGAGCAGTAGCGACGATCCGAAGCACTGCCCCGCTGACGTTGTGGCCGCACCCGTCGTCAAGACGCGCGATACCATCCGCCTCGAAGACAAGGTGCTGCAGCGGCGGTCCTGCCGCCGCCCTCACGCTGCGTGGTGCGATGCGCGATATCCTCTTTGTGCGCGTGATTCGGGCCTGTGCGGGTATTGAAGGCGGGCGAGAGGCAGGACGCTTACCGGAGGGAAGCACACGATGAACAAGCTGCTGTGGTCCCTGCAACTCCTCGGTGCGCTCGTCTACGGCGCGTCGGGAATCATGAAGATCTTCATGTTCGACAAGATCAGCGCGGACGTGCAGTCCTTCGCGGCGTTGCCGCGAAATGTCTGGACAAGTCTCGGTATCATCGAGCTCATTTGTGTGATCGGGCTGATCGTCCCTGGCGCCCTGCACTGGAGACCATCGCTCACGGTGGTGGCTGCCGCCGTGCTGGCAATAGAGAGTCTGGTGTTCATCTGGGTGCATCTGCAATACCGGGAGATCCCGCCCATCATCATGAGCACCGCGCTGGGTCTGCTGATGGCGTTCATCGCCTACGGCCGGATGGTCCTCAAACCGCTCTGATCGCGCAAGCGACCGAACCAACGCGGATTTCCCGGCGGTGTGGTGTTATCGGTGGGCGGATCGGGATTCCGGTCATCGGGCGTCGGGGGCGGCAACCTGAAGGCCGGCGTTGGCCTTGTTTGGCCGATCTTCGCGTTCCCGTGGGAGTCCGCCTGCGCCCGTGAGTTACCAGGCCATCGAGTTCACAGGCGTGGACTGGCGGCCCGAAGCCCTTGGCGGTATGGTAGATGGCGACTTCGTCCATTGTCTTTCACCAGGTCACCCGGAAGTCCAGTGTCCGCGTATGTGATCGTCAGCTATGACATCGCTGACCCCGATGCCCATCAGGGGTATGTACCTGGGGTTCTTCCCTTGCTCGCGAAGCACGGCGCTGAAGTCCTGGTCGCCGACTTCGGAGCGGACCAACTGGAGGGTAAGCGGCGAGGCGCGAACGTAGTGCTGCGCTTCGAATCAGACGAGACTGCCGCGGCATGGTACAATGACCCCGAGTACCAACCGCTGCGTGGTATCCGACATGCGACGTGCAGGAACAACTGCCTCGCGCTTGCCAAGGCGTTGGCGCCTCCCGGTGCGTAGACGTGTCTGATGCGCGTCGCGGCCTGAGACGGATTTTGATTTGCGCTTCGTCGTGCGAGTCGGGGGGCGCCATGAACTGGTTCTTTGCAGTTGACGCCAGAAGCCGCCGTCCCGGATCGCGCGCGCTGTGGTTGGCCGCGCTGCTTGGCCTGATGGCCTGCCCGCCCCTTCTCCCGGGGCAGCCCGGGTCACCGCTCCATAAAGTCCGCGGCATTGGACTGGACTCGATGGTCGTCGGACGTGTGACCACCTTCTTTGCGCCCGACGACCAGGGCCACGCGGCAGAGCTGGCGGCTCTCACGGATGCAGCGGCGGAGTACTTCACCTCGGAATTCGGGAGTGGCTTTCCGCTCCACCTCGCGGTGCTGCAGCCCGACACGTGGTTTGATCCGTATCAGGACGGCGCTCCGGCGCCGTACGGCATGCCGTGGGGGTGGATTCCGGAATCCCTGATGGGTGTCCCGGCATCGCTGCAGGAGGGCATCCTGATTGTCGGCCCGGACGAGCAGGCAAACCTCCGTCGTGTGCGCTTTGTCATGCTGCATGAGTATGGGCACCTCGCCGCGAAGCAGTACCTGCATCCGCGAGGCGAGCAGCTCTATTCCTCCGTGCGCTGGTTCGAGGAGATGGTGGCCACCTACTTCGCCTATGCGTTCGTGCATAACGCGGACGCCGAGTGGGCCCGTGCGGGTCGACAGGAATGGACAGCCTTTGTCGCGGCGGACGCTCCGGCATCGGCGACGCTGGACTGGAGCTTCATGTACCGTCTCCCACCGCAGCAGTTCGGGCGGACCTACGCGTGGTACCAGAACATGCTCAACGTGCGCGCTGCCGACGTCTACGCCGAACATGGGCTGCGCTTCCTCACCGCGCTTCGTGACCGACTACCCTGGTCGAGTTCGGAGGAGTGGACGACCGGGATGCTCCTGCCGCTCCTCGATTCCATCGCCCCGGGATTCCAGACGTGGGCGGATGGGCTCCAGGAGGGCAGGTACATCAGTCGACCCGATCAGGATGCGCCGCAGGGCAACCGCTAGCCACGGACGTCCGGTGCGCGGCGTTGTCCCGCGCGCGCCAACGACAGAGCGAGGATTGAATCGAATGATTGCGGCCGGGTTCCGACTGACAGCTCTCCTCGCGGCGGGCCTGGCGCTGGTCGCCTGCGGAGGCGAGGTCGCCCATGAGCCGCCCCTTGTCATCGCCAACACCACGCTGATCGATGGGACCGGAGCGGCAGCGCGGGAGGGAGTAACCCTCGTTATTCGGGACGGCCGCCTCACCGACGTCGCTCCTGCCGACGATATCAATTCACCCGCTGGGGCCACCGTT
>DASSBZ010000085.1:0-30899 GCA_035698205.1 Gemmatimonadaceae bacterium | reverse complement strand
GGCGTCGAGCAACCACGCGGGACGCCGTGACCTGGGCACGCGAGTGCGCGGCGCGCGGCGCGGGCGAGATTCTCCTGACGAGCATTGATCGTGACGGCGCTCGCACCGGCTACGACCTGGAGTTGACGCGCGCCGTCGCCGAGACCATACGCGTGCCGGTCATCGCGTCGGGAGGCGCCGGGAAGGCGGCGCACCTGCAGGACGTCTTCACCCATGGAGCGGCCGACGCGGCGCTGGTGGCCGGCATCCTGCACGACTCGCAAACCACCGTGTACCAGTTGAAGGGCGTGCTCGCGCGCGCCGGCATTCCAGTCCGACAATTCGCATGAGTGAATCAATGCAGTCCCTGCTCGGCGCCGTCGCCGACGTCGCACGCGTTGCGGGCGATGTGGCGCTCCGCCACTACCGCTCCGCGCTCCGCGTGGAGTGGAAGGGCGATGGCAGCCCGGTGACCATTGCCGACCGGGCCGCCGAGGCCGCAGCCCGCGAGTGGATCATTGCACACTTCCCCGGCGACGCGCTGCTGGGCGAGGAAATGGGAGCGCGGCCGGGCGGCGGCACCAGGCGTTGGTTCATCGATCCGATTGACGGCACCAGGAGCTACGTGCGCGGCGTGCCGCTCTGGGCAAGTATCATCGCCGTGGCCGAGGGGGAGACCGTGCTTGCCGGAGCCATCGCCTGTCCGGCGGCCGGCGAGATCGTCGCCGCGGCGCGCGGCGAGGGCTGCTGGTGGAACGGCACTCGCTGCCGCGTCTCCGATGTGGGCGCGATCGGCCAGGCCGCGATTCTCACCACCGAGACCCGCTTCGTACACCATCCTGACCGCACCGCGCGATGGTCGTCGCTCGCGGACGAGGCCGAGCTGGCACGCACGTGGGGTGATGGATTCGGCTACCTCGCGCTGGCCACCGGTCGTGCCGAGGCGATGATCGACGATCGCGTCAACGCCTGGGACGTTGCGGCGGCGCAAGTGGTGGTGGAGGAGGCGGGCGGTGTGTTCACCGACTGGCTTGGCCGCGCCAGCGCGTTCGGCGGCGACGCCATCGCCACGAACGCCGCCCTGGCCGACAGCGTGCGCGCCCGACTCGGCATCCCGACATCCGGTGCCGCGCATGCTTGACGCGATGTCGCTCGACTACGCGCGCGGCGGCGGCTTCGTGACGGTCGTCGCACAGGACGCCGACACTGGTGCGGTGCTGATGGTCGCGCGCGCGGACGCCGTGGCAATGGCTCGCTCACTCGAAACCGGCGAGATGCACTACTCGTCGCGCCGGCGCGGGTTGTGGCACAAGGGCGCATCGAGCGGCAACGTGCAGTCGATTGTGTCGCTGACAGCCGACTGCGATCGTGACACCGTGCTCGCGCGGGTTCGACCCGCCGGTCCGGCGTGCCACTCCGGTTCCCGCACATGCTTCGGCAATGACGCAGGGGCCGATGCATTGTCATCGCTCGATTCGATCATCGCGGACCGCATGGCGTCAGCGGACCTCGAAGCGGGTTACACCCGACAGCTCGCGCGCGACCGGAATCTTCGACTCAAGAAGCTGGGTGAAGAATCCGCCGAACTCGTAACCGCCCTGGCCGACGGCGACGCGTCGCGCGCGTTGGCCGAGGGCGCCGACGTGATCTTCCACGTGTTGGTGGCGCTGCGTGCCGCCGGTGTCACGCTTGACGACCTGCGCCACGAGCTTGCGCGGCGCGGCGAACCGGCGCCGCGATCCCCTGCCTAGAACCCGCGGCGCGTGCGCGGTGAGAGATCCTCCGGGTTGCCCACATACCCGAATCGCACGTCCTGGACGTATCGCCGCGTCACGCGCTGAATGTCCTCCGGTGTCACGCGCCGCAGGTCGTCGACGAACCGGTCGGCCGCCGCGGGATCGCCGTGATAGAGGAAGGCACGCGTGAGCATGTTCGCCTGATCAGCGTTGGTTTCGTTATCCAGGTAGTACTCGGTGATGAACTGCGCGATGAGGCGCTCCAGCGCGTCGGCGTTGATCAATCCCTGCTTGAGGATGAACACCTGCTGGCGCATGAGCGCGATGACGGTGTCGGGCGCGGTCGTCGTCACGTACAGCCCGCCCGCCGCGATGGCGCGTTCGACGAACGGCGCATCCACCGCGTACGTGAGATTGCGTCGCGAACGGATCTCCCCGAAGAGCTGTCCTGAGAGAACGGCCGTGGCGACGCGCAGCGCCGGATAGTCCGGGCTCCCCGCCGGCGGCCCGGCGTAGTACCCGAGGATGTAGTTGGTGGGGAGCGCGCGCGATTCGATCACGAACCCTGACCCGTGGCGCGGGAGCGGATCGGGGAGGCTCCACGTGTAGTCGCCGGCCGGCAGCGCGGCGAGCGTGCCCTCGATCGCGCGTTCCACCGTGGGCCGATCGACGTTGCCGACGATCACCACGAGCAGGCGCGATTTCACGATCTGATCGCGCTGATAGGCGCGCAGGTCGCTGCGCGTGATGTTCGCGATCGACGCCACGGTACCTGTCGGCGGACGAGCGTACGGATGCCCGGCGAACGCGAAGCTGTCGGCCATGAACTCCACCAGTGCGTCGGGGCTGTCGGCGCGCTGGTTGAGCCCGAGCAGATACTGCCGGCGCACCAGCTCCACGCTGGCGGAATCCAGCCGCGGGAACATCAGCCGGTTGGCCAGCACCGCCCAGGTGGAATCGAATGCCGTGCGAATGGCGCGCAGGCCGAACACCGTCCAATCGGCCGACGCGCTCACGAGGAGCGCGCTGCCGGCGCGATTGAGAATGCCCCGGATCCGGTCGCGATCGAAGTCTCGCGTGCCGTGCTCGGAGACCTGGAGCAGGAACGGCTCGATCCCCGCATTGGCGGCGGTGGTCTGTCGCACACCACCCAGGAGGTAGACGTTTGCCGCGACGACATCATTGGCCGTGTTGCGGCGATGGATCACGCGCACACCGCCCACGTCGTACATCGCCGTCAGCGAGTCGACGGCGACCGGCACGATGACCGGGGCTGCGTCGGCTCGATCGGCGGCGCGCGCCTGTGCGCCTGCAACGACCGGCGCGGCGAGTGCCAGGCCGACGACGGCGAGCCACCCATTTCGCATGCGATGAGACGAGCGCATCACTGTGCCACCTTCGGCAGCAGATCGGCCGGCGTCAGGCCAAGCCGACGGCGCGCCGCGGGATCGATCAGGATGCCGGTGACGCGCGACTTCCCGACGATGTACTTCGACGCGTATGCGCGCAGGTCCACCACCGTCTGCTTCGCCATGTTGTCCACGTACCCCATGAAGTATTCCAGGTCGGCCACGCTCCACCAGAAGCCGACGGTCTGTGCCAGTCCGCTCGCGCGTTCGAGGCCGAACGCGGTCTCCGTCGCACGCGATGCCTTCACCGCCTCGAGCTCCGCCGGGGTGATGTATCCCGGCTCGGTGAACTTCCGGATCTCGGCGTCGAGCGCCGCCAGCGCCTCGCGCAGTCGCCCGGGGGTGGTCTGGCCGCTGATCGTGATCGGTCCGACGTTCGCCAGCGTGTAGTAGTTCACCCCCACCGCCTGCCAGAGCCCGGAGTCCACAAGACGCTTCTGCAGCCTGGAGTCCGATGCGTTCAGCGCATCGCTGAACACGTCGGCCACATAGGTGGAGCGTGGGTCGTCACGCACGCTGGGCCCCTGCCACTGCAGCAGCACCGTGACGGCACCCACCGGTTCCTCGATGATCACGGCCTCGCTCGAGTCCAACGGCGGGATCGGCGGCACCGGATGCGCCACGAACGGATCCGCCCCGCGCGGCCAGTCGCCGTAGATCCGCTGCGCCAGCGCGACGACGCTGTCCGGCGTGACATCGCCGGTCACGATGAGCGCCGAGTTGTTGGGCACGTAGTACGTGTGCTGGATCTCCCGCATCTTGGCCTGTGTGACGGTGCGCAGCACCTGCCGGTCGCCGATCACGTTCTTCCGGCTCCAGCTATCCGGGTAGAGCCGCTTCCCCATGGCCTCCTGCAACCGGAAGAACGGGCTGGCCTCATTGCGATCGTACTCCCCGAGCACCACTTCCTTCTCCCGCTCGATCTCCTCGGGGAGGAACAGCGGTTCGCGAAGCGCGTTCGCCATGAGCTGCATGCCGCCCGCCAGGCTGTCCGACGGAATCGTCATGTAGTAGGCCACCCGCTCCTCGTCGGTGCGGCCGTTGAAGATCGCCCCCAGCTCCGAGGCGCGCGCGATGAACGCATCCGGTTCGGGGAGCGCGGCGTTGGCCTTGAAGAACATGTGCTCGTACATGTGCGCGAGCCCCGCGTACTCGGGACTCTGCGTGAACGAGCCGTTCCGCACGTCGATCTCGATGGTGGCCAGCGGCACCCCGTGGTTCTCGACGATGATCACCTCGAGCCCGTTGTCGAGCACGCTGTGATGGATCATCCGTTCGAGCGTTGCCCGCTGCGCCAGCACCATGGCCGGCGACAGCGCGAGCAGGAGCACGATTCGGAGTGCGTATCGCGCGGGCCGGGCAGGCCGGCGAATCTCGGTAAGGCGTGGGATGGGTCGACCCTCGTTGAATC
Source organism: Gemmatimonadaceae bacterium (assembly GCA_035698205.1). Lineage (GTDB taxonomy): Bacteria > Gemmatimonadota > Gemmatimonadetes > Gemmatimonadales > Gemmatimonadaceae > DASSBZ01. Next base: position 26,364 of record DASSBZ010000085.1, on the reverse strand, counting down.
GTGATGTCGTCAGACGCTGGCACATTGCGCCGACAGCCGCTTTTCTTTCCTGACCATGTCCGTCGCAACCTCCGCCGAGCTGCACGACCGTCTGGCCGGACGCCTCGACACCGGGCGCCTGCGGAGCCAGGTACCCCTCGCGCCATACACCACGTTCCGCATCGGCGGTCCCGCGGACCTCCTGTACGATGCTTCGTCGGCGGACGACCTGGCAATCGCGGTCGAAGCGGCCCGTGCGGCGGAACTGCCCTGGTTCGTCCTCGGGCTTGGCGCGAACATCCTCGTCGGCGACCGCGGATTCCGCGGACTCGTCATCCGCAACGTGGCGCGCGCGTTCGAGTTCGGCGTCGACGGCACCCTCCGCGCCGAGAGCGGCGCGGTCGTGCGGGACCTGATCCCCGAGGCCATCGAGCGCGGCTGGTCAGGACTCGAACACTACGCCGGCATCCCGAGCACCGTTGGTGGCGCCGTCTGGCAGAATCTCCACTTCCTCTCGCCGGCTCCCGCGCGCGAACGCACGATGTTCATCGCCGAGATCTTCGAGAACGCGGAGTTGCTCTCGGAGTCCGGCGACCGGCGCACGGTCGGTGCCGACTACATGCGCTTCGGCTACGATGACTCGGTGCTGCATCACACGCGCGACGTCGCCCTCGCCGTCACGCTGCGACTGGAGCCGGGGGATACGGCAACGATGCATCGCATCGTCCAGGAGAACCTCAGTTGGCGCGGGGCGCGTCACCCCTGGCTCGAGATCCATCCGAGCGCCGGCTCCATCTTCAAGAAGATCGCCGACGTGGGTGCCGGTCGACTCATCGACCAGTGCGGACTCAAGGGACACCGGATCGGCGGCGCGCAGATCTCGCACATCCATGCGAACATCATCGTGAACCTGGGTCGCGCCACGGCGGCCGACGTGCGCGCACTCATCGCGCATGAGCAGGCCACCGTCCACGAACGGCTCGGATACACGCTGGAAACGGAGATCGGTTTCATCGGCGAGTTCTGACCGCGGGCGCCGTCAACGACGCCAGCTTGTGCCAATCCCGATCTTCCCCCGGCACCACCCCACCTTCCCCCGATGATCACACCGGCCGACTCCCACGACCAACTCTCGCGCTGGCGTCCGGTGATCCTCCTCGCCGGGCCGGCGCTCCATGCGCTGCTCTTCTTCGCGGCGCCGGCCTCACTGGCCACCGAGGCCCGGCATGTGCTCGGGATCGTCGCGTGGATGGCCACCTGGTGGCTGTTCGAACCGGTGCCGCTGCTGGCCACGTCGCTGCTGCCGCTGGCCCTGCTGCCGCTGACGGGGGCGGCGAGCATGCGCGATGCCGCGGCACCGTATGGCAACGACATCGTCTTCCTGTTTCTCGGCGGATTCCTCCTCGCCGCCGCACTCGAACGCTGGAACGCACACCAGCGCATCGCCTACGCACTGGTCTCGGCGGTCGGCTTTACCACGCGTCGCATCGTGTTCGGGGTGATGCTGGCCACCGCCCTGATCTCGATGTGGATCTCGAACACCGCGACCGCCGCCATGATGTATCCCATCGCGCTGGCGGTGGGCGGCATGTTCGCCGATGACACCGGCGGTGCCGAGACGCGCACGGCGCTGATGCTCGGCGTGGCCTATGCCGCGTCGATCGGCGGCATGTCCACCCTGCTCGGTACGCCGCCCAACCTCGTGCTCGCCGGCGCTTCACAGGAGCTGCTTGGACGCGAGGTGGGGTTCGTCCCCTTCATGATGATCGGCCTCCCGATCGCCGCGATCCTGCTGCCGCTCTGCTGGGCGATGCTCGTCTTCGTGCTCCATCGCGGCGCCGCATCCCCCGGGCACGGCGCGCGCGAGCTGTTGCGCGAACGGCGCGCCGCGCTGGGGCGGTTGCGCGGTGGCGAGGCGGTCACGCTGGTCGTCTTCGCCTGCACCGCCGTCGCATGGGTGATGCGGCAGCCGAAGCAGTTCGGCTCCGTCGTCGTGCCGGGTATCACGTCGTTCGCGCCGCGCGTGAGCGATGCCGCGATCGCCATCGGCGGCGCAGTCATGCTCTTCGTGCTCAGCGCGCGCGACACGAACGGCGCACGACGGCCGCTCCTTGTCTGGAGCGAGGCGCGCCAGATCCCGTGGGATGTGCTCTTCCTGTTTGGCGGCGGACTCTCCCTGGCCGCAGCCATGGAGGCGACCGGGCTGGCCGCGTGGATCGGCGAGAGCATGACCGGGCTGGCTGGATTCCCCTCGATCGTCATCTACGCCGGACTCGCCGTGATCGTGCTCGTGCTGAGCGAACTCGCCTCCAACACCGCGGTCGCGACCATGGCGATGCCGATCGCGGCCACCCTTGCTGTCGCGGTCGATCAGCCGCCTATCGTGCTCATGCTCGTCGCGGCGTTCGCGGCATCGACGGGCTTCGCGCTCCCGGTGGCCACGCCACCCAACACGATCGTGTTTGGATCGGGGCATGTGACCGTGCGCCAGATGGCACGCGCCGGGGTGCTGCTCGACCTCCTCGGCATCATTGTGATCGTCCTGCTCGTGTCGCTCCTGGCGCCGCTCGTGCTGGGCTGAGCCTCAGTCGCCCGGTCCGGCAGCGGGCGTCGCGCTTCTGCGTGCCTCCCGCCGCTCCGCCACCGCCGACGCCGCGATCCCCGCGAGCAGGATCAGCATCACGAGCGCAAGCAGGACGAAGTTGAAGTCCGGCCCGAGCCACTCCTTGAGCAGGTCGGCCAGCAGCATCTTGACGCCGACGAGTCCCAGAATCGCCGCCAGCGACTGCTTCAGGTAGCGGAACTTGCGGATGGCGCCGGCCAGCGCGAAGTAGAGCGATCGCAGCCCCAGGATCGCGAACACATTGCTCGTGAACACGAGGAACGGGTCGGCGGTGATCGCGAAGATCGCCGGGATCGAATCGACCGCGAAGACCAGGTCGGTGCTCTCCACGAGCACCAGCGCCACCGCGAGCGGCGTCAGCACGCGCCGACCGGCTTCGATGGCCGTAAAGTGCGACCCGTTGTAGTGGTTGGAGATCGGCAGCCACTTGCGCATCGCGCGCAGCACCCAGGCCTCCTGCGGCACTTCTTCCTCGTCGTCGCGGTGCATCATCATGCGCACCGCCGTGATCACGAGGAACAGGCCGAAACCGTACAGGATCCAGTGGTAGCGAGCCACGAGCTGCGCGCCGATGCCGATCATCGCGCCCCGCATCACCAATGCACCGAGAATGCCCCAGAACAGCACGCGGTGCTGGAATTCGGCCGGTACGCGGAGATGCGCGAAGATGAGCGCGATCACGAACACGTTGTCGGCGCTCAGCGAGATCTCGATCAGGTAGCCGGTGACGAACTTCACCGCCGCGTGGCGGCCGGTGTTGATGTGGCCGTCCAGGCGATCGGGGGTCAGCCCCAGCCCCATCCAGTGCTGTTCGTAGCCGAAGTAGACGAACACCGCGAACGCCAACGCGAGGCAGATCACGCCCAGCGTGAAGATCAGCGCTTCCTTCGTCTCGACGACGTGCGCCTTCCGGTTCAGGACGCCGAGGTCGAGCGCAAGCACGATCAGAACCAGGGCGAGAAAGCCGGTCCAGAGCCAGACGACGGGGTTGATGGGAGTGTTCCTGTGTGTGGGGGGGGAGTGGCGATGACGGACCGAACGTCAGGAATTTAGCGATCTTCGCCGGACCACCTGCCGCGACGAGCGGTCAATCCGCCGACTGCAGTGCATGCACCCGTTCCGATGCATCGCTCCAGCGTGCCACCGCGCCGTCGAGCGCGCGTCGCGCCGCTTCCAGCTCGCTGCCCAGTCGTGCCGCCTCGTGGGCGCCGACGCCACCAGGTCCCTCGTACAGTGCCGGCTCGGCGAGCTGTTCGGTCAGCGCGGTGATCCGCTCCTCGAGCGCCATCACCTCCGCCTCGGCTGATTCCACCTCGCGACGCGCGGTGCGTGCGGCGTCCTGCCGTCCGCGCTCGGGGGCGTCGCGGCGGCTCTCCTTCGACCGGTCCCGCTCGCGCTTCAGCGCAGCCGATCGATCGGCGTCGGCGCGTTCGCGGCGCTCCGCATCCGCCACCTCCCACTCGGCGAACGGCCCGTCGAACACCTCGAGCTGCCCGTCCCGCACCTCCCACACGCGCGTCGCAAGCGCCCGCAGGAGCGCGCGATCGTGGCTCACCATCAGGACGGTCCCACCCCATTCCTCGATGGCATCCTCGAGCGCCTCGATGCTCTCGACGTCCAGATGATTCGTCGGCTCGTCGAGCACGAGCAGGTTCGCGCCTTCGAGCATCATCATCGCCAGGGCCAGCCGGGCTCGTTCACCCCCCGAGAGCCCGGATGCCACACGCTGCACTTCGTCGCCCGAGAAGCCGAACCGCCCCAGGTGCGACTGCACCGACCGACGCTCCCACATCGGTCGCCGGTCCGCGATGGCATCGTAGATCGTGCGGTCGAGGGGTACCTGCGCCAGATCCTGGCGGTAGTATGCCACGGTGGTGGACAGCCCGAGTCGCAGCGCACCCTCGGCCGGCGGGCGTTCACCGAGCAGCACACGCAGCATCGTGGACTTCCCGGCGCCGTTCGGTCCGATGAGCCCCACGCGGTCACCGCGGCGCACCTGTGCGCTGAACGGCGCGATGAGCGGCCGGCTGCCGATCGCCACACGAGCGCCATCGGCGACGATGACCTGGTCGCCACCACGCTCGCGTGAATCGAAGCGCAGCGCCATCACCCCGTCGCTCCCCGGAGGCGGGCTGAGTCGCGGCAGCCGCTCCAACCGCTTCCGACGCCCCTTCGCCTGCTTCGTATTCTGGCCGGCGATGTTGCGGCGGATGTAGTCCTCTTCGCCCGCCACCACCCGCTGCTGGCGCTCGAACGCCCGCTGTTGGCTGAGCCGACGCTCGGCACGCTGGAGCACGAACGCCTCATAGCCGCCCGTGTACGCCACCGCACTCTTGTGCTCGAAATGCAGCACGTGGTCCGCGACCGCGGCCAGGAAGGCGCGGTCGTGGCTGACCAGCAGCACGCTCGCCGGCACGCTCGCCAGATATTCCTCCAGCCAGCGCGTGGTCTCGAGATCCAGGTGGTTCGTTGGCTCGTCGAGCAGCAGCATGTCCGCCGGAGTCACGAGCTGACGAGCGAGTCCGATGCGCCCGCGTTCGCCGCCGCTCAGGGTCTCGAGCCGCGTCGTACGCGCCGCGTCGGGATCGAATCCGAGCCCGTGCAGCACGGCATCGACACGCGCATGAAAGGTGTACCCGCCTTCGTGCTCGAATCGCTCCAGGTCGTGCGCATAACGATCCAGATGCGCCGGCGTGACCTCATGCCCCACCTCGCCAATGGCGTGCGCCTGCTCGGCCAGCGACGTCTCGAGCTCGATCAGCGACGCAAAGGCGAGCGAGACCGCTTCCCACACCGTGCTGGCGCCGCCGAAGTCGCGATGCTGCTCCAGCAGGGTGATGCGGAGACCGGGGGTGCGGGCGATGGATCCCTGTGTGGGATTCAGCTCGCCGGTGATCAGACGGAACAGCGTCGACTTTCCCGTCCCGTTGCGACCGACGATCCCCCAGCGCTCCCCGGCGGCCACCGTGAACGTGACGTCGCGCAGGATCACCGACGCTCCGAACTCCATCCCGACGCCGGATACCGACAACTGCGTCATGCTCCGTCTCCCGGCATCATCCCTGCTCCACCCATCGCTTCCACTCGTCCTCCGCAAGTCCGATTGACAGCCGTTGCTGCGCGCGGGTCAACGGCATCCGCAGCAACAATGGCTCCTCCACCAGCCGTTCCAGCCATCGCTCGTCGCTCAGCCGCGCCGCACCCAGCCCCAGCTCCGCGTAACGACGCGACTCGCGGTCCACGAGGGCCGTGACCCCGAACTTCTGGGCGAACCGTCGCAGTTCACCCAACGCGGCCGCGCGCTCGACGAGGTCGACGAAGTGCGTGCGCACGCGTCGTTCGGCGAAGAAGCGCAGCGCCTTGCGCGTGTCCGAGCTTTTTTTCGTGCCGAAGATCTGAACTTCCATGACAGTCGCGAGGGCCGCGCGGCCAGGATCGCCGCTCGCCACTAATCTACCTGTCATGCGTGAACACCCCGACCCCTACCGGCCCGCCTGGTGGCTGCCGAATGCACATCTGGCAACCATGTGGGGAAAGTTCTTCCGGGCGCGGCCGCCGATCGACCTGACGGTCGAACGCGTCGCGACCCCAGACGACGACTTCGTGGAGCTCGTGCACGCGAACCCGACGGCAGCCGCCGGTGCACCGAGGTTGCTCCTGCTGCACGGACTCGAGGGCGGACTCCACTCGCACTATGCGCTGCCCACGATGCAGCGCGCGATCGAGCGCGGCTGGGCGCCGACGCTGCTGCTCTTCCGCGGGTGCGGCGCCGAGATGAATCGCGCTCGCCGGTTCTATCACTCCGGCGAGACGCAGGATCTCGACCTGGTCGTGCGACACCTCATGCGGCGGGATCCGGACGCGCCACTGCTGCTCGCTGGCGTGTCGCTCGGCGGCAACGTGCTCCTCAAGTGGCTCGGCGAACAGGGCGAGCGCGCGCCGGATGCGGTTCGCGGGGCGGTGGCCGTCTCCGTGCCGTTCGATCTCGCCGTTTCCGCACGTCGCATCCAGCTTGGCTTCGCCCGCCTCTACCAGTGGGATTTTCTGCGCTCGCTGCGGCGCAAGGCGCTGGCCAAGCTGGCCGTGTACAACGACCTCGTACCGCGCGACCGACTGCTGGCCGTGCGCACGCTGTTCGAATTCGACGACGTGCTGACGGCGCCTTTGCATGGGTTTGTCGACGCCGCCGACTATTACGCCCGCAGCTCGTCGATGGGATTTCTGTCACGAATCCGGCGCCCTGCGCTCCTGCTCGTCGCTGCCGACGACCCGTTCGTGGACGACGGCGTGCTCGCTGCCGTACGCGAGCTGGCGCAGGCGAATCCGTGGTTGCAGCTGGAGATCCCGCCTCGGGGGGGGCACGTCGGCTTCGTGATGGGGCCGCATCCGTTCGCGCCGTCATACTACGTGGACCGGCGCATCGTGGATGCGCTCGCCGCGATGCTCGACCCGGATGAACGAACGATGGTATACTACGGTTCGTCGGAAGCCGATTCGTCACGACACACCACCGCTCGCCAATCCACATGATCGCGTTCTTCATCACGACCTTCGTCGTCGGGCTTGTTCTCGGCGTTCACGTCATGATGCACGGCGTCGAGCGACACGCCGGGCTCGACGCGATCGGTCGTCAGCTCGCCGCGACCCGGCGCACCTACACCACGGCGGCGCTGAGCGTGTTTCTCACGGTCTTCGGTATCGTGGGGTACGGCATCCTGCGCGCCGGCAGCGTGGGAGCGCCGGCGGCCGTGCTGCTGGCGCTTGCCGGTGGAGCGGCCGGCGCCGTTGCGCTGGTCGCGCTCGTGGCAAAGGCGATCGTGCCGGCCGCCGCCCGCGACGTCATCGACGATCGGTACCTGCTGCAGGGGCATCCCGGTCGTGTGGAATCGACCATCCCCGCCGACGGTCGTGGCCGCATTGCCTACGTCATCGGCGAGCAGTCGTATTCGCTGGAGGCGGCCAGCCTGGAGGGGGAGCTCCTTCTCGAGAATGCCGAGGTGGCGATCGAGCGCATCGAGGACGGCGTGGCGTGGGTCGAGGCGTGGGCACGGGTGGAGCAGCGAATCTGACGGACGAGCAGTAGCGGCCGCGGCCACGTGCCCGCGGCCCGGGGGTAGTGGTCATGTCCGATGCAGCAATCTTCGTCGCGGCCTTTCTGGGGCTGTTCGTGCTGCGTGTTGCACTCGCGACGCTCGTCTTCTTCTGGATCCTGCCACGCTCGGATCGCTGCCCGGACTGCAATGCGGTGACCATCCGGCTCGAGCCGGCCGGAGCGCGCCGCCTGTTCCCCTGGTTCCGCTACAGTTGGTGCCTGCGCTGCGGGTGGCGCGGCGCGCTGCGTTCCCCGGAGCAACCCTCGCCTGTGCGGGCGGCGCCCATCGGCCAGCATCCCACGCCGCGCTGACCGCCGGCAGCCCGCGGCGCCACAGCGATCACCGGATATCGGCAATCAGCGACAGCCAGGGCGGCCAGTTTCCACTCAGCTCGAAGTAGTCCTCGAAGTACGTCAGCCCCACGGCTTCGAGTTCGTCGATGAGCGCTCGCACGCCTTCGTCGTCGGGCACGGGGCCGATGACGACCAGCGCGCCGTCGACCCGGAACTCGTCGGGTGTGAGATTGAGTCGCTGGTCGATGGCGGCGCGCTCCAGTCCGACGCGTTCATAGGCCTCACGGCGGATGAACAGCGTACTCGCGTCGTGTGTCAGGATGATCGGCATGGTCGGGAGGGTGGGATCGGCGGTCAGGGGTAGTGTATTCGACGAGGCTCGTCGCTCCAGGTGCCGGATGCCGGAGTCTCGCATCCGCGACTGGAGCGGAACGATTGGCCCTGTAGATTGCAGGGATGACAGGGAGTGTGCACGTGGAGGCGGAGTTCGACGTGCTGGTGGTCGGGGCCGGCCATGCCGGAACCGAGGCCGCCGTCGCGGCCGCACGGCACGGTGCGCGCGTAGGGCTCATCACGAGCGCCCTCGAGACCATCGGCCAGATGTCGTGCAATCCCGCCATCGGCGGGGTGGCCAAGGGGACGGTCGTGCGCGAGGTCGATGCGCTCGGCGGCATCATGGCGCGGGCCACCGACATGGCCACCCTCCAGTTCCGCATGCTCAATCGCGGCAAGGGTGCCGCGGTCTGGGCGCCGAGAGCCCAGTGCGACCGCGGGCTGTATCGTCGCGCGGTGCGCACGCTGCTCGAGGCGCACGAGCGGCTGCAGACCATTCAGGGTACGGTCACGCGGCTCATCCTCGACGAATCCGGCGGCGCCACGCGTGTGCGCGGGATCGAGACGCGGGAGGGGCGTGTCTTTCACGCCGCCACCGTGGTGATCACCACCGGCACCTTTCTGCGCGGCCGGATTCACATCGGCACGGAGACGCGCATCGCCGGCGGGCGCGCCGGGGAGCCGGCGGCCACGCATCTGGCCGAGCAGATGGAACAGGCCGGCCTCGAGGTCGCCCGGTTCAAGACCGGGACGCCGCCGAGGATCGATGGCCGCTCGGTGCGCTACGACGGACTGGAGCGGCAGGAGAGCGAAATCGAGCAGTTCGACTATTCCTGGTCGCACTTCTGGCGCACGCCGCGCCGTCAGGACGAACGCACCCGGCATCCGGACCAACTGCCGTGCTGGATCACGTGGATCGGGGAGCGCGGCAAGCAGGTCATTGCCGACAACATCGGTCGCTCGGCGATGTACGGCGGTGCCATCGGCGCGCGTGGCCCGCGCTACTGTCCGTCGGTGGAGGACAAGATCGTGCGGTTCCCCGACGCGGACCGGCACCAGCTCTTTCTCGAACCCGAGGGGCACGATACGTCGGAACTGTACGTGAACGGCCTGTCGACGTCGCTGCCGGCGGACGTGCAGCTCGAGATGCTGCATACCGTCCCCGGCCTGGAGCGCGCGCGCATGACGCGCGCCGGCTACGCCATCGAGTACGATTATTTTCCGCCGACGCAGCTCGATGCCACGCTGCAGGTGAAAGCGTTAGGCGGCCTGTTCTTCGCCGGCCAGATCAACGGGACCACCGGCTACGAGGAGGCGGCCGGCCAGGGCGTGGTGGCCGGTGCGAACGCCGCGGCGCTGGCGCTGGGTGGGGAGCCACTGCGACTCGGCCGCGAGTCGTCGTATATCGGCGTGCTGGTCGACGACCTCGTGACACGGGGGGTGGACGAGCCGTATCGGCTTTTTACTTCGCGCTCGGAGTTCCGCCTGACGGTGCGGCAGGACAACGCGTTGCGCCGGCTCGGCGAACTGGCCATCGCGACCGGGTTGTTCGACGACGATGAAGCGGCGATCGTCCGGCGCCGCCTCGACGACGAGGCGCAGGCGATGCGGCTGGCGGAAGGCACGAGCGTCCGTCCCGACGCCGTCGCGGCGCTGCTGGCGTCGGCAGGGAGCGCGCCGCTCGTGCAGTCGGTGCGGATCGCCGAGGTCGCGAAGCGGCAGGGCGTGACGCTGGGCGGGCTGTTCGCCGCCGCCGGCGTCGGCGCCGGGTTGCCCGACGACGTACTGGTGACGACGGAGCTGGAACTCAAGTACGCGGGGTATTTCGCGCGGGAGCGTTCGGCGGCCGATCGACTTTCGCGGATGGGGAGCGTGGTGCTTCCCGACGCACTGCCGTATCACGAGATGCGATCGATCTCGATGGAGGCGCGGCAGAAGCTGGCGGCGATCCGTCCGTCGTCGCTGGCGCAGGCGTCGCGCATTCCGGGTGTGCGGCCTAACGATTTGCAGAACCTGCTGATCGAGGTGGAGCGGTACCGCGCTGCCGGTGCGGCGGCGGCACTGCCTGACGAGTAGGGCGCGGGGCGAGGGGCGGCGGTCGTCGAGGGTCAGGCAGGACCGCCTGCGGCGCGCGCTCGCGGAGGGGCGCGGAGTGCGCGCGGAGGCTCGCAGAGGAATGCTCGACGCGGCATTCCCTCGGCGCTCGAGAGCAGCGCGGTTCAAGCAGTCCGACAGAAACAACAGCACGCGGCCCGCGCGACGTCTCCCGTCGCACCGCACACCCTTCCTCTGTGGACCTCTGCGTCCTCCGCGTTCTCTTTAGTGTTGTGGCGGAAAAAGCGCGCCGGCCCCGCCACCGACCCAGGTGGGATGTGCAAGTACGCGGGGGCATGACGTCTCCGTTAGAGACGTGACGTGCACGATTCTCGCACGTAGTTGCGCTGCAGCGGCGAGTGTCGAGGCCGCAATTAGTAGCAATATGTTACTATTGGGTAGATTATTCTCGCAGCGTTACCAATTCACCGTGGCTTCCGGGGCGACGAGTGCCGGAGAGGGGGATCCTATGATGCGTGCTATGGGTGTGGCGGCGCTGGCGGCGTCGATGATGGCGGTTGGGAGCATACGGGCACAGGGGGCGAGCGACGTCGGGGCAGGGGCGACGGTCGCGAAGATTGTGGTTTCCGGGCATGGGGAGGCGACGGTGACGCCGGATCGTGCGTCGATCGTGTTCGCGGTTGAGACGCGGGCAGCGACGGCTGACGAGGCGAGTGCCCGGAACGCGGAGCTGCAGCAGGCTGTAATCCAGGCGATCAAGGGGCGTGGTGTGGCCGCGTCCGACATCACGACCGTGGGTTATCAGTTGCACCCCGAGATGAGCTACGAGGGTGGGAAGGAGCCTCGTGTGATCGGGTATGTGGCGCGGAACTCGGTACAGGTACTGGTGCGGCAGATCGGGGAGACCGGTCGGGTGATTGATGCCGCGATCCGTGCTGGTTCGAACCGGGTGAATTCGCTGAGTTACGAGAGTTCGAAGGCGGCCGAAACGCGTCGACTGGCGCTGGCGAAGGCGGTGGAGAGTGCGCGTGCGGATGCGGAGGCGATCGCGCGGGCGGCCGGCGGCACGTTGGGGAGCCTGGTGGAGGTCGTGTCGAGCGGAGGGGGCCAGCCCTCGCCGATGCCGCGGATGTTGGCGATGACCGCGGGGCGAGCGGAGGCGGACACGCCGATCGAGGTGGGCGAGCAGACGATGAGTGCCGATGTGGTAGTGACGTGGCGCTTTGTTCCGGGTCGCGAATAGCGCGGCGAATCGGGCGCAGCGCATCGCGCCGCAGGGCGTGCGGGCGCCCTTGGAAGGTGGCGCTATTTGGGACCGTCGCGCTTTGGGGGAGTTCGCGATTTGAAGGAGTTCGCGCTTTTGGAGAGTTCGAGCTTTTTGACAGCGCGCGCCCATGAGAACGTCGCGCCCCACGCGCCCCTTCCGTCGTTTCACGTGCAACAGCTCCGCAATATTCGACCGCTGTTTCACGTGAAACGATGACGCGCAACCGGCCGTTCGGCGCTATATTCTCACCCCCTGCAGCCAAGGTCGGAGAGACGCGTGGGACGAGTTATCGCCGTAGCAAATCAGAAGGGCGGGGTCGGTAAGACGACAACAGCAGTCAATCTGGCGGCCAGCCTGGCGGTGGCGGAACAGCGCACCCTCCTGGTCGACGCAGACCCGCAAGGCAATGCCACCAGCGGAGTTGGCCTCCTCCCAGCCACACTCGAGGCGACGGTCTATGACGTCCTCCTCGGCGATGCGACGGTCCGTGACATCCTCCAGCGCGGCGTCCACTTCCGCCTCTTGGACGTCGCTCCGGCCGCGCCAGACCTCGCCGCCGCGGAGATCGAACTGGTCGGTCGGCCGGAGCGCGAACACATCATGCGCGCCGCCCTCGCCCCGGTCCGAGACGACTACGACTTCATCCTGATCGACTGCCCGCCGTCGCTCGGACTCATCACGGTCAACATGCTGGCCGCCGCCGATGCCGTCCTCATCCCCCTCCAGTGCGAGTACTTCGCCCTCGAAGGCCTCTCCCAGCTCCTCAATACGGTCAACCTCGTCCAGCGGAACCTGAACGAACAGCTCGCCATCGACGGCGTCGTTCTCACCATGTTCGACACCCGCCTCAACCTCTCACGCCAGGTCGCCGACGACGCCCGCGAATACTTCGGCGATCGCGTCTTCGAACAGGTCGTCCCGCGCAACGTGCGACTCGCTGAGGCCCCCAGCTTCGGCAAACCGATCGCCCTCTACGACGTTGCCTCCGTCGGCGCCCAGGCCTACATGGCCATCGCACGCGAACTCATCGCGCGCGGACGCGGCACAACCGGCCTGCCGCGCCCGGCCGCCAGCGCCGCCACGCCCGCGCCACCTTCCACCCTCCCTGATCCGACATGACCGAGAAGCCACGGCGACTGGGCAGAGGCCTCGAAGCACTGCTCGGAGCAGCCACCGCCCCCCCCGCAGTCCCTCGAGAACCCGACGACGCCGCCCCAGACACGCGGGAGCAGCTACGCACCCTTCGCATCGACCGCATTCGCGCCAATCCCTTCCAGCCACGCCGCGAATTCGCCGCGGCGGAACTCGCCAGCCTCGCCAACAGCCTGCGCGAAAGCGGCCTCCTCCAGCCGATCACGGTTCGCGCCCTCGACGACGAGTCCTTCGAGCTCGTTGCCGGTGAGCGACGCCTGCGCGCCGCCACCCAACTCGGCTGGACCGACATCCCGGCCCTGGTGCGCGACTACGACGATCGGACGATGCTCACCCTCGCCCTCGTCGAAAACCTCCAGCGCGCCGACCTCAACCCCCTCGAAGAGGCCGAGGGCTACCTCCGCCTCGCCCGCGAATTCAACGCCACGCACCAGCAGATCGCCGAGGCCGTGGGCAAGGACCGCTCGACCGTCGCCAATGCACTCCGGCTCCTCGAGCTCCCGGCCACCATTCGCCGCATGCTCGAATCCGCGCAGATCACCGCCGGACACGCCCGCGCGTTGCTCTCCCTCTCCGAAGAGCGTCCGATGATTGAGCTCGCACGCGAAATCATCGCCTCCGGCCTCTCCGTTCGCGAAACCGAGCGGCGTGCCAGAAAGGCGCCATCAAAACGCCAGTCCTCGACAGCGACGCGGCGCACAGCGCCAACCTCGACCAATCCCCAGATTCGTCTCCTCACCGATGCCCTCCGACGCCGCCTCCAGACCGATATCCGACTCGATTCGGATAACGCCTCCCGCGGCGAACTGCGCATCGCCTTCTACTCCGCCGATGATCTCAATCGGATCATCGAGCTCGTGCTCGGACGACCTCTCCAGGATGTGTAGCAAGTGACTTCGCCCCAGCGCTCGCCCGCCCACGCCCCACACGGCTACGGCAACATCTACACGCCGCACGCCGGCTCCATGATCATCCAGGTCCAGCGCGAAAGCGGGCTGGCCAACCGCACCATCATCCTCGGCCAGCGACAGGTCCGTCTGCTGCGCCTCCTCTGGTCACCGCTCGGCCGCCTGCTCGTCGGCGTCCTCGCCGTGTCGTGGATCCTCTTCGCCATCGAAAGCGCGCGCGTCCCCGCGCTTCGCGCACGCGTCGCCGAACTCGAAGGCAACACCGTACGCCTCGACTCCCTGCAGGTCGCACTCTCACGACTGCACGTGCGCTATGAACAGGTGCGCAACCTCATGAGTCTCTCCGCCCCTGCCGGCGCGACGCGATCCGCACCCGACACACCGCCGGTCGCCAGCACGCGCGCTCCGGCCACGGCACCCGTCGGCCCACAGGAGTAACCGCGCGCCACTCCCGGCGTTGCTGCAGTCCCGTCCCGGTCGCTCGACATCCGGCGTTCCCCAGACCAGTTTGAAGTCATGGCGATCTTCAACAAGCCCCCCACCGAGAAGCCCATCATGCGCAACGAACCCGGTGCTCCCGAAGCCGGCCTCTCCGTCATTGCCCCCGGCATGAAGATCATCGGTGACGTCGAAAGCACCGGCGTGATCAAGGTCGAAGGCACAATCGAAGGGGCCATTCGCGGGGCCCGTCAGCTGCTGCTCGGGCGCCAAGGGGTGATCCACGGCAACGTCCGCACGCAGGAAGCCGTCATTGGAGGCACCATCGTCGGCACGGTCGTCGCCGACGAACGCGTGGAAATCCAGGGCACCTCGAGCGTGAAGGGCGACATTCTCACCAAGAGTATCGTCGTCCTCGAGGGCGGGGTCATCAATGGCACCGTTCGCATGGGAGACCAAGCCATGGCAGAGCTCGGCGGAGCGGATCGTAGCGAGTCCAAGGCGCCACAGACGCCGCGCCAGAATATCGCCCTCTCGCAGTAACTTCCATCCGGTCCGGGGTCCGCGATCGGCCCCGGCGCGTTGGTAAACATATGACTACCCACACGAGCGCAAGTGCTTGTGTGGCTTTGTCGTTTCCAGTATTGTAGACATCCTGTGAAAGTGTTATACACAGTTCTCAACAGCCTCCTCGTGCTCGCGCTCGCCGCCTGTGCCGGCAGCGACTCCGCGCGCTCCGATCCGGACGACTTTCGCGTCGCCCTGCTCACCCCCGGCCCCATCTCGGACCAGTCCTGGAACGCCGGCGCGTATGCGGGACTGCAGCACATCCGCGACTCGCTGGGCGCCGAGATCAGCCACGTGCAGACCCGCACCCCCGCGGAGTTCGAGGAAAGCTTCCGTCACTACGGGGCCGAGCACTTCGACCTCGTCTTCGGACACGGATTCGAGTTCCAGGACGCAGCCGTGCGAGTCGCACCGAGCTATCCCGCAACGCAGTACGTCACCACGTCCGGGAACACCGTGCGCGCGAATGTGTCGGGGATGATGTTCGGCTTCGACGAGCCGTCGTACGTGGCGGGCGTGCTGGCGGCCAGCATGTCGACGTCGGGGACCATTGGTGCGATCGGCGGCACGGAGCTGCCACCGGTGCGGAAAAGCTTCGACGCCTTCACCGAGGGGGCCCGTTCGCTCGATCCGGAGATTCGTGTGCTGCGTTCGTACATCGGTAACTGGGATGACGTCAGCGCCGGCAAGGAACAGGCGCTCGCCCAGATCGCCAGGGGCGCCGACGTGATCTTCCAGAATGCCGACGCGGCCGGCCTTGGCGTCTTTCAGGCCGCGAAGGACTCCCGTGGCGTCTTCATCATCGGCTCCAACTCCGACCAGAACGCCATCGCGCCGCAGGTCACGCTCGGCAGCGTCGTCATCGATGTCCCCGGCGCGTTGATGTACGTCGCGCGCGAGGTACAGGCGGGTAACTTCCATGCGCGTGTCATCAACCTCGGCTCCCGAGAGGGGATCGTGAAGCTCGTGCTCAACCCCGCCATCCTCGATCGCATCCCGGCCGCCACGCGCGCGACGATCGACTCGGTGACGCGCCGACTCGATGACGAAACGCGCGCGACGCACGCCGGCGCGCCACCGACTCCCTGAACCATGCCCGCACTGACCGAGATCGTCGCGCACCTGGACGCGCTGCTGCGCCCCGAGACGATACCGGACTATCCCGGCGCGCTGAACGGACTCCAGTTCGAGAACTCGGGCACGGTGACGCGCGTCGCGGCTGCGGTTGATTTCTCGCTCGATGCCATCCGTGCCGCGGCGCGCGATGGCGCCAACCTGCTGATCGTGCATCACGGCATGTTCTGGGGTGGCCCACAGCGGTGGACGGGGCTGCCGCGGCGACGGCTGCAGCTCCTCGTCGAGCACGACATCGCGGTCTACGCCTCGCACATTCCGCTGGACCTGCACGCGGAGTTCGGCAACAACGTTCTGCTGGCGGCGGAGCTCGGGCTGCGCCCGGGTGAGACGTTCGGCGAGTATCAGGGGATGCGCATCGGCGTGCGCGGGTTCGACGACCTTGCGACCGACACGCTCGTGCAGCGCGCGGCCGCCTTCGTTGCACCGCTGGGTGGCACGGTTCGAACGACGCGCGTCCCCCCCGGGCGGCGCACGCGGCACTGGGCCATGGTGACCGGTGCCGGCGCGTCGGCGGATTCGATTCGCGAGTCGCTGGCACTCGGTGTCGACACGCTGATCGTCGGCGAGGGCGCGCACCACACGGCGGTCGAGGCGAACGATCTCGAGCTGGTCATCATCTATGCGGGCCACTACGCCACCGAGACCGTTGGCGTGCGCGCGCTCGCGGCGCATCTTCACGAGCGGTTCGCGGTGCCGTGGTCGTTCCTCGACCTGCCGACGGGGATGTGAACGCCCCACCCGCGCTCACGCTCGAGCACATCACGAAGTCATTCGGGCCCGTGCGCGCGCTGGCCAGCGCGTCGCTCGAGGTTCGTCGCGGTACCGTGCACGCGGTCCTCGGCGAGAACGGCGCCGGCAAGTCCACGCTCATGCGCATCGCATTCGGGCTGCTCCGGCCGGACGCCGGCCGGATCCGGGTCGACGGCGTCATGCGCGACCATGCGTCATCGGCGGCTGCCATTCGCTCCGGACTGGGCATGGTGCACCAGCACTTCACGCTGGTGCCGACCATGACCGTCGCCGAGAACGTCGCGTTAGGCGGGAGGGGCCGCTTTGATATGAGGGCGGCACGCCGCATCGTCGACCAGCTGACGCTCGACACCGGTCTCGTGCTCGACCCGGGCGCGCTCGCCGGGGCTCTCCCGGTGGGCGCCCAGCAGCGGCTCGAGATCCTCAAGGCGCTCGCGCACCGGGCACACACGCTGATTCTCGACGAGCCGACGGCGGTCCTGTCGCCGGTTGAGGCGGACGAGCTGCTGGCGTGGCTGCGCCGTTTCGCGGACAACGGTGGCGCGGCGGTGCTGATCACCCACAAGCTGCGCGAGGCGAGCGCGATCGCCGATGACGTGACCGTGCTGCGCCATGGTCGCACGGTGCTCACCGGTGCCATCGCGTCGCTCACCGAGCCGATGCTCGTGCACGCGATGCTCGGCGCCCCGCCGGAGTCGGACGTCCCCGAGCGCGCCGCCTCCGGTACGCGACCCGCATCGGGTGACATCGTGCTTCGCGCCGATGGCGTCACGGTCAGCGACGATCGCGGCGTGCCGCGGCTGCGCGACGTCACGCTGGAGCTGCACCGCGGCGAGATCGTGGGCATCGCCGGCGTGGAGGGTGCCGGACAGCGCGAACTGCTGCGCGCGCTCGCCGGCCGACTGGTGCCACGAAGCGGCGCGTTGCGGCTGCCGTCGCACATCGGGTTCGTGCCGGGTGAGCGACAGCGCGACGCGCTCGCGCTCGACATGAGCCTGAGCGAAAACGTCGCGCTGCGCGGTGCGGGTGCGCGACGGGGGTGGATGCGCTGGCGCGCCATCGATGCGCGCACGCGTCAGCTCATGAAGCGCTTCGACGTGCGCGCCGGCAGCGAGACGCAGTCCGCGCGCAGCCTGTCCGGCGGAAACCAGCAGCGGCTCGTGCTGGCGCGCGAGCTCGATGGCGACCCTCCGCCCGGACTGCTGGTCGCCGAGAACCCGGTGCGGGGGCTCGATGTCCGCGCCATGGAAGATGTGCTGCAACGCCTGCTCGCCGCGCGCGATGCGGGCATGTGCATCGTGACCCATGCGAGCGATCTCGACGAGGTGCTCGCGATTGCCGATCGACTGTTCGTCTGCTTCGACGGCCGGCTGACGGAGACCGCGGTCGATCGTGAGGCGGCGGGCCGGGCGATGGTCGGGGCGACGTGATGCGCGGGCCCGCCGGGCGTCGCTCGCCAGTTCATGAACTGGCAGCGACGGTCGTGCCTGCACTCGCGCTGCTCGTCGTGCTCGTCGTCGCGATCCTGGTGATCACGTCCCTCGCGGGCGGCTACGACGCGGTGGCGGTCATGCGCGCCTTCTGGCGCGGGTCGTTCGGATCGAGTGACGCACTGCTGTCGTCCACGCTGGTGCGTGCGACGCCGCTGATTCTCGCCGGCCTGGCCGTGGCCTTCGCATTCCGGGCGGGGATCCTGAACATCGGCGCCGAGGGGCAGATCCTGGCGGGTGCCGCGGCGGCGACGACCGTGGCGTTGACGCTCGCCGACCGTCCCGCCGCCCTGGTGATCACCGCGGCGCTGGTCGCCGGCGCGGCGGGCGGCGCTGCCTGGGCACTTCTGCCCGCCATTCTGCTCCGCTGGTTCGGCGTGCTCGACGTGATCAGCACGATCATGATGAACTTCGTGGCGCTGCACGGCGTCGGATACCTGGTGCGCGGTCCGCTGCAGGAAGTGCTCGGCATCTATCCGCAATCGTCGACGCTGCCCGACGCGGTCCATCTGCCGATGATGGTGCCCGGCACGCGGCTGCACCTTGGCTTCGCGCTGGCGCTTGTGGTGTCGATCGCGCTCGCCGTCATACTGCGATCGACGGCGGCCGGCTTTCGCATTCGCGTCACCGGGGAGAACCCGTTCGCGGCCCGCATTGCCGGCGGAATCGATGTCCAGCGCACGGGAATGCGGGTCTTTCTCATGAGCGGGGCGATCGCCGGTCTCGCCGGGGCCATCGAGGTCCTGGGCGTGACGTTCGCGCTGTATGAGAACCTGTCGCCGGGGTTCGGCTACACGGCCATCGCCGTCGCGCTGCTCGGGGCGCTGGATCCGGTGCGCGTGATGCTGAGCGGCATCTTCTTCGGCGCGCTCGAGGCCGGCGCCGGCGCGATGCAGCGCGACGCTGGCGTCCCGTCGGTCCTGGTGTCCGTGATCCAGGCGATGATCATCCTCGGCCTGCTCGCCACCGCCTGGTGGCGGGCGAAGCGGGCTGCTGCCCCGCCACCCGTACCGGGGGCATCCGAAGGTGAGCGCCTGGACGAGGCAACGGCCGGGTGATCGACGTCGCTGCTCCCTTCCTCGAGGCGACGGTGCGGACCGCCACCCCCCTCGCGCTCGCCGCTCTGGGTGAAATGGTGGCCGAACGCGCCGGCGTGATCAACATCGGCGTCGAGGGTGCGATCATCGCCGGCGCCTTCGGTGCGCTGGTGGGAGCCGGGGCTGCCGGGCTTGGCGCCGGGTTCGCGCTGGCGATCGTCGCCGGTTGCCTGGTGTCGATGGTGTTCGCCGTGTTCGTGGTGGCGTTGCGCGCCGATCAGATCATCACCGGCGCCGCGGTGACGCTCCTCGGCCTCGGTCTGACGGGCGTGTTGTATCGCACGATGTATGGCGCGAGCGGAGCGGCGCTGAGCATTCCGACCACCGGCGTGTTGGTGATCCCCGTCATATCGGAGCTGCCGTGGGTGGGGAGGGCGCTGTTCGCGCAGCCGGTGACGACGTACCTGCTGTATGCGCTGACGCCGGCGTTGGCATGGTGGCTGTACCGGACGCACGCCGGTCTGGCGCTGCGCGCCGTGGGCGAATCGCCCGATGCCGCTCGTGCCGCCGGCGTCCGTCCGGACCGCATCCGCGTGGCGGCCATGCTGTTCGGCGGCGCGCTCGCCGGCCTGGCCGGTGCCACGCTGGTGCTCGCGCAGGCGGGCACGTTCGCGGAGGGGATGTCCGCCGGCCGCGGATTCATCGCGATCGCGGTCGTCGCGTTAGGCAGCTGGTCGCCATGGCGAACGCTGCTGGCCGCGGTGCTCTTCGGCGCCGGCTTCGCGACCCAGACGCTGCTCCAGGCGCTGGGCTGGGACGTGCCATACCAGATCTTTCTTGCGTTGCCGTATCTGCTGGCGCTCGCCGCCCTCGCCGGCGCCGCCGGACGGGCGCGAGCACCGGCGGCGCTGGGGAGGAGCAACTGATGCGGCATGTTGCGAGCTGCTCGCTACGTGCAGGCCGCGGCGGCGTTGCAGCCGCGGTGCAGCACGCAGCATACAGCCTCACCGGAACCGCCAGCAGTCAGCGAGCAGCATACAGCATGCAGCCTGAATGCAGCGTCCTCAGCAGCCCCCGATTGCGCTCGTCCACCTCTCACTCCACTGCCGCACGCCGGTGCGCTCGAGCAGGGTGAAGGCCGTCCCCCGGCTTGACTCACGGGCGAGTACGATGGCCGGGGTGTGCGAGCTGCCGATCGAGATCGCGGCCACGAACGACAGCGTCTCCAGCGCCTCTTCCATGCCGCTCGTCCGGTGCCACCAGGCCGCGGCGTCCAGCGCCGATCGCCGCGTGCTGTCCCCCTCGGCAATCAGGAGCAACTGCTCGCGCTTGGGGTTCGCTTCCTGGTTGACCTGTCGCACCACCTCGGCCACCAGCGCGCGGCTGCCCGACGGGAGCTCGATGCGGTGGATCGTGCGTACCACGAACGGAAGTCCGCGGAAGTCCGGGTCCACGTCGCCGGGCAGCGCCGAGGCAATGCGCGCGATCTCGGCGGTCAGGCGCGACGAGTCCGCCGCCGAGAATGCCTCGAGCGAATCGGCGGGGAGCAGCGAAGCGCGTGAGGCGTCCAGCGCGATCGTCCACCCCGGCGCGCTGCCGGCGGCGGCATCGAGAGAGAGCCGGGTCGTGGGCCACTGCACGCACGACGCGCCCACTTCGGCAGCGCCGGCAACCGCACCTACGCGCGCGGCGCCGATGCGCCGGCCGCGCGAGTAGAGCACCAGCTCGCGACCCGACAGCGCGTCGAGAACGGGCGCCCCGGCGTTGGCGCGCAGTCCGATCGTGTCGGGGAGCACGATCACCGCTTCGTCGGGTGCCGCGCCGGCGATGACGAGCGCCTCCCCGAGATCTGATTCCCAGGTGGAGATCGGTGCCGGTGTGACCGGCATCGAATCCGGTGGCGCGACGACGGCAACGGCCGTATCGTTGACCGGCGTCGAATCATCCCCACCGCCGCAGGCCATCAGGGCGGCAGCGCAGAGGACGAGCGCGCAGCGGCGGGACGATCGGGAAGTGCGAGTCATGTCGACAAATCTGCGAACCGCGCCTGTTCCGTCAACCGGCGGACGACGGATCCGGCGCGGTGTGTGCGAACGTGGACATGCATGCGTTCGCCGTTTCACCCTCATTCCATCCCTCCATGCCTGGCGTGCCGACGCGACCCTCGCTGTTCAACCGACTCGGGCTCGACCGTCCCGAACTGCGCGCGTGGGCCATGTACGACTGGGCGATCTCGGCTGTACAGACCACCATCATGGTGGCCGTCTTTCCGATCTACTTCATCGCGATCTCGGCAGACTCCCTGTCGGAGAGCGGGGCCACCCAGGCGCTCGCCAACGCCCACATCCTGATCGCGGTCGTCGTCGCCGTACTGTCGCCGATCCTCGGCGCGATCTCCGACTACGCCGGCATCAAGAAGAAGATGCTCGCCGTCGCCATGGTACCCGGGCTGCTTGCGCTGAGCGGCATGTTCTTCGTCCAGCACGGCGACTACCAGGTGGCGCGCGCGCTGTTCATCGTCGTGCTGATCAGCGCGACCGCCAGCGTGGTCTTCTATGAGTCGCTGCTGCCGCACATCGCCCCGCAACAGGAGATGGATCGCGTGTCGAGCGCCGGCTACGCGCTCGGTTATCTGGGCGGTGGCGTGCTGCTGGCGATCAATCTCGCCTGGATCATCGCGCCGCAGGCGTTCGGGCTTCCCGCCGGCGACGGGCTGACCCGATCGCAGGCGACGCTGCCCACGCGCCTGGCCTTCCTGTCCGTGGCGGTCTGGTGGCTGCTCTTCGCGATTCCGCTGTTTCGGCGCGTCAAGGAGCCACCGCGTACGCTGGAACCGGACGAACGTGTGGGCGAGAGCGTCTTCATCACGCCGTTCCGCCGGTTGTACGAGACGCTGCGCGAACTCCGTCGGTTCAAGAACGCGTTCCTGATGCTCGTCGCGTTCATGATCTACAACGACGGCATCCAGATGATCCAGAAGATGGCGGCGGCGTACGGCAGCGTCATCGGAATCGACAACAGCGCGCTGATCACGGCGCTGCTGATCGTGCAGTTTGTCGGCGTACCGTTCGCCTTCCTGTTCGGCGGCCTGGCCGCACGCGTCGGCGCGAAACGGATGGTGCTGGCGGGGCTCGCGGTCTACACGTGCATCAGCATCTTCGGCTACTTCATCGCGACGGCCACGCACTTCTTCATCCTTGCCACGCTCACCGGCATGGTGCAGGGGGGCACGCAGGCGCTCAGCCGATCGTTGTTCGCGCGCATGATACCGGCGCACAAGTCCGGGGAGTTCTTCGGCTTCTACAGCGTCTTCGAGAAGTTTGCCGGGATCTTTGCCCCACTCGTCTTCTCGCTCGTGATCGGTGCCACCGGCCATCCGCGCAACGCGATCTTCTCGCTGATCCTCTTCTTCGTCATCGGCGCCGTGATTCTGCTGTTCGTGGACGTCGACGAGGGCGAGCGGGTCGCGCGCGACGCCGAGCGTGGGCTGCATCGGGCGCGGGAAGCGGGTGATGAGCCGGAGGCACCCTCCGCTCCGACCACCATTCCCGCCTGATGCTGTATGTCACGTTGCGGGCCATCGCGCGACTCGCGTTGCGATGGTTCTACCGCGACATCGAGGTGTCCGGGCTCGATCATCTGGGCCACGATGGTCCCGTCCTGCTCGCCGGCAACCACGCCAACTCGCTCGTGGATGCACTGGTGATCGGCGTCGTCGTACCACGCCGGATCACGATCACCGCGAAGGCCACGCTGCTGGATAACGTTTTCACGCGCGCGGTCGTGAAGGCGGTGGGCATCGTGCCGCTGCGCCGAGCCAGCGACGAGCAGCGTGCCGGAGCCGAGGCGGCGGGTGCGACCGGCCGGCGCGTCGACCCGAGGCGCAACGAGAGCTCGTTCGAACAGGTGCTCGATGTGCTCGCCGAGGGCGGCACGGTGCTCGTGTTTCCCGAGGGGCGCAGCCATGACGAGCCGGCGCTGTCGCCGCTCAAGACCGGTATGGCGCGCATGGCGCTTCGGGCTCGCGACGAACGCGGACTCGAGTCGCTCAGGGTCGTGCCGGTCGGCATCACGTACGAGGCGAAGGAGCGCCCACGCAGCCGCGTGGCCGTTCAGGTCGGCGAGGCCATCGTCGCCGACGGGGGATTCGCCAACGATGCGTCGGGGATCGAGCAGCTCACGGCGACGATCGATGCCGGGCTGCACGACGTCACGCTGAACTTCCCATCGGTGGAAGACGCCGAGCGGGTCTGGACCGCGGCGCGGCTGCTCTCCGGGATCTTCACCGACATCCCGCGACCCCTTGGCTCGGCTGACGCCCCGCTGGTGGAGCTGCTGGCAGCGGCGCGGCGAGTTGACCTCGGCAGGTCGCGCACCGACGGATTGCGCGACGAGGTGGCGACACGCGTGCGCGCATTCACGGAACGACTCGATGCGTTTCGCGAGGTGGTGCGCTCGCGTGCACTGGCGGTCGATGATCTCGGGATGTCGCTGGAGTTCGGCCCCGCGGCCTGGTTCACCATCCGGGAGGGAGTGCTCGCGGCGCTGGTGACACCGATTGCGCTCTGGGGGCGCCTGAACCACTGGATCCCGTTGCGGCTGGCGCGGTGGGTGGCGCTGCGTCGAAGCCGGAGTCTGAACGAGCGCGCGATGATCGCGATCGTGGCGGGTCTCGCCCTGGTGCTCCTGTTCTATTTCGTCCAGGTTGCGCTAGTATGGCGCATTGGTGGCGCGACACTAGCGCTAGTATATCTGGTTTCGCTCCCGATATCCGCCACGTGGGACATCGTCTACGCCGACCGACGACGGCGAGCCTGGAAGCGGTTGCGCACCTGGCTGGCGCTGCGAAACGATCCGGCGCTCCGTCGGGCGCTGCTGGACGACGCGAGCTGGCTTCGCGACGAGGCGGGCGCGCTCGACCGCATTGTGAACGGTGCGCCGGCGGAGCGGTCGTTGCCGTCAGCGCCCTGACGCTTCCCGGCGTGGCGGCAGGTAGGGGCCCACCAGGTCCCAGTGCCACGCCTCGCGTCGTTCTCCGGTACGAGGATCCTTGAGCGGCTTGTACTGCAGGCGATGCGCGGGAAGTCCCGCCGTGCGGCCGTAGGCGAGCAGCCGTTCGCGATCGGTCGAGACCAGGTGGGCCATCGGCTCTCCGCGCCAGACGTGCCGATGCAGCCAGAGCCCGCCGTCCATGGCGTGAATCATCCCGTCGCGCAGCTTGCGGAACTCGCGCAGTGCGCCGTCGTTGAACGGAGGACGCCCCTTCGAACGCACCACGGTCAAGGACTCACCAGGCGGCGCAGCGACGCGCGCCGTCCTACTGGCAGTGAACCTGTCCTTCGGTGGTTGCCGGAGCGAGGACCGGGGCGGTGCCCATGAAGAGCGCGCACTCGAGCGGATACGCATTCGGATGCGTCACCTTCGCGGACCACCCGCCCGCGTCGGCGATGCCAAAGGTGATCTGCACGCCGCTGGACAGATTCACCTTCATCGCCGCGGTATCGGTCGTATAGACCGAATAATCGTAGAAGTACGCCTCCTCCGAGGTCGCGATGTTCCGCAGGTCCGCCTTGAGTGAGGCTGCGAAGGCCTTGCCCTTGGTGTTCTGGAACTTCGGAATGGCGATCGCCGCAAGGACGCCGATGATCACGACAACGATCAACAGCTCGATCAGCGTGAATCCGCGTCGTCCATGACGACGGGGATTCGCGGTGCCAGGGGCGGAGTGGATGGATGTCGCGTAGCGGTGGTTGAGCATCGGCAGTGTCTCGGGAGACAGTTTCGCACCGTTGGCAATGGCAATGCCGGGGCCGGTCGTATCCGTTTGACGTAAAGTATTGTGACAAAACTATTTGTGCGATTCTGGCGGTCATACCACCGGGCAACGTCACAGTTTCACATCGCGACAGGTCACGCAGAACGCAACCTGCCGGACCCGGAGCTGTGACCACCCTACAGGCCCTTGGATTCGAGCCAGTTCGGCCCGGTCCCCATCGACACCACCAGGGGGACGTCGAGGTCCGCGGCCCCCTCCATCTCCCGCCTGACGAGCGCCGAGAGCTCGTCGACCTCCGCCGGAGGTGCCTCGAAAACGAGTTCGTCGTGCACCTGTAGCAGCATCCGGCTGGCGAGGCCGCGTTCGACCAGCGCGTGCTGGATGCGGATCATGGCCACCTTGATCAGGTCCGCGGCCGATCCCTGGATGGGCGCATTGGTGGCCACGCGCTCGCCGAACGCGCGGATGTTGAAGTTGCGATCGCGCAGCTCCGTGATGTAGCGCCGGCGATTGAAGATGGTCTCCACGTAGCCGTGCTCGCGCGCCATCGCGACCATCGAATCGAGATAGGCGCGCACCCCGTGAAATCGCTCGAAGTAGGTCTCGATGAACGCCTTCGCTTCATCGTTGGAGATGCGCAGTTGCCGCGCGAGCGCGTTCGCCCCCTGGCCGTAGATCGTCGCGAAGTTGATCGTCTTCGCCCGCGCGCGCATCTCGCCGGTCACCTCCTCGAGCGGCACGCCGAAGATCACCGACGCCGTCTGTCGATGGATGTCGCCCCCCGAGCGGAAGGCCTGCACGAACGCCGGATCGTGCGACAGATGCGCGAGCAGCCGCAGCTCGATCTGGGAGTAGTCGGCGGCGAGCATCAGCCAGCCGTCGCGCGGCACGAAGCCGCGCCGGATGTCGCGCCCCAGCTCCGATCGGATGGGAATGTTCTGCAGGTTCGGGTCGCTGGACGAGAGCCGGCCGGTGGCCGCCACCGTCTGGTTGAACGATGTATGCAGCCGCCCGGTGTGCGGGTGCACGAGTCGCGGCAACGCATCGAGATATGTGCCTTCCAGCTTGAACAGCTCACGGTACTCGAGCAGCAGCTCGGGCAGCCGGTGCCCCAGTTCCGCGAGCTCCTGGAGCACACTTGCATCCGTCGACGCTCCAGTGGCGGTGCGCTTGCGCACCGGGAGTTCGAGTTTCTCGAACATGATGACCCGCAACTGCGGATTGGAGTTGATGTTGAAGCGCTCCCCCGCCTCGGCGTAGATCTCCTCCTCCACGCGTTCCCGCTCACGCTGAAAGCGCTCCTTCAGCGCGGCGAACCAGGCGAGGTCGATCGAGAGGCCCGTCCACTCCATCTCCATCAGCACCGACACCAGCGGTACCTCGATGCGATGCAGCAGCGCGAGCAGGTTGTACTGGACGAGCTGCGGCTCGAACACCTCGCGCAGGCGGAGCGTGATGTCCGCATC
>DASSBZ010000084.1:0-8510 GCA_035698205.1 Gemmatimonadaceae bacterium | reverse complement strand
TGGAGATGGTGATGCCGGGAGACAACGTGCAGATGACGATCGAGCTGATCACGCCGATCGCGATGGACGAGGGGCTGCGCTTCGCGATCCGCGAGGGTGGCCGCACCGTCGGCGCTGGCGTCGTCGCCCGTATCCTCCAGTGATCCGTCCGGACCAATGCCGTCGCGCCGCACGAGGCGGCGACCGGCGGTTGGCCCACGTGACCGCATAACGAGAGCTGACCCATGGCTGGCAGAATTCGGATTCGTCTCAAGGCGTTCGACCACGCGGTGATCGACCAGGCGGCGGCCGACATCGTACGCACGGCGGAAAAGACGGGGGCACAGGTGTCGGGTCCCATCCCGCTCCCCAGCAAGACGCAGCGGTGGACGGTGCTTCGTTCGCCGCACGTCGACAAGAAGTCGCGCGAGCAGTTCGAACTGAAGACGCACAAGCGCATGATCGACATCCTCGATTCACGCGCACAGACGGTGGACGCGCTGACCAAGCTGGATTTGCCGGCGGGCGTGGACGTCGAAATCAAGGTCGAGTAGCCAGGTCCCCCGGCCGAACGGATCGCGCCAGCGATCCGGGGCCGCGACTCAGCAGAGGAATCATGATCGGCATCATCGGCAGGAAGCTGGGCATGACCCAGATATTCAACGAGGCGGGGCAGCAGATCCCCGTGACGGTCGTCGAGGCGCCCCCGAACCCCGTGGTCAAGGTCACGGACAAGGCGGTGGCGGGCTTCGCGGCGGTGGAGCTCGGCTATGGGCGTCAGCGCCTGCGTCGCGCCTCCGCCAAGGGCGAGGGCACGCCGAAGGGGAACCGCGCCACGAAGGCCGAGGTCGGGCACGCCGCCAAGGCGGGTCTCGAGGCGCCGCCGCTCGTGCTGCGCTCATTCCGCCTCGATGATGCACCCGGCAAGGACCCCGAGATTCCGGCGTACGCCATCGGCGATGTCGTCGATGTCAACGTGTTCGCGGTCGGCGAGCAGGTGAAGGTCACGGGCACCTCCAAGGGACGTGGCTTCCAGGGCGTCGTGAAGCGCTACGGCATTGGCGGTGGTCCCAACACGCACGGCAACACCAAGCATCGCCGGCCCGGCTCGATCGGCCCCGGCACCGATCCGTCGCGCGTGATCAAGGGCAAGAAGATGCCCGGTCACTACGGCGCGGCGCGCCATACGCAGACGCACCTGCGCATCGAGAAGATCGATGCCGAGCGTCACCTGATCTACATCCGCGGCGCGGTCGCCGGCCCCACCAACGGGCTCGTCCTCGTCCGCAAGCAGGGCTGATTCCATGGCTGAGACGCAGACATTCGAGGCCGCGGCCTTCACGGCGCAGGGGACGTCGCGGGAGCGTGTACCGCTTCCCGCAACCGTCTTCGACGGCACCGTGAACATGCCCGTCATGCACCAGGCGGTGAAGGCGTACCTGTCCAACCAGCGACAGGGGACGGCTTCCACGAAGACGCGTGGCAAGGTGGCCGGCGGCAACCAGAAGCCCTGGAAGCAGAAGGGCACCGGTCGCGCGCGACAGGGCTCCACGCGGGCTCCCAACTGGGTCGGCGGTGGCACGGTGTTCGGCCCGCACGGTGATCGCAACTATCACCAGACGGTGCCGCGCCAGGTGCGCCAGCTCGCCCGCCGCAGCGCGTTCAACGCGCGGGCGCGCGAGAATGCGATCCTCGTGATCGACCGGTTCGAGTGGGATGCGCCGAAGACGCAGCGCATGCTGGCGCTGCTGCAGGCGCTCGACGTGGCGGGGCGGAAGGTGCTGATCCTGACCGACGGCGTGAAGCCGAACGTCTACCTGAGCGCCCGCAACCTGCCGCGCACCCACGTGATGCCCTACGGCGACGTGTCCACCTACGAACTGCTCTGGTCCGACGTGGTGCTGATCGAATCGAGCGCCATTGGTGAGGCGCTGGAGCCGAAGGCCGAGGCGGAGTGGACGCCGAATCCGGCGAAGCAGGCGAGCGCCGCGGCGCGCTCCACGCCAAAGAAGGCACCGGCAAAGAAGGCTGCCGCGAAGAAGGCTGCCAGCAGGAAGACGGCATCGTCCGCAAAGAGCACGAAGGCGAAGTCGGCGAAGAAGACTGCCAAGAAGGCCGCGAAGAAGGCCGCGGCCAAGTCGACGGCAAAGAAGCAGGCGAAGTCGGCCGCGAAGTCGGTTGCGAAGAAGACCACGAAGAAGACCGCCGCGAAGAAGAAGAGCGCGGCGTCCCGGACGAAGAGGAAGTAGGCCATGCGTTCCCTGTATCGCACGATCGTGCGCCCGCTGCTCACCGAGAAGACGTCCGCCATGCGCATGGAGCGCGGCGAGTACGTGTTCGAGGTGGCCCCCGGCGCCACGAAGCCCGCCATCAGGCAGGCGATCGAGAAGCTGTTCGGCGTGAAGGTGACCGGCGTGTGGACGATGAACGCGCGCGGGAAGCTCCGTCGCGTGGGGAAGTCCGCCGGCCGCCGGCCGGACTGGAAAAAGGCGATCGTGACGCTCCGCGAGGGCGATACGATCGAAGGCATCTTCGAGGGCTGATCGATGGGAATTCGCCAGTTCAAGCCGATCTCCAAGGGCACGCGCTTCCGCTCGGTCTCCGACTTCTCGGAGATCACGCGGTCGACCCCGGAGAAGTCGCTGACCGCCCCGCTCAAGAAGTCGGGCGGACGCGACAACCACGGCCACATCGCCATGCGGCGGCGTGGCGGCGGGCACAAGCGTCGCTACCGCATCATCGACTTCAAGCGCAACCGGTTCGACGCCATCGCCACGGTCCGCGAGATCGAGTACGATCCCAACCGTTCGGCGCGGATCGCCCTCGTGGAGTATGCCGATGGCGAGAAGCGCTACATTCTGCACCCCAAGGGGCTGTCGGTTGGCGACACGGTCGTCAGCGGTCCGGGGGCGGACGTGCGCATCGGCAACGCGATGCCGCTGCGCGAGGTGCCGCTCGGCACGTCGGTGCATAACGTGGAGCTGATCCCGGGGAAGGGCGGGCAGATGGCGCGCGCCGCCGGGACCAGCCTCGAGGTGGTGGCCCGCGAGGGCGACTACGTCACGCTGCGCATGGCCTCGACCGAGACGCGGCGCGTGCACCGGAACTGCCTGGCCACCATTGGCGAGGTGGGGAACGCCGAGCACGAACTGCTGTCGCACGGCAAGGCCGGCAAAAGCCGCTGGCTGGGCAAGCGCCCGAAGGTCCGCGGCGAGGTCATGAACCCGGTGGATCACCCGCACGGTGGCCGCACGCGCGGCGGCCGGAACGTGGTGAGCCCGTGGGGCAAGAAGGAAGGCGTGAAGACGCGCAATCACAAGAAGCCGTCGCAGCGCCTGATCGTCCGCGGACGGAAGCGCGGCAAGGCGACGAAGTCCGGATTCT
This sequence comes from Gemmatimonadaceae bacterium, assembly GCA_035698205.1. Classification (GTDB taxonomy): domain Bacteria; phylum Gemmatimonadota; class Gemmatimonadetes; order Gemmatimonadales; family Gemmatimonadaceae; genus DASSBZ01. The sequence continues at coordinate 5,147 of DASSBZ010000084.1, read as the reverse complement.
GAGGCGACGGAGACTCACATGGCACGCAGCGTCAAGAAGGGACCGTTCGTCCAGGAGAGCCTGCTCACGCGGGTCCAGGGGATGAATTCCCGCAACGAGAAGAAGGTCGTCAAGACCTGGTCACGCGCGAGTACGGTGATCCCCGATTTCGTGGGTCACACGTTCGCCGTGCACAACGGCAACAAGTTCATCCCCGTCTACGTGACCGAGAACATGGTCGGGCACAAGCTCGGCGAGTTCGCGCCCACCCGGCTGTTCCGCGGGCACACGGGCGGCAAGGCCACCGACAAGAAGGCCGGCCCGGCCAAGGGAGGCAGGTAGGCCATGACCGAAGCTCGCGCATTCCAGCGATCGACGCGGCAGTCGCCGTACAAGATGCGGCTGGTGATCGACCAGATCCGGGGCAAGAACGTGAACGAGGCGCTTGCCCTGCTCAAGTTCTCCAAGAAGCACGCCGCGCGTGAGATTGCCAAGGTGCTGACGTCGGCGGTGGCCAACGCCGAGTACGAGGCGCGCCGCACCGACGATGCGCTCGATGTCGATGCGCTGTTCGTCAAGCACGCGATCGTGAATGAGGGGCCGAAGCTCAAGCGCTTCACGCCAGCGGCCATGGGCCGGGCGACACCGATCCAGAAACGCACCAGCCACATCGAGATCATCGTGGCCGAGAAGGACGGACGCTAATGGGACAGAAGACACATCCGATCGGATTCCGGCTCGGGATCTCCAAGCAGTGGCGCTCGCGGTATTACGCCGGGCGCGACCTGCCGGCGCTCCTGCGCGAGGACGAGCTGCTGCGCAAGTATCTCAAGGCCCGGCTCGGCCACGCCGCCATTGCCGACATCACCATCGAGCGCAAGCCGGGGAAGGTCGTCGTGACCATCCACACCGGCCGCCCCGGCGTGGTGATCGGGAAGAAGGGCGCCGAGGTGGACAAGCTGCGCGATGAACTGGCGCAGCTCACCGGCAAGGAAGTCGGCATCAACGTCGAGGAGATCAAGCGCCCCGAGCTCGATTCACAGCTCGTGGCCGACAACATCGCCAACCAGCTCTCGCAGCGCATCTCGTTCCGTCGCGCCATGAAGCGCGCGGTGCAGAGCGCCATGCGGATGGGGGCGCAGGGGATCAAGGTGAAGGCCGGCGGCCGCCTGGGCGGCGCCGAGATCGCGCGCGTGGAGGGCTACCGCGAGGGTCGCGTGCCCCTGCACACGCTGCGCGCCGACATCGACTACGCGACGTCGACCGCGAAGACCACCTTCGGCACGATTGGCGTGAAGGTCTGGATCTTCAAGGGCGAGATCGTGGAAGACCGGCGCGGCAAGACCTACTCCACCGGCTCCTGAGGATCTGACCGATGCTGAGTCCAAAGCGGGTCAAGTTCCGCAAGATGTTCAAGGGGCGCACGACGGGGATCGCCCGTCGTGGGTCGGAGATTTCCTTCGGGCACTACGGCCTGCAGGCGCTGGAACCGGGGTGGGTGAGCAGCCGGCAGATCGAGGCGGCCCGCGTGGCGTTGACGCGCCACATCAAGCGGGGCGGCAAGGTCTGGATCCGGATCTTCCCCGACAAGCCGGTCACCAAGAAGCCGGCCGAGACGCGCATGGGCAAGGGCAAGGGATCGCCCGAGCTGTGGGTCGCGGTCGTGAAGCCGGGCCGCGTGCTGTTCGAACTCGAGGGCGTGCCGCCGGACATCGCGAAGAAGGCGATGGCGCTGGCCGCCGCGAAGATCTCGGTCAAGACGCGGTTCGTCGCGCGCGAGGAGGCACATACCGATGCGGGCTGAGGAGATTCGCGAGCTGGGCGAGCTGGAAATCCGCGCCCGGATCACCGAACTGGAGGAGGAGCGGTTCCGGCTGCGGTTCCGCAGCGCCTCGGAAACGCTGGAGGATCCGCTGCGCTTGCGGAGCCTGCGAAAGGACATTGCGCGGCTGCATACGGTGCTGCGCGAGAAGGCGCAGGCGTCGGCGTCCGCCGCCGCAACGCGTTAAGGAGTCACGGGAGCCATGGCCGATAACACGCAGAACGCACAGTCGACTTCTTCACCGCGCCGCGCCCGCAAGGTGCGTACGGGGAAGGTCGTGAGCGACAAGATGCAGAAGACGGTGGTGGTGGCCATCGAACGTCGCGTGCCACATCCGGTATACGGGAAGATGGTCACGCGCACCACGCGCATGAAGGCACACGATGAGGAGAACGCCGCCAGGACCGGGGACACCGTGCGCATCATGGAAACGCGACCGCTGTCGCGCGACAAGCGGTGGCGTGTGGTCGAGATCATCGATCGCGCTCGCTAGGGGAGAGTCGCCATGATCCAGCAGGAGTCGGTGGTCAAGGTCGCGGACAATTCCGGCGCCAAGAAGGCGCTGGTGATCCGCGTGCTCGGGGGGACGCGCCGCCGTTACGCGGGGCTCGGTGACGTGGTTATCGTCGCCGTCAAGGACGCGCTCCCCAACGGCCAGGTGAAGAAGTCAGACGTGGCGCGCGCGGTCGTGGTGCGCACGGTCAAGGAAACCCGCCGCAAGGACGGGACATACATCCGCTTCGACGAGAATGCGGTGGTCATCATCAACGATACCGGGGAGCCGCGGGCGACCCGCATCTTCGGGCCGGTGGCGCGCGAGCTGCGCGACAAGCGGTACATGAAGATCGTGTCGCTGGCTCCGGAGGTCATCTGACATGCGTGCGCTCAAGCATCGCAAGACGGCCGGCAAGCGGCTCGGCACGAGCCGGCATGCGCGCAATCTCGAGCGTGTGTCGATGCCCATCACCAAGGGCGACACCGTGCGCGTGCTGCGCGGCGAGGACAAGGGCAAGGAAGGCAAGGTGCTGCACGTGTACTCCAAGACCGGGCGCGTGACGGTGGAGGGGGTCAACATCGTGAAGAAGCACCGCAAGGCGAGGAAGGCGGAGGAGGAGAGCGGGATCATCGAGATGCCGGCGCCGGTGCATCACTCCAACGTGATGCTCCTGGACCCGGCGTCGGGTGCCCCGACGCGGATCCGCCGCCAGCGCGACGACGACGGCAACAGGGAACGGATCAGCGCGAAGAGCGGGGATGCCATTCCCCGCGTGCGATGATCCACCGGATCGCTCCACGTTTTTCGAACGAGTGACGCATGGCCACGAAGCAGAAGGAAAAGAAGGCGAGCGGCGGCAAGGGCGGCGACGACAGGCGTTCACAGCTTGCCGGTCGCGGTCCGCACGCGGGGCGCGACCTGCCCGTACCGCCGCCGCGCCTCAAGCTGTACTATGAAGCCACGGTGCGCGCGAAGCTCTCGGCCCAGTTCGGGTTCACCAACCCGCACGAGGTGCCGGGGCTCGAGAAGATCGTGATCAACGTCGGCCTCGGCGAGGCGATCAAGCAGCCCAAGCTGCTCGACCACGTCGTCGACGAGATCGCGATCATCACCGGCCAGCGCCCGGTGCGGAAGAAGGCCAAGAAGTCGATCGCCAACTTCGCGCTGCGCGAGGGGCAGGAGATCGGTGCGGCGGTGACGCTGCGCGGTGCCCGAATGTGGGAGTTCCTCGATCGCTTCATCTCGACGTCGATCCCCCGCATCCGCGACTTCCGCGGGCTCAACACGCGCTCCTTCGACGGCCGCGGCAACTACAGCCTCGGCGTGAAGGAGCAGATGATCTTTCCCGAGATCAACTACGACATGATCGACCAGATCCACGGGATGGATGTCACGTTCGTGACCACCGCGTCGCGGGACGACCAGGCGTTCGCGCTGCTGCGCGAGCTCGGGATGCCGTTCCGGGGCGATGACAAGCCGATCGTCGTGCAACCGATGTAAAGCGGGCGGGGCGGCGCCGGGCACGGGGCCGCCATCGTCCACCAGCAACCGCTTCCAGTCAACAGCGAGAGAGCAATGGCTCGAAAGGCCATGATCGAGAAGAGCAGGAGGAAGCCGAAGTTCGCGGTTCGGGCGCACAACCGGTGCGGCCGCTGCGGCCGCTCGCGCGCCTTTCTGCGACGTTTCGGACTCTGCCGCATCTGTTTCCGGGATATGTCCCTGCAGGGGCTGATCCCGGGCGTGCGCAAGGCCAGTTGGTAGACGCCGCCGGCGGACCGTCCGCCGGCGCGCCTGTCCACCTGTACCGCCCCACCCCGATTCCTACACGTCCGTCGGGATACGATAGGAAGGAATGACACCATGAGCATGACCGATCCGATCGCCGATATGCTCACGCGGATCCGCAACGCCTGCGGATCGAAGCACCGCCGCGTGGACATGCCGCTGTCGAAAGTGAAAACCGAAGTTGCCCGGATCCTGAAGGAGAATCACTACATTCAGGATTACCGCATCGTGGAACCCGAGACGGGTCCGCGCCTGCTGCGCATCATCCTGAAGTACGCCCCCGGCGGGCATCCCGTGATCCGCGAGCTGCGACGCGTGTCGTCGCCGGGGCTGCGGAAGTACGTCGGCGTCACCGAGATCCCGCGCGTGCGCAACGGGCTCGGCATGGCGATCGTGAGTACGTCGCAGGGGCTCATGTCCGACTCCCAGGCGCGTCGTGCCCGCACCGGTGGCGAGTTGCTCGCCATCGTCTGGTAAGGAGACCGGATCATGTCGCGTATCGGAAAGAAGCCGGTCCCGGTGCCCGCGGGCGTGACGGTAACGCTTGTCGGCAATGCGGTGACCGTGAAGGGTCCCAAGGGTGAGCTGAAGCGCAACCTGCACCAGGCGATGATCGTGAAGCAGGAGGACGGCGCGATCACGGTCGCGCGGCCCTCGGACGAGCTGGAGCATCGCGCGCTGCACGGACTGACACGCACGCTGGTGGCCAACATGGTGGAGGGCGTGACGACCGGATTCCGGAAGCAGCTCGACATCGTGGGTGTCGGCTACAAGGCGGAGGTGCGGCCCTACGGGCTGCAGCTCGCGCTTGGCTTCTCGCACCCGGTGGAATATCGGGCACCGGCGGGGATCAAGCTGAGCGCGCCGCAGCCGACGCAGATCGTGATCGATGGTGCGGACAAGGAGAAGGTGGGGCAGGTGGCGGCGGAGCTGCGCAGCCTGCGCCCCCCCGAGCCGTACAAGGGCAAGGGCATCAAGTACCAGGGCGAGCAGATCCGGCGCAAGGCCGGAAAGGCGGGAGGCAAGTAATGCGGAAGATCAAGCACGCCACGTCGCGCGCCGACG
>DASSBZ010000083.1:0-14383 GCA_035698205.1 Gemmatimonadaceae bacterium | reverse complement strand
CGGTGCTGTTCGGCGGAGGATACATGCTCGTCGCGCTGCTCCGGCCGTTCGTCGTCGGGCAGTACGGCTGGCTCACCGCCGACCAGTTTCTGGATGGCATCGCGCTCACGCAGGCTGTACCCGGACCGATCGTGACCCTCGTGGCGTTCGTTGGATTCGCCGTCGCGGGAGTCGCCGGCGCCTCCATCGCCACGCTCGGGATCTATCTCCCCTCGTTCGCCGCCGTGTTCGCCGCCGCGAGGTTCGTGGAGCGCTGGCGCGAGAAGGAAAGCGTGCGGGCAGTGTTGAAGGGCGTGAACGCGGTTGTTACGGGCGCGATTTTCGGCGTCTCACTGACGCTCCTTCGACCGGCCGTACCCGACGTTGCCGCAGCGGCACTGCTCCTCCTGGCCGCGGTGGCCCTGCTCAGGTTCGGGATCGCCGCCGTCTGGCTCGTGATGGTTGGCCTCGCGGCCGGTCTCATCAAGTTCGCGGTTGCGTCCTGGTGAGCCGGTCTCGCCTGGCGCGGTGTAGCGCTGAGGCGTGGACCGGAGGGTACCAGCGCGAGGACTGTGAGATACCTTGTGCAATCGGTATGCGTCGTTAGGCATCAGGCCGGGCGTCGGGGCTGCTTCCGCTCATGAAGCATCGAACGACGTGATCCGTGTCTTCCTCGCGTCGAAGCCAGCAGCGTCATCAACGGCATCGAACTGGTCGTCGACGGTGGCAGGACGCAGATTTGCACAGGAGCAGACGGCGCCGAGCGACGATCGCTGCGCGAAGCCAGGGCACACGAGCGGGGAAGGGAGAATACGATGGAGATCACACGAGCTGGCTCACGGCCGTCGGGCACACGATGAGGGCGGCGGTCCTGTACGGCCCGCGCGACGTGCGCGTCGAGACGCGCGACGACCCCAGGATCGTGAAGTCGACCGACGCGATCATTCGCCTGGCGGCGACCTGCATCTGTGGCTCAGACCTGTGGCCGTACCGCGGCGTCGAGCCGATCACCCAGCCGACGCAGATGGGGCACGAATACGTCGGCTTTGTCGAGGAAGTCGGCAGCGAGGTGAGGAACATCAGCCCCGGGCAGTTCGTTGTCGGTTCGTTCGTTACCTCCGACAACACGTGCCCGATCTGTCGGTCGGGATATCCGTCAAGCTGTGTCCAGCGCGAGTTCGTCGGGCAGGCCGTGGGCACGCAGTCAGAGTTCGCGCGTATTCCGCTCGCCGACGGCACGCTGGTGGCAACGACCGACGCACCGACGCCCGCGATGATCCCCGACCTCCTCGCGACGTCCGACGTGTTGGGCACCGGCTGGTTCGCGGCCCACGCGGCCGCGGCGGCGCCTGGCCGGACGGTCGCGGTCGTGGGCGACGGTGCGGTCGGACTCCTGAGCGTCCTCTCGGCCAGGCAGATGGGCGCCGAGCGCATCATCCTGATGAGCCGGCACGAGGACCGGCAGCGCCTCGGCATCGAGTTCGGCGCGACCGACATCGTGACCGAACGCGGCGACGAGGGTGTGGCGCGCATCAGGGACATGACCGACGGACTCGGCGCCCACTCGGTTATCGAGGCGGTTGGCACGCAGGAGTCGATGCTGCAGGCCATCGATGCCACGCGTCCCGGCGGGCACGTGGGCTTTGTCGGAGTCAGCCACGGGGTCACCCTGTCAGGCGCGCGACTGTTCTCCTCGCAAGTCCACCTGCACGGCGGACCGGCCCCGGTGCGGCGCTACCTGCCTGAGCTGATCGACCTGGTCTGGCGCGGAGCGATCAACCCCGGGAAGGTGTTCGACCTGACGCTGCCGCTGGAGCAGGCGGCCGAGGGGTACCGGGCGATGGACGAGCGCCGTGCGATCAAGACGCTGCTCACGGTCTGAGGCGCACTACGAGGAACTCCTGCGGTCGAGATCAGGCAGGCTTCCCGACCGTCCGATATTCGCGACTGCGGAGCAGGGCCAGCGCGGCCATCATGCCCGATCCAATCGCAACGATGCCTGCGCCGGAGAATCCCAGCGGTTCGCCGACGAGCATCGCGGTGACCAGGAGAGCGGCGGCGGCACACGCACCCGCGATCCCTGCTGTACGACCCGGCAGATTCACCAGCCGCTGACGGTCGAGCAGGGCACCACCGACCGCGAATCCGGTCGTGAGCAGCCCGAGCGTGAGAACCGCAAACCCGTAATCAGTCGCCGACGGTGAACCATGTGATGCGTTCGAACCAATCACCGCGAGTGCGATCAGACCGACGAATGGTATCACGATCGCGAGAACACCGGCCAGAAAGCTGATCGTGACGCGCAGCAGGGGAGTGGCGAACCTCATGACAATCTCCGTCGTTCGAGAGAAACCGTGTGCAGCTGCTGCAGGATCGACGCGCGGTCCCGAAGGCAGGTTACGTCCCCCGGGGTGAGAGCTTGCTCAGATAGTCAGTGGGACACTTCCTCGATCCCGAATCATCTCATGCCGGGAGGAACTTCCGCACGCGCGCCTGAATTTCTTCTGCATGAAGCAGTTGTCGGAACAGGCCTCGAGCCTCGAGCCCCGCTTCGCGGCGGCACAGTCGTTCGCGGAGTATGTACGCGATGCGCGCAGCAACGCGGACCTCTGGGTGTCGCTCGCGCGTCGCGCGCAGGTGCCGGCTGCGGTACTCGATGAGGTACGCGCCATTGGCGGACAGTGGCATCTGCTCGCGCTGTCCGAAGACTGGTGTGGCGACGCGGTCAACAGCCTGCCGGTCATTGCGAAGCTCGCGGAGCTCGCCGACAACGTCGACCTTCGCATCCTCCCGCGCGATACCAACCTGGATCTCATGGACTCGCACCTCTCGCCGAGGGGCGGTCGGGCGATTCCCGTCGTGATGGTACTCGACGCCGACTTCGTGGAGCGGGGGTGGTGGGGATCGCGGCCGGCGGAGCTGCAGCGCTGGGTGGACGACGTGGGTCACGCGATGCCGAAGGACGATCGCTATCGCGAGGTCCGTAAGTGGTACGCACGCAATCGAGGGGACGACGTGCTCAGCGAGGTCGTCGCGATCATCCGGTCGGCGGCACGCGAAGCGCGCGCTGCATAACGCGACCACGCCAGTAGTCATATGAACTCGCGGTAGCGCACGGCTGTCACGCGCGTGATCTCCCCGGATGTCGCGAAGTGGAAGCCGGCCCGTCTCATCCCCCTATCTTTTCCACCAGACAGACCAATGACCGAGGAGAGAATTCCCATGAAAGCAATCGTGGCAACGGATCAGGCTGCGGGAACGTCGGGGATGAAGCTGGTGGAGCGGCCCGAGCCGAAGGCAGCGATAAACGACGTCGTCGTTCAGGTTCATGCGTCGGGATTCGTCCCGACGGAGCTGACGTGGCCTTCGACCTGGACCGATCGCCTCGGCCGTGACCGGGCGCCGTCGATCCCCGGGCACGAGATGGCAGGAATCGTCACGGTCCTCGGCTATGGCACGACGGGTCTGTCGGTGGGACAGCGGGTGTTCGGCCTCGCGGACTGGCATCGGGACGGCAGCCTGGCCGAGTACCTGGCGATCGAGGCACGCAACCTCGCGCCGCTCCCGGGCGACGTCGATTTCACCGTGGGAGCCAGCCTGCCGATCTCGGGCCTTACCGCGTGGCAGGGTCTGTTCCAGCACGGGCGCCTTCAGGCAGGGCAGAGCGTTCTCGCGCACGGCGCGGCCGGCGCAGTCGGGACGATGGTGACGCAGCTCGCACGAGAGGCCGGCGCCCACGTGATCGGAACCGGACGCGCCGCCGATCGTCAGAAGGCGCTCGACTTCGGCGCGCACCAGTTCGTCGACCTCGAACACGACACCCTCGAAGACGTCGGTAGAGTCGACCTGGTATTCGACGTCATTGGCGGCGACATCCAGAAGCGGTCGATCGGCCTGCTTCGGGCCGGAGGAACACTCGTGTCCATTGTCGGGCCGACCGAGTCGCGCCCCGCCGACGGTCGCGCGGTCGACTTCGTTGTCGAGTCCGATCGTGCGCAATTGAACGAGATCGTCCAGCGGGTGCGGGACGGTCGGCTGCGGCCGAACATCGGGAACATCTCGACGCTCGACGACGCCGTCGCCGCCCTCAATCCCTCCGAGCGGATCAAGGGGAAAACGATCATCCGCATTCGACCGTGAGGTCGAAGGGCAGCCGACCGATGTCGCAGCGTTCGTCGGCGATCATCACCGTTTGAAGGCGCTTTTGTACCCCATCGGTTCGCCGATGATCATCGTGGCAATCGGGAGGAGGTTGACGGCGCCAGCCCCTGCGATCGGTTGCGTGTCGTGTCTGCTGATCAGAGCAGTCCCCACACGGGCGGGAAGGTAAACAGGAGCCCGAGCGCGATCAGCGTGAGCGTGGCCGTATGGACGCCGCGCAGCGCGATCTGCCGTTCTTTCCAGCGGTGGTGCAGCACCGCCCAGGCAACGAGCCAGATGAGTGCCGCCAACGTCGTGCGGCCAGATACACCTCCGGCGGGGGCGTAGAGGGCCGGTACGGCCAAGAGACCGGTCTCGTTCACGATGACGACGAGTCCTATCGCGAAAGCGCCGATGCCAGCGGCCAGGATGGCCGCCAGCGCGGCGCCGTTCGTGGCGCCGCGCGTTCCCAGGTCGCCGTTGCCTGCGTTGGTAGTCGTGTTCACGATTCCTCCTCCGTCACTCGAGTGGAGCAACCTTGTTGATGAAGACGCCGAGCAGGCTGATGAATGACACGAGCGTGAAGCAGATGACGAGCAGCGACACAGCCATGCGGCGCAGTGACGCATCGGTCAGCAGTCGCGAGCGCTCGCGCAGTCCGACGAAGGCGACCGCGGTGGCCAGCATCGCCGCTATCCAAGGCACGTGCTCCTTGACCTCCATCGCGAACGAGTGGAGCCAGACAGTGCCCGGTGCGGCGTGCAGCATGGCCCGGGGATACGCGGCGAGATCGGTGATGCCTTCGGGGGGAGTGGCACGATATGGTGGAAAGCTGATGTAGGTGCCCACGAGCACGGTCAGCCAGAGTAGGACGGCAACGCCTGCGAGCAGCCACCCGAGGTAGCGTGCCTGCGCCTCGGCGGCGGCCCCCCAGCCCTCGGTGACGCGCACGGTGACCAGCGTATACAGCGCAGCGGACATTCCCAGCAACGCGCCACCACCGAGAATTATCCCGTGGAGCATCGTCCAGATGCTCCGCTCACTGAACAGCAGCGTGTCCATGGTGCCAGCGCGCTCCAGTCGCGATGCCAGTGGTCGCGCCGGGGACGGTCGTCCGCGGCGCGCGGTGAAGTATCCGACGGCACACCACGCCGTCGACAACAAGGTGTGTCCAGTGCGGACGAGCCGCCATCAGCAGATCGAGCGCGGCGTGTCGGGGAATCGCCGTGTCGGCGCGCATCGCTCGAGCGAGCTGGGTCGGAAACGTTCTCGCTCCCCGACCTGGTGCAGATGGCGGCTCAGCTTCGGCAGGGCTGACCGGCGGCCAGCACACATTGCCCCTCGGCGCGACGGTCAACATATTCCCCAACGCGAATATGTCAACCACGCGCACCTTGCCCGTGGCGACGGCTACCGTCGCCGATCTCGACGCCGTCTTCAAGGCGTTCGCCGACAGCACGCGCCTGCGTCTTCTCAACGTGCTCGCCGCCGGGGAACTGTGCGTCTGCGATCTGGTCGAGCTCCTCGACCTCGCGCAACCCTCCGTGTCGCGGCATCTCGCCGTGCTGCGGCGCGAGGGGCTCGTCGACGCCGCGCGCGACGGACGCTTCATGCACTACCGGCTGGCCGCGCCCGTCCACGACGTGCACCGCTCGCTGATCGGCTGCGTCCGCTCCTGCTTCGCCGGAGTGCCGCTGCTCGACAAAGAGCGAGCGAGGGCAATCGCGCGGGTGCGTGAGCGCGCTGCCGATCCCTGCGCCTGACCAGCCGTCTCACCGCCCTCGCCGATCATGACCACCGCCGCCCCGCCAACCACCGCCGCGCTCGATGTCCCCGGTGCCGCTGACGCATCCGGCGTGCGCCGCCTCTCGACGCTCAACCGCCTCCTGCCGCTCTGGATCTTCGCGGCGATGGCGTCAGGCATCCTGCTCGGCCGCATCTACCCGGACCTCGGCGTCACCCTCGATCGTGTGCAGGTGGCCGGCGTATCCGTGCCGATCGCCATCGGCCTGATCTGGATGATGTACCCGGTGCTGGCGAAGGTGCGCTACGAAACCATCGGCGAGCATGTTGCCGATCGGAAGCTGCTCGGTACGTCGCTGCTGCTCAACTGGGTGCTCGGGCCCATCCTGATGTTCGCGCTGGCGTGGCTCTTCCTCCCCGACCTGCCGGCGTATCGCAATGGCCTGATCCTCATCGGGCTCGCGCGCTGCATCGCGATGGTGCTGATCTGGAACTCGCTGGCCTGCGGGTCGAACGAGCTGGCCGCCGTGCTCGTCGCCCTGAACTCCGTGTTCCAGATTCTCACCTATTCGCTGCTCGGCTGGCTCTTCCTGACGGTGGTCCCCGGATGGATGGGCGCCGGGACGACCGCGGTGGACGTGTCCATGGGCGAGATCGCGCGGAGTGTCGGCATCTTTCTCGGAGTACCGCTCGTCGCCGGCTGGCTGACGCGGAAGTTGCTCGTGGCGCGGAAGGGCGTGGCGTGGTACGACGGCACCTTCATGCCGAAGTTCGGGCCAACCGCGTTGGTGGGGCTGCTCTACACCATCGTGCTGATGTTCGCGATGCAGGGGCACCGCATCCTGCAGCTTCCGCTGGACGTGCTTCGCATCGCGGCACCACTGACGGTCTACTTCTTCGTGATGTTCGGCCTGTCCTTCTGGCTCTCGAAGCGACTCGGCTTCGACTACGAGTCGACGGCGTCGCTCTCCTTCACGGCGGCGGGGAACAACTTCGAGCTCGCCATCGCCGTCGCGGTCGCGACGTTCGGCATTGCGTCGGGGGAAGCGCTGGCTGCGGTGGTGGGACCGCTCATCGAAGTGCCGGTGCTCGTCGGCCTGGTGTACGTGTCACTCCGGGCACGCGGTCGCTGGTTCGCGGACACCGGCGCCACCGCTGCCAGTGCGCCCACATTGGGGACGCCGTGATGGCCGGCGGCGCGACGCGGCCCTTCCGCGTGCTGGTGCTCTGCACCGGGAACTCGGCGCGCAGTCAGATCGCCGAGGCGTTGCTCGCGACGCGCGGCGGGGGGCGCATCGAGGCGTCAAGCGCGGGCTCCCGACCGGCGGCGCGCGTGAACCCGTTCGCGATCGAAGTGCTGCGCGAGCACGACATCGCCTGGGAGGGGCGCACGCCCCGGAGCATCGACGACGTGGCGGGGGCGGGGGATCGCTTCGACCTGGTGATCACCGTGTGCGACAACGCGCGCGACGCCTGCCCGTTCTTCCCGGGCGCCCACGCGCAGGTGCATTGGGGACTCTCCGATCCGGCCGACGAGCTGGAGCCCGGCGCGGCTCGGCGCGCGTTCGCGGAAACGTTCGACGCACTCGCCAGCCGCGTCGACCGTCTGCTCGCGCTACCGCTCGAGCGACTCGACCCGGCGACCCTGCGCGAGCGCGCGCAGGCGGTGCATGGGGCATAGGGTCTTGACACAACAAGAATCGTTGATATAACTTCCTTCCCGTGACCGCCACCACCGTAGCTCCCGCCCGCGCCGCGCAGCTCTTCCACGCGCTCTCCGACGAAACCCGTCTCGGTATCCTCGAGATGCTTCGCGGTGGCGAGCGGTGCGTCTGCGATCTCCAGGTCGATCTCGATGCGGCCCAGTCCCGGCTCTCGTTCCACCTTCGCGTGCTCAAGGACGCCGGACTCGTGACCGACCGGAAGGACGGCCGCTGGTCGCATTACAGCATCGTCCCGGAGGCGCTGACCGAGGTACACGACATGGCGGTCGAGATGCAGCCCAGAAAGCGTGCACTCTCCATCCGGTCGGGTTCGTGCTGCGGATGACCTGTGCTTTTCGTGTCCGATTCATCAACGTTTGTTGATTGACAACCACCCCTGAGGCTCCCATGACCACCGAGCAGATGAACCCGACGAAGGTGCCCACCACCCTGGATGAGATCCGCGCCACCGTGCAGGCGCGCTATGGTGCCACGGCAAAAGCTGTCTCCGAGGGGGCGGGCGCTGCCTCCTGCTGCACACCCGCCGGCGAGTCGAGCGGCTGTTGCGGGTCCGCCGGCGAGAGCTGGGACCCGATCACCGCGGATCTGTACGACGCCGGCGAAACGGCTGGCCTCCCCGCCGACGCGCTGCTCGCCTCACTCGGCTGCGGCAATCCTACGGCCCTCGCCGAACTCGGCGAAGGTGAGACCGTGCTCGATCTCGGCTCCGGCGGCGGTATCGACGTGCTGCTCTCCGCCCGGCGCGTCGGTCCCACCGGCAAGGCATACGGCCTCGACATGACCGACGAGATGCTCGCGCTGGCACTCGCGAACAAGCAGAAGGCGGGCGCCACGAACGTAGAATTCCTCAAGGGACACATCGAGTCCATCCCGCTCCCCGGCGACACCGTGGACGTGATCATCTCCAACTGCGTGATCAATCTCTCGGGCGACAAGCGACAGGTGTTGCGCGAGGCGTTCCGCGTCCTCAAGCCTGGCGGCCGCTTTGCCGTGAGCGACGTGATCACCCGCGCCGGGCTTCCGCAGCCGGTGAAGGAGAGCATGGCACTGTGGACGGGCTGCGTCGCCGGTGCGCTCGAGGAGCAGGAGTTCCTCGATCTCCTGGCGGAGGTCGGCTTCGAGCACGCCAGCATCGAGCCCACGCGAGTCTACACGCGCGACGACGCGGCGACGCTGCTCGGCGGGACGGGGCTGGACGAGTCGCTGGCGGACGAGGTGGAGGGGAGAATCATGAGTGCGTTTGTACGAGCGACGAAGCCTGGTGCAACGCCACGTCGTGCCACGCAGCCCAGCCGCGAACTGGCGGTGTCGGCGGCAGCCGACACCCCCGCGAGCTCGCGGAGTTGCGGATGCAGCGACGATTGCTGCACCTGAACGCGGCCGTTCCCATTCGAGAGGATCAGTTCATGAGTACTGTCATGCCGGACGTGCACCCTCGGCTTCGCGCCGCGAAGCCGGACGATCTCACCGCCGTCGAGCGGTTGCTGCTGACGAGCAGCCTCCCGCTCGAAGGCGTTCGCGAGGCGCTCCCCACCTTCGTCGTCGCCGTGGCGGGCGACGACGTCGTCGGGGTCGCGGGGCTGGAGGTTCGTGGCCAACACGCGCTGCTGCGCTCGGTGGCGGTCGATCCCGCGTGGCGCTCGCACGGCCTTGGCCGCGCGCTGGTGACGCGCGCGATCGCGGACGCCGAGGCGAAGGGGCTCGATGCGCTGTATCTGCTCACCACGACGGCGGAGCGTTACTTCCCGAGCTTCGGCTTCCACCAGGTCACGCGCGACGAGGTGCCTGACGAGGTCCGGACGACCGCCGAGTTCACGCAGGCCTGCCCGGAATCGGCAGTCGTGATGTGCCGCGAGTGTGGCGCGAAGCGCTGACTGGAAACGGGCGGACCCCCGATGTGCCAGGCTCTCGTCAGGCGCCAGGTCTGACCGGTTGATACACTCGATCGCACCGGCCGTCGCGTAGTGCTCGCCCGTCACCGCGAAGCGACCAGTCCGACCCGGATCGTCCGAGGCGCGCCCGGCATGATGTTGTTGTTGCCGTGACTCGTCGCGAAATAGCGCCGGTTGAGCAGGTTCTCGATGTTGATCTGCGCTCTCAGTCCGGGCCGAAGCGTCGCGTACACCGCCGCGTCCACGCGGGTGAATCCCGGCAGCGTCACGCTGTTTTCGACCGCGGCGTACATCGCCGTCTGGCCGACCACACCGAGGCCGACGCCATACCGCGACGTGACCTGATAGCGATTCCATAACGAGTACGTGCTGTGCGGGACCAGTGCCACGGTCGCACCGCTCGTCGCGGCCGTCGTGGTACTGCGAATCGTCGCCTGTTGCGAGCCGATGCCCGCCATGAACCGCCAGCGCTCGCTCAGCGATCCGCTCGCGCCGAGTTCCCAACCGGTTGTCCGCTGCGCACCGGTCTGCACGATCGCGCCCGGTTCGTTCGGATCCGGCGCCTTCGTGTTCGTGCGATCCACCCGATACACCGACGTGGTCAGCGACAGCTCGGGTCGGATCTCCCACTTGGCGCCGACCTCGCGATTGGTGAAGCGCTCGGGTTCGAGCGCCGCCGAGGTGGCGGTGAGGGACGTGAACTGGTCGCCGGAACTCGGAAGGTGCGAGACCCCATACGAGGCGTAGACGGACATCGCACTCGCCGGCTTGTACACGACGCCCGCGCGCGGTGAGACGAGCTTGTCGACGCGCGAGAGCTTCTGTCCGTCGCGATTGTTGGTGTAATCGATGTCGAACCGCTCATACCGGACGCCAGCCACCAGCAGCAATGCGGGGCTCAGCTCGATCTGATCCTGGAGATAGGCCGCGGCATCGGTGACCACGGTCTGGTTGTTCGCGTCCGTCGCGCTCGCGCGGAAAGTCACCGGCGTCGACACCGTGGGGCTGTCGAACGGCGCCACGTACGTCGCCGCGCTGTCCCCGTAGTATCCCGTGAGGCGAACCTGGTCGGTATGCTGGCGCGAGAGGTCGACGCCGGCGAGCAGGGTGTGCCCGATCGGGCCCGTCCGGATCGTGCCCGTCACGTCGGCCACGTTGATCAGGTTGCGGCGCGCGATGCCGTGATTGTATGCCGACAACGTCACCTCGGTGCCGCCGGCGTTCACGTCGCGCGGCACGGTGTTCTGATAGAACTTGTCGTAGTCCGCCCACGTCGTGCGATTCCGGAACGTGAACACCCTGCCCAGACGGTGCTCCACCGACGCCGACGCCACGTTGACGTGACTGCTGGCGTGATTGACGTCCGGATTGCCGAAGAACGTCTCGATGTCAGTCGGCGCCGGCGCACCGAGGTACGACGGGATCCCGCGATCGACGCTTCGCCGGTCGTCGAACAGCTCGTATCCGAATCGAACGGTCGTTCGAGCGCCGGCCCGCAGCGTGAGGTGCGGATTGATCCCGTAGCGCGTGATCGCCGCGGCATCGCGGAAGCCCCCGGACTTCTCGTACATGCCGGTCAGTCGTCCGGCGACGTTCGAGTTGAATCCCTCCCCGGCGTCGATGATCGCTCTCTTGTGATCGAACGAGCCGCCCTCGGCGGTGACCGACAGCACCGGATCCCAGCCCGCCTGCCTGGTGACACGGTTGATGATACCGCCGCCGCCGCCACGTCCGAAGAGCAATGCCTCCGGCCCCTTCAGGACCTCGACGCGTTCGGCGTTGTACAGATCGCGCAGGTACTGCGCATCGTCGCGGATGCCGTCGATGAAGAAGTCGGCGGTGGAACTGTTGCCGCGGATCGTCGGCGCGTCGCGATGTCCTTCACCCTGTCCCATCGAGACGCCGGGCACGTAGCGGACGACATCGGCCATGCCCTGCATCGACTGGTCCGCGATCAGCGCGCTCGTTGCGATCGAGACGGCGCGAGGTGTGTCGAGCAGCGGTAGGTCGGTCCGGCTTGCCGACGTGCTGTTCGATGAGGTGTAGGCGGTCGACGTGCGGTGTCCTGTAACCCGGACCGCCTCGAGGGCCTGCGCCCGCTCGTTGGCGCGGCGCGAGAGGGTATCGCTGGCCGGCGGCCGCTGCTGCATGCGCATCGGCACGGCGCCAGCCGCGGTCTCGGCTCCGAGCAGGAGGGCGGCGGCGACACCGGACAAAAGGATCAATCGCATGAGAATCTCCGAATGACACGGGGAACACGGGTAGTCCGTGTAGCATGCGTTCGGTTGCCAGCGAAATCACTTCGGCAGTTCTACCGGTAAACCCATGTGCAGAACGGAGATTCCGGATCCGGTCGCGAGTGGGAGGCCACTTCACGGAGGATTCCCGATAGATTATATCTGGATTATTCCTGTTACCCGGTACCCCGAGTTCATCGTTGTCGATTTCCACCGCTCCGCGGCCGTCGACGCAGGCTCTTGCCGAGGCGGCTGAAACGAGAATTCTCGTTGTCGCCCGGCATGCCGTCGTGCGCGCGGGCCTGCGTGCCGTGCTGTCGGAGAATCCAGGGCTGCGCGTCGTTGCAGAGGCGAATGACACCCAGACCGCGGCGGCACTCGTTGGCGGGCATCTCCCGGACGTCGTGTTGCTGACGGAGCCCGCCGATACAGGCGCGTTGTTGCTGATTCGCCGGGCGCTCCCCACCGGATGCATTCTGTGTCTCGACGAGCGCGGCGACCTTCGCGCCGCCGACGTGTTGTGCGTGCCGCCGGACGCCGGGATCGATGACCTGTGCTCCGCGATGGGCGTTGCGTTGAACGGGCGCTGCGGCGGCTGTGCGTTCCGCGTCCAGTGTCACGCGCCTCGCGTCGCGGTCGCGCTGAGCCGCCGTGAGCGGCAGGTTGCCGTCGCGGTCTCCGAAGGCAAGTCCAGCAAGCAGATCGCCGCGGCGCTCGGGATCGCGTTGCGAACGGTGAACACCTACCGTGAGAGTCTGGCGCGCAAGATCGGCGCGTCGTCCGGCGCCATCGTCACGCGCTTCGTGCTCGAGAATGAGCTGACGGCGCCCTGATCGCCCGTGGCGATCGGGTGCCGATGCAGTGCGATGGCTCGGCTCGACATGCCCCCGGGTGTATGGGTCACCCGCCGATCCCGCCGAGATAGCTTGCGATCCCCTGCATCAGCATCTCCACCGCGACGATCACCAGCACCATCCCCATCAACCGCTCCAGCGCCGTCAGTCCCCTGTCGCCGAGCAGCTTCCGCAGATCGCTGGCGAGGTACAGGATCACGGCCGAAGCCAGCCACGCGATGCCCACGGCCACGACCCACACCGGCCAACGCGCCGGCTCGCGGCTCATCAGCAGCAGCTCGGTCGCCAGCACCGACGGGCCCGCCGTGTAGGGAATCGCCAGCGGGACGACGAACGGCTCGCCCTGGACCTCCTCGCGCAACGTGTGCTCGCTGGTCGGGAAGATCATCCGCAGCGCGATCAACAGCAGGATGACACCGCCGGCGGCGGTCAACGCGGCGGGTGATACGCGCAGGACTGCCAGCAGATGGCGTCCCGCAAAGAGAAAGACGAGCATCAGCGCGAGCGCGATCAGCAGCTCCCGCACGATGATCCGGCGATGTCGTTCGGGATCCACGCGGCGCAGCGCCGAGAGAAAGAGCGGCACGTTGCCGAGTGGATCCATCACGAGAAACAGCAGGACGGCGGCGGAGAGCAGGGTCATGTCCCTATCCAGGTAGATCGAGGCCTAACGCTTCCAGCAGTTCACTCGCCGCCGCATGTCCGGCCCGGTTCGCGCCGATGGTCGACGCGCTCGGTCCGTACCCCACAAGATGCACGCGCGCATCCTTTGCCACCTGCGTCGCCAGGCGACCGGTCATCACGATGCCGCCGTCGGGCTCGCGCAGCATGAGCGGCGCGAGATGGTCGAGCGAGCTGCGGAATCCCGTACACCACAGTATGACGTCAGCGCGTATCGCGGTGCCGTCGGGCCAGCGCACCCCCGATTCGGTGATGTCGCTGAACATCGGGAGCCGCTTGAGCACGCCGCGTTCGCGCATCGCCTCGATGGCCGGTGTAATGGGCAGGCCGGTGACCGACACCACCGACATCGGCGGCAGGCCGCGGCGCACACGCTCCTCAACCGATTTCACCGCGGCGCGCCCCGCCGCTTCATCGAAGGGGCCGGCGCGAAAGTCAGGCGGTCGCCTCGACACCCACGTGGTCGTGGTCACGCGCGAGACCTCATCGAGCAGTTGAATGGCGGAGATGCCGGCACCCACGACGACGACGTGCAATCCCGTGAACTCGTCGGCCGTGCGATAGTCCTTCGTGTGCAACTGTCGACCCGTGAAGCGCTCTGCCCCCGGGTACTCGGGGATGTACGGGCTTTCCCAGGTGCCCGTCGCGTTGATGATCCCGCGCGCCGAGAGCTCGAAGCGGTCCGTCTCGATGATGAATCGATCGTCGCGGGGGCAGACCACGGTGACCTGTACCGGTCGATAAACCGGCAGCTCGAACATGCGCTCGTACTCCGCGAAATATCGCGGGACGGCGACGGCAGCCTCGACCTCCTTCGCGTCAGGCGCGACGACCGTCGAGAGGGGAAGGCCGGGCAGATCGTGAATGCGATTGACGGTGCTGAGCGTCAGGCTCGGCCAGCGAAACTGCCAGGCTCCCCCGGGCGCGGGCGACTGATCGAGCACGACGAAGCCGCGGATGGGCGCGACGCCACGCCGCCGGAGATGGTACGCCGTCGAGAGCCCCGCCTGCCCGGCACCGATGACCGCAATGTCGGTCTTGAGGCGGATGCCCGGTGAAGCGGCGACGTGCGACTCGGATTGCGGTGTCAGTGAGTTCGGAATGGTCTCCCTCATGCGGGTGTAGGGATAACC
>DASSBZ010000082.1:0-8927 GCA_035698205.1 Gemmatimonadaceae bacterium | reverse complement strand
TACCTCCACGGTCGCGCCGGATTCTGGCCCGACTTCGTCTTCCCATGGACCGCCGCCGGTCAGTTGCGCTCCGGGATCGATCCGTACCAGGCGCTCCCCGGCGGCCTGATCGAACCGTTCGAGACACCGCTGCTCTATCCGCTCACCACGGTGCTGGCCACGTTGCCGGTCTCGTGGATGCGGCTGGCCGCCGCCGGCGGCGTGGCGATGGGATTCTCGGCGGCGCTGCTGGCGTGGGTGCTCACGGCGCGCGGCTTCGACCGCCTGTGGGTGCTGGTGAGCGCACCATTCGTGATGGCGATCAACCTCGGGCAGTGGTCGCCGCTGGTGATGACGGCCGCGCTCGTGCCCGCCGCGGGGTGCCTGGCCACGCTCAAGCCCAACATCGGGCTCGCGGTGTTCATCTGGCGTCCGTCGTGGCGCTTTGCCGTGAGCGCCGCGCTGTTCGGCGCGCTGAGCATCGCGGTGCTGCCGCGCTGGCCGCTGGAGTGGCTGGCGGCGGTGCGCTCACTCCCCGGCCATCCGGCGCCGCTCCTCGCCGCGGGGGGAGCGGGGCTGCTCCTGCTGCTCGCGGTGATTCGCTGGCGAACCCCGGCGGCGCGGTTGCTCCTCGCCATGGCGTTCGTGCCGCAACTGCTGCTCTTCGCCGACCAACTGCCGCTCTGGCTCATCGCACGCAACAGGCGGGAGGTGCAACTGCTCTCCACGCTGAGCATGATCGGCTTCATGGGGTGGATCGCCTTCCTCCCCCCCGGGCGGCCGGAAGCGCTACGCGCCCAGCCGTGGGTGATGGCGTTCGTCTACCTGCCGGCGCTGCTGCTCGTGCTCTGGCGCCGGAAGGGCGCGGGCGCCGCGACGGACCAGGGCTGGCTGGTGCCGGACGATCAGGGGAGCGCGACGCGGAAGGCGACGCGCGCTGAATCGCCGCCGGCGATCGTGACAACTACCGAGTCGGGCTGAACGCGGCTCCCGCGCAGCCGCACGACGTGCGACCCGAGGCCGAGCGAGATCGTGGCCGGCGTCATCCCGCGCGGTATGCCGTTGATCGTGACGACCGCGCTGCCGCCATCGAGCGTGACGATGGCAACCCCGCGCCTGGCGTTCACCTCCGCCGCCTCCGCGATGCTCGTGCCGGTTGGCGATTGCGATGGCGCAGCCGCGGCGGCCTGCCCCGCGGCGCCGGTCGAGGTGCCGCCCCCCTGGCCGGTGGTGCCGCTGCCGTATGGATCGATGCGCGGGCCCGGCGCCGGGGGACCGCCGACCGTGGTGGGATCCGTGTAGGTGCCCGGTCCGCGCGACGATCCGGACGAAGCTGACGAGCCACCCGATTGCGGCGCATTGCGCTGCGCGGTGGTGCTGCCGCCGCCGCTCGCGTCGCCGAAGCCGAGCGTTGGCGTGCGCACCACGCGACGCGGTGCGGCGTCGAGCCGCCCCGTGATGGACTGCCACTGTCGGAGCGCAAACTCCCGGGTGGGCACGGGGTTCATTGCCACAAGCCCCACACCGACGAGCAGCAACGGCACCAGCGCCCAGAGTGGCGAGGCACGGCGCGTCGCGACGGGATCGTGATACGTGGGGAGCCCGTGCGGGGTCGTCACGCTTCGATCGTTCAACGCCTCGACGAATGCGCGCGAACTCTCGAACCGGATGCGCGGGTCGCGTGAGAGCGCCTTCCGGATGGCGACGTTCGGTCCGACGCCGAGCTCCGCACGGAGCGCACGCGTGGGGGAAACGTCGAGGGGATCGAGTTCGAGCATCCCCGTGTCATCCAGCCGTGCGCGGCGTTCGTGTACGAGGAGCTCCCACGCCAGCACGGCCAGTGCGTACTGATCGGCGCGGCCATCCATCCACCGTTCGTCGTGACGCTGCTCCACCGACGTGTAGGCGGGGTCGCCCACTTCGCTGGGGCGCACCGCCTGGCTCGCGGCCGGCTTGCCCATGCGCAGCATGAACCCGGAGAGCGTCACGTGCCCTTCGGCGTCGAGCCCCACGACCGCCGGCCGAAGCGCGCCGTGCAGGATCTCCTGCGACTCGGCGAAGTCGAGCGCCTCGGCGATCTCGTGCAGCACGTCGTAGACGCGGTCGGTTGGGAACGGCGTGGACATGAACAGCACATCCTCCAGCGACCCGCCCGCCGCGAGGCGCGCCTCGCTCACCAGGAAGCCACCGAACTTCCTGATGGGTCGTACGGGCAGGATGCGCGGGTGCCGCAGCGACGCGGTGATCTCGATCTCGCTGATGAACCGCTGGATGGCCGGCAGCTCGGGGAGATCGCGGGCGACGCGCACGGCAAAGGCGTGGTCGCGCGTCTCCCCCACGCGGTGTGCGACGAACGTGGTGTCGGCCTCCCCCTGATCGAGGACGCCGACCAGGATGTACTCGGCGGCAAGCGCGGCGATGATCTCCGCGCTGACGTCATCGTCGTCGGCGATGGGATGCGTGCGCAAGGTCATGGGCGCCCTCCCGCTGCTGCCGCGGCGGAACCGCGCGTCGCGGTGGTGTGTGCAGCGCGCTGGAGCTGACGGAAGCGCGGGGACGAGTGCAGCGATATGAAGGCCGGATCGCCGAGGGTGGCGGCCAGCGCCGGACCGACAGGACGGACGCGTTCCAGCACGTCCATGGCATCGTCGCGACGGCCGAGCGCCAGCAGCACGCGCGCCACATAGCGCCCCTCGCGCGCCGAAATGGAACTGCCGCTGGTGACGTCGCGGTAGAGCGCGTTGGCGCGATCGCGGGCGCGCGCCGTGTCGCGCGCTGCGGCGTCGACGAGCGCGCTCACGGCCTTCCCGAGCGTCGCGGCACCGAGCCGCTCGGCGATCTCGGCATCCGACCAGGCGTGGCGAAGCTCACCCATGCGGGCGCGCACGTCGGCGCGCAGCACGTACGCCCACGCCACGTACGGCTCGGCGGCGATGGCTGCGTTGAGGAGGGCACAGGCGCTGTCGGTGCGCCCCGCGCGCGCGGCCAGTTCGGCCAGTTCGATGCGGGCGCGTGCCCGCCCCGGCGCAAGCGACGCGGCGCGCCGCAGCTCCGCCTCTCCAGCGGCGCGATCGCCCATGCGCATCAGGGCGAGTCCGCGGCGTTCGTGGACGAGGGGGCTCGCGGGATCGAGGTGCAGGGCGCGCGCGAAGGCGCGATCCGCGTCACGCCGACCGTCGGCGCGATGCGATGCAACGTCGCCCACGGCCAGCCAGCCGATGGCGAGCGTGGAGTCGAGCGCGACGGCCGCGTTGGCTTCCGTGCGGGCGCGTGCCTCGAGGCGGGTTGCGGCATCGGGGTCGACGCGGCGCGCATAGTCGAGCATGTCGCTGGCGGCGAGGGCGCTGCGCGCGCGCGGGAGGGCGAAGTCGGGATCGAGCCGGCCGGACTCGGCGAAATCGTCGATGGCGCGCGAGAGGTCGACCGGTGCGCCGTCGAGGGCGTGGTCGATCCCGCGCAGGAGCGCGTCGAAGGCGGCGGGGTTGCTGGTGCGCGGCGCGGCAACGGCGGAGCGTGTGGCCGCGTCCACGGTGGGGCGTATGCGGGAGACGATGGCGAGGGCGGAGGCCGACTCCACGTCGGCGAGGGTGGTACTTGCCGCCCACTCGGCGCTCCACACTTCGGTGCCGAACGAGGCGTCGAGGAGACTGATGGTGATGACCCGGCGGTCGGCGGAGCCGGTGAGGGAGCCGGTGACGATCCAGCGCACGCCGAGGGTGCCGCCGGCGCGCACGATCTCGCGGCGCTCGCGGGGGCGCACGACGCGGACGACGCCGCGGTTGAGCACATCGAGCCCGCCGCGGGAGAGGCGGCCGCCTAACGCGTCCGGGAGGGCATCGGCGAGGTACTGGTCGGCGGCGTTGCCGGCGGGGACTTCGAAGGTGATGAGGGCAACGGAGCGCGCGGCGGGCTGGGAGTCGGCGCGCGGGGTGGCGAGCCCGATGCCGTCACCGCAGGGGGGCGGGGACGGCACGAAGACGTACTGCGCGCTGGCGAGCGCCGGCACGCCGGTGAGGATCAGGCAGGCGACGAGCGAAACCGCGACCGGCCGAATGGCGGTCGCGCAGGCCTTCGTGCTGGTCGACCTGGTGGTCCGGAGCATGGAATCACTGCACCAGGAGCGGCTTCATGAGCGGCGTAGGCGAGTTCACGATCACACCCGAGCTGCTCATCGTGTTGAAGAAGCCGATGACACCGGATGTCGACTTGCGGAAGCCATAGACCGTGAACTCGCCAATGAACTTCACCCGGTAACCCTCGGGGCTGAAGCTCACGCCGCAGGCACACTGCGTATCGGTCACGTCGAAGATGACGGCCTTCACCTTGACCGGCGTGACGCAGTTGAACTCACCGTTGCCGCCCACGCTGTATTCGCCGCCGCCGTACAGCGCGCAGAGCGAATGGATACCGGGGTTCCCGCCATTGCCCTCCGTGGGACCCTGCATGTTGCCGTTCTCGCCCTCGAGCCAGTCACCGGGCCCCACGAGCTCCTGCAGAGCCGGATCGTCGCACGAGGCGCCGACGCGCGTGCCGTAGTCGCTCCCACCGCTGGTGGGGTTGCCGATGGTGCCGTCGGCGTACATCGCCGGGCCCATGCGAACGCCGTAGAAGTTCCCGCTCACGTACGTGTCTCCGGAGATCGAGACCTTGAGGCTGAGCGTGTCGGCCACCGTCATTGCCGACAAATCGGCGATATCCTGCTGCGACAGGTTGTACGTCGGATCGTACGGGTTGCCGGGTGCACTCGAGGGGTAGAGCGCCTGCAGCATGCGTTCGTACGGAATGGCCCACGGCCGTACGCATCGTGTGGGACCGATGAACCCGAACGCGGCAATCGCGTGCGCCGGCACGGTTCGGGAGGTGAAGCCGAAGATGCGCCCAAAGGTGAACGATGCGTTGTAATCCACATTCGCCCTGACCGCGTTGTTGGTCGAGAGCGACCAGTCGCCGCCCGCCGCCGGCGTGAATGTCCGTGCAGCGAAGTCCCAGAAACCGGGCACGGCGTCGGAAGGGGGCATGTTCACGAATCCGGTCTCCACCCTGTGGCGGTTGGCGTAGGCGGCGGCCGTATCATCTGCGAAGATCGTGTCCTTCGCCATCAGGCGCATCAGCCCGCCCCACGCGGCGGAATCGCCGGCGTTCTGGAGCTGCGAGCGGAAGAGGTACATCCGGCCGAAGTCGAGGGCAAAGGCGGCCATACCGATGAGCACCGTCATCGCCAGAACCATCAGGACGAGCGTCGCACCGCGACGTGCGCGGCGCGGCCGCTTGCGACTGCATTCCTGTTTGTAGCGCATTTCGACCTCCGTGGCCCGCGTAAGATTTCCCTGTTGCCGTCGCCGACGCTCGACCCCGTTGCGCCTTATCCGCCGCTCATCGCGTCGAGAACCTCGCCCACGCCCATGGCTGCCGGCCCGCCCACGATCACGAACATGGCCGGCAGAATGAACAGTGCCAGTGGAATGACCATCTTGGTTGCCGCCACCGCCGCCTTCTTTTCCGCGAGTTGCCGCCGTTTGCGACGCAGGGTCTCCGAGTACACGCGCAGAACTTTCCCGATGCTCGTACCCCACCGCTCGCTCTGGATCATGTTCGACGCCAGGCCGTGCAGTTCGTGCACGCCCGTGCGGGTGAACAGCTCATGGAGCGCGTCCTCCCGGCGCATGCCCGCGTTCATCTTGCGACTCATTGTGAGCAGTTCGTTTGCCAGCTCGGGGTGAACTTCGCGCATCTCCCGACCGACCCGCAGAATACCGGAGTCCAGGCTCACCCCCGCCTCAACGCAGACGAGCAGCATGTCGAGCGTATCGGGGAGCGAACGGCGAATTCGCTCCTGTCGGCGCCGGCGAATCCACGAGAGCGCCGCGGCGGGCCCGCCCAGTCCAAGCACGATGCCGATTGCGGCCACCATGACCATCATCATCATGCTGTCGCGCGGCGCGACGGCAAACGCGAGCAGCGGAATGCCGATGGCGCTCACAAGCCGGCAGACGCCATATACCGCCGGTGCCGCAGGCGAATCGAAGCCGGCCTGCAGCAACCCCTCGTTCTGATGTTCATCCATCAGCGCATCGGGCAACTGGCGCTTGGCCCAGTCTCCGATACGCGCGCTCGCCCTGCTCGACGGATCGGCGACCAGAATGGCGGGCACCGCTTCTCCGCCGCGAGCGTCGGCTCGGCTGATCACGCGCAAGCGGCGGCGATTCGCCGAGATGGCGTAGCCGCCGATGGCCACGGTGAGAAACACGAGCAGGCCGACGACGATGAGTTGGAGTGTCATTGGCTTATCAGATATCGATGTCGGCGATCTTCATCATGATGTAGTAGCCGACGCCAACGGAGGCGACGGCATACAGCAGCATGAAACGGCCGGAGGACGACTCCAGCATGGGCGAGAACATGCCGGGGTTCATGAAGGACAGCACGAAGAAAGCAATGAGCGGCAGCAGGGCCAGCAGCCGCCCGGCGAACTTCGGCTCGGCGGTCAATGCATCGATCTGACCTCGCAACGCGTCGCGATCGCGCACCAGCGTCGCGAGACCACCGAGTACCTCGCTCAGGTTACCGCCGGTTTCGCGCTGGATGAGCAGGGAGGTGACGAACATCTTGACGTCGAGCGTGTCGATGCGTGCCTGCAGGTCGAGAAGTGCCCCGCGCACGTCGGCGCCGAGCCGCTGCTCGTCGTAGAAGCGCATGAACTCCCCGCCCAGCGGATCCGGCACCTCGTCGCCAACGAACTTCATCGCCGTCTGGAAGGAGAATCCCGCGCGCATGGCATTCACGATCATGTCGATGGCGTCGGGGAGCTGCTCCTCGAACTTCTTGAAGCGACGGGCCGTCATGACCTTGAGCACGACGAACGGCAGGAGAATGCCGACGACACCGCCCAGGAAGCCTGCTGCATTGCCGGCCATCTGCTGCCCGACGAGGAGCCCTACGACGGCGCTCAGCGCGCAGGCGATCACGAACTCGCCAGCGGTCCAGGTCGCGCCGGCGCGCTGAAGCCTCCGCTCCACGCCAGGCGAAAGCGTGCCGGTCGTCAGCGCCCGATCGAGGACGGGAACCGCACTCTTGCGCGTATCGCGCAGGATGTTGACGGGCGCCGCCTCGGCTCCGCTGAGGCGATCGCGTAGTGCAGCCGTCGCCTCGAGACGGCGCCGGTTGACGAACACGTAGACGCCCAGCACCAGCATGACGGTGCTGAAGAAGACGACGAGAAGGATCAGCGTATCCATATCGGCCTATCGCATCGCGAAGACACTCATGGGCAGCTCCACCCCCGCCACCTGCAGGCGGTCGGTGAACGTCGGCCGCACGCCGGTCGCCTCGAACTGCCCCACCACGGTACCGTCGCCGGAGATCCCCGAACGACGGAAGCGGAAGATTTCCTGCGCCGAGATCACGTCGCCCTCCATGGTCGTTACCTCGGTCACGCTCGTGACGCGCCTGCTGCCATCGGAAAGCCGTGACACCTGGACGATGAGATCGAGCGCCGATGAGATCTGTTCGCGCATCGCACGATGCGGCAGCGCCGTGCCGGCGAACTGGATCATCGTTTCGAGACGGGAGATGGCATCGCGCGGGGAGTTGGCGTGCACCGTGGTCAGCGACCCCTCGTGACCGGTGTTCATGGCCTGCAGCATGTCGAGGGCCTCGGCGCCACGCACCTCGCCGACCACGATGCGGTCGGGGCGCATGCGGAGGGCGTTCTTGACGAGGTCGCGGGCCAGCACCTCGCCGCGCCCCTCGGCGCTGGGCGGGCGGGTCTCCAGTCGGACCACATGCTCCTGCTGCAGCCGCAGCTCGGCGGCGTCCTCGATGGTGACCACGCGCTCGGTGGCCGGGATGAAGGTACTCAGCGCGTTGAGCATGGTCGTCTTCCCCGATCCCGTGCCGCCGGAGATGAGGATATTGAGCCGCGCCTGCACGCAGCCGGCGAGCAGCGCCACCATCTCCTCCGTGAGCGACCCGGACTCGATGAGCTGATCGACGGTGATCTCGGCACCGAAGCGGCGGATGGAGAGCATCGGCCCGTCGAGGGCGAGCGGCGGGATGATGGCGTTGACGCGCGAGCCGTCGGGGAGGCGGGCATCCACCATGGGCGACGACTCGTCCACACGCCGCCCGACGCGGCTCACGATGCGATCGATGATCGCCATCAGGTGCGCGTCGTTGCGGAACGAGGCCTGTACACGACTGAGCTTGCCGCGCCGTTCGATGTAGATGTCGCGGGGGCCGTTGACCAGGATGTCGCTGATGGTGCGGTCACGGAACAGCGGCTCGATGGGGCCGAGTCCTGTCACCTCATAGATGATCTGTTCGATCACATCGTCGCGCTCCCCCTGGCTGAGCGGGGTGGACTCGGTGCGGAGGAACTCGACCACGGCTGCGCGGATCTGCGTGATCACCTGGTTCTCGTCGGTGATCTTCTCCAGCGCCTCGAGGTCGAGCCGGTCGATGAGCCGCCGGTGGAGGTCCACCTTGAGCTGGTCGACGGGGCTGAGCACCGGCGTTTCCACCTGCCGGCGCTGGTACATCGAGGTGACGCGCGAGCTCTGCGTGGTGCTCTGGGCCGTGCTCTGGATGGAGCTGGGCATGCCGAGCGACGGCAGGGCGGCGCTGGATCGCGGCGTGGGGGACGCCGGGCGCGGCTGCGCTGGCGGCGTCGCACCATTGGTGGGGGGCTGGGCAGCCGGCGCCTTGGGCGCCTTGGGCTCGCTCTTGCCGAGCAATCGTTCACGAAGGGACGCCATCAGTCTTTTCTCCCGATGCGAAGCAGCCGGCCGATGCGCGATCCCGAAGGCCGATGGTCACCGTTACGCGACGCCGGTGCGCCGGCGCCCCCGAGTTTGGCGGCCAGGCTGCCGAAGCCCGTCGCCAGCGCCGACGAGCCGGCGTGGCGGACCACCGGCACCCCCTTCATCAGGGCGTCGGCGCAGGCCTTGTAA
>DASSBZ010000081.1:0-11214 GCA_035698205.1 Gemmatimonadaceae bacterium | reverse complement strand
TCCGTCAGGCGCAAGCTTCCCCCACCAGACCGAAGGTGCCCACGTCACGCCCTCGCGCACCATGTCGTCCACCCGCAGGAGCGCCGCGAAATTCCCGCGATCGTTATGCAGCACCACACGATCCCCCGCGGACAGGCCGCGCCGCTCGGCATCGCGCGGATGGAGCACGCACTCGGGCTCGGCGCCGCGGTTCAGCGACGGGATGTTCACGAACGTGGAGTTGAGGAACTGATGCCGGGGCGAGGAGATCAGAACGAGCGGATAACGTTCCGCGAGCTCCGGTGCCGTTTCGGGGAGTTCGCGCGGCGGCGTGTACGTGGGAAGTGGATCCATTCCCATTGCCACGAGTCGTTCCGAATGGAACTCGCACTTGCCGCTGGGCGTCGGGAATCCGCCCTCGGCGTACGGCAGATACGGCCGCGGAACTCCCAGTCGCACCCACCCATGCTCCAGCAGGGTAGCGAACGTCACGCCCTGCATGTTCGCATGCGGAGCATCGAGCGCCTGACGGACCAGCGTGATGTCGTCGTCGGTGAAGGCATCGGCCGGCCCCAGCCCCATGCGCTGGCCGAGCAGGCGGAAGATCTCGCTGTTCGGCTTGCACTCCCCGAGCGGCGCGATGGCGGGACGGTTGAGCGTGGCGTAGTGATGGCCGTACGCGAGATGAACGTCCCAGTGCTCGAGTTGCGTCGTTGCCGGGAGCACGATGTCGGCCCAGTCGGCGGTATCGGTCTGGAAGTGTTCGAGCACCACGGTGAAAAGATCTTCGCGTGCAAGGCCGCGTCGAACCTCGCCGCGTTCGGGGGCCACGGCCGCCGGATTGGAGTTGTAGACCACGAGCGCGCGCACCGGGGGACCGCCGTCGCCGAGCCCCGCATCGGGGCGTGTGAGCGCCTCACCGAGACGGATCATGTTGATGGTGCGGACGGGCGGCGACAGGTCCGGTCGTGTGAGCGCCTCGGTATTGAAGCGGAAGTTGGCGCTCGTGGAGAGCTGCACCCCGCCTCCGGCGCGCCGCCAGTGCCCGGTGACCGCGGGGAGGCAGGCAATGGTGCGTACGGCCATGCCGCCGCCATAGTGCCGCTGGAGCCCGTAGTTCACCCGGATGAAGGCGGCGCGGGCGCGACCGTACTGTTCGCCCAGCTCGCGGATGCGGGAGGCATCGAGGCCGGTGATTGTCGCCGCGCGCTCCGGGGGCCACTCGGCCACGCGTGCGCGCAGGGCATCGGCGCCCAGCGTATACCGCTCCAGATAGTCGTCGTCCTGCAGGCCGAGTGCGAACACGGTATGCATGATGGCAAGGGCCAGCGCGGCATCGGTTCCCGGGCGGATGGGCAGCCATTCGTCGCACTGGTCGGCGGTGCGCGTGCGCAGCGGGTCGATGGCAATGATGCGGGCGCCCCGCTTTCGCGCCTCGAGCACGAACGGCCAAAGGTGCGGATTGGCGGTCAGCGTGTTGGTGCCCCAGAGGAGCACGAGGTCGCTCTCCGGAAGCCCCTCCGCGTCGGCGCCGATGTTGGCACCCACGGTCATGCGCATGCCGACCGTCCCCGCCATGGAACAGATGGTGCGATCCAGCTTCGACGCGCCTAACGCGTGGAAGAACCGCCGGTCCATCGAGCCCCCCTGCACGAGCCCCATCGTGCCGGCGTACGAATACGGGAGGATGGCCTGGGGGCCGTCGGACGAATCGCGGATCGCGCCAAGCCGCTCGGCGACTTCCCCGAGCGCCTCATCCCACGAGATCGACGTGAAGGTTCCGCTCCCCTTGGCGCCCGTGCGACGCAGCGGCCGGAGCAGCCGGTCCGGGTTGTAGGTCCGCTCGAGGTAGCGATTGACCTTGGCGCACAGGAATCCGGCGGTGAAGGGGTGGTCCGGATCGCCGGCGATCCGCACGGCGCGGCCGTCCTGCACGGTCACGAGCGTGGCACACGTATCGGGGCAGTCGTGCGGACAGGCACCGCGCACGACGCCGGCAGCGGGAAGCGGAATCGACATCGAGGCCCCGGTCGGATCGACGGTGGACGACGGGAATGAGCGTCGAATCAAACGTAGTACCGTGGCAGGCTCACGCGGCGGCGAAGACGCCGGAAGCGATTGACTGGGCGCAAGTTAGGCCGACGGTCGGCATCCCCGGGCTCTCCCCGCAGCCCCCGGACCACATGCGGCCGCTCGTGCAGAAGATGTTGTGGCGATTGCACTTGCTTTGCAGATTCAGCCTTGACACTCGATTCTCGATTCGTAGATTCTGCGCCGAGCCCGAGTTCCGCGCGCGCCGCGACGGTCCAGGGTGCCCCGCAACCGTCCCATCAAGGAGAACGTACATGAAGCGCCTGGTCCTTGCCGTCGCCGTGATCGCGATCGCCGCGTGCAGCTCGCAGGAAGAAGCTCCCATGACCGACACCGCCGCGCCTGCGGCGATGGCCGCCCCGGAGGCCGCCGCCACGGATTCCACCATGTCGATGCCGATGGACAGCGCAGCGACTGACTCCACTGCGACGGATTCCACGACGATGTAGTTCAGGCGGGGGTGCATGCTCCCGCCGAATGCAACGCGGGCGCGACCGGATAACGGTCGCGCCCGCGTTGTCATTCGGGACATCCCGCGTTCACGGCTCTGGGAACGGAAGCTCCACGACCTGGGCCGTGGTATTCCCATCCTCCCACGAGACGCTCACGCGCGCCGGCGGCAGCACCTCACGGCGGATCATCGCCATCGCGATCCAGCCGAGTCGAGGTGATCGCGCCACCGATCGCACGTCACCCACCGGCTTTCCGTTCTCGTCGGCGATCGCTGCGCCGCGCGGTACCGCCGCTCCGCGCGAGAGGATCAGCCCGCGCAGGTGCCTGTTCACATGGCCGCGGAAGTGCACGCGCGCCACCGTTTCCTGCCCGACGTAGCAGCCCTTGGTGTAGGAGATGGCCTGGAGCCCGTCAAAGTTGGCTTCCTGCGGAATGGTGGAGTCATCGATGTCCACGCCCCACTCCGGATAGCCGGCCTCCATGCGCGCGATCTCCCACGCATCCGCATCGCCTGCAAAGGCACCCGCATTCACCGCGGCCGCGTGCACCTGCGAATACGAGTCGGTCGGCACGATCAATTCGAACGCCGGGAGGTCGATGACCGGTATGCTCGCGACCAGTATCACGTTACGCGTCGCACCCCCGGCCACATGCCCGTACGCATCGAGTGCACGGAGCTCATCGGCGGCCACGCCGCTCACCCCGGCGGCAATCATCGCGGCCTTCGGTCCGCCTATCGCGATGCTGCGCCATTCGGACGACCGGTCGGTGACCTTGGCGCCGCGCGGATTGACGAACTTCCGGAACATCGTTCGCAGCCCTTCCGCGGCCCGCGGCGGCGCGTCGACCACAAAGCCATCGTCGCGCGCAAAGATCCGCACGTCGGCAATGATCTTTCCCTTGGGCGAGAGCGCGGCACCGTACTGCCCCGCGCCGGGCTTCAACGAGAGTACGTCGCTCGTAACGAGTCCGGCGAGCGTCTCGGCGGCGCGCGGTCCGTCCAACGTGAGCCGCAGCCGATGGCTGCGGTCAACGACGACGGCGGACTCACGCAGCGCCGCGTACGACTGCTCCACGTTTCCGCTCTCGGCCGAAGGGGCGGGCTCCGACGTGCCGCCCGCGGACGATGGTGGCGTGAGGCTCATGCTGCATCGATCATGAACGCAAGGTAACTCGCGCGCCGAGGCGCCTGCTATTCCGCAGCGGGAAGCGAACCGTCTTCCGTGGCCGCGAGTGCCGCGTACGATGCGTCGAGCAGCGCCACAGGGTGAATGGCACGCATCGGCGTGCCCGCGCGCAACAGTCCGGCGCCGAGCTGCATGAGGCAGCCGGGGTTCCCGGTTGCCACCCATCGCGCGCGGGTTGCCTCGAGGTTGCGCAGCTTCGGCGTGAGCACGGCCTGCGACGTCGCCGGCTCGACAAGGCTGTACAGGCCAGCGGCGCCACAGCACTGGTCGGCATCCTCCAGCGGCGCGAGCTGCAGCCCGGGAATTGCGCCGAGCACAGCGAGCGGAGGGGAGGAAACGCGCTGCGCATGGAGCAGGTGGCACGGTGCATCGTACGCAACCGTGACCGGCAAGGCGCCGCCGCGCCGCGGGCCGGCGACCGCGAGCAGTTCGGTGGCGTCACGCACTGTCGCCGCGAACCGGTGTGCCCTCGACGCCCACCGGGAATCGTCCTTGAGCAGGTGACCGTACTCCTTCATCATCGCGCCACACCCGGCGCTGTTCACCGCCACGTGCGCCGCGCCCGATCGTTCGAAGGCGGCGATGTTGACGCGCGCGAGCCGGCGCGCGCCATCGAGGTCGCCCGCGTGCGCGTGCAGCGCGCCGCAGCAGCGCTGCCCCGGCGCGTCGACGACTGCGTATTCATTTGCCGCCAGCGTGCGCTCCGTGGCGCGATTGGTCGATGCGAACAGCCCTTCCATCACGCATCCACGCAACACCGCCACCGATCCCCGGCGGCCCGTCGTTCCGCCGGGGGCGCGATACGCACTCTTCGCAAGCGTGTCGCGCGTCGACTCGAGCATCGCGTTCGCGAATGCGAAACGTCCGGGGAGCCGGCCGAGCAGCGCCGGCACGCGCGTGAAACGGATGAAGCGCGAGACGGCCATCGCCGCGCGCAGCGCCCACGGCGTGGCAAAGACACCGAGCAACGCGCGCACGAACCAGTCCGGCCGACGCACCTCGCGAAGCGATGCGCGCGCCGCCTCGAGCAGCGAACCATAGGGCACGCCGGATGGACAGGCCGTCTCGCACGCGCGGCAGCCCAGGCAGCGATCGAGATGCAACCCGGCATCGGCGTCGTCCAGCGGCAGCGCCGCGTCGGCGAGCGCGCGCATCAGGACGATGCGTCCGCGCGGGCTGTCGTTCTCGTCTTCGAGGGCGAGATACGTGGGACAGGCCTGCAGGCAGAACCCGCAGTGCACGCACAGATCCATGCCGGGGCGCACCTCCTCGAGCAGTCGTCGCGCCGACGCGTCGCGCTCGCTCGTCGCCGCTCGTGACGTGCTGCCGCGCTGCGGATCGTCGCTCATGCCGGCCCCGGATGAATGATTCCACGGTTCAGCACTCGCGCCGGATCGAATGCGTCGAGCAGTGCCGTGCCCAATCGCCCCGAGGGCGCGGCGGGCGCCGTGTGCCCGTCGTTCCAGCGCGTGGCGTCCAGCCGCTCGAACACGTACCCCGCGTTCAGGCCGCGACGCACTCGGTGCAGTGCGTCGGCATCGACGTCGGCCAGCAGGCAGCGCACCACGCCGCGCGCAACAGATGCATGCATGTCGCCCTGTTCGTGCGACAGCGTCGCGGCGGCGCGCCACACGCCTCCGAGCGAGGCCGGCGGGGCAGAGAATCGTACCACCACCTGCGCGCCCCGGTCGCTCCTGCGCAGCGCATCCCACACCGAGGCCGGGACGTCGCGCGTGTCACCCAGCCCGGACACGATCGCGCGCATCGCTCGCACGGCCGCGTCGTTGCCGGCCAGCCTGACGAGCGCCATGGGCGCATCGCCCACGCCCAGCCGTTTCGCGAGGTTGCCGTTCACCAGTTCGCAGGCGGCGGCGGACCACGCGCGCTCCCGGAGCGAGGCCAGCGTCGCATCGAACGAGGCGGGATCCCCACCGGTTGCCAGCGCCACGGTTTCATCGCGCTCGGGCAGCGCCGAGAGCCGCACGCTCACCTCGGTGAGCACGCCGAGCGTGCCCCAGGCGCCGGTCTGCATGCGCACGAGGTCGAATCCGGCGACGTTCTTGACCACCCGGCCGCCGCCGCGCGCCACACGCCCGCGGCCATCCACGAACTCCACGCCGAGCACCACGTCGCGCGGCAGCCCCCGGCCGCCGCTGCCGCCGCCGGCGCGCGGCCCCGCGGTGGCCGTCGCGATCGTCGCGCCTAACGAGCCATCGTCGCCCCCCCAGGGGTCGAGCGGCAGGAACTGGCCGTTGGCACGCGTGAGCGCCGTCAGTTCGCCCAGCGGCGTGCCGGCGCGCGCGGTCAGCGTGAGGTCGCCGGGGGTGTACTCCACCACGCCCGACAACGCGCTGACGTCGAGCCGTGTGGCACCTTCCACCGGGCGCCCGGCATCGAGCCACGTGCCCCGTGCCGCGATACGCAACGGCACGCGCCGCCCGGCGTGCTCGACCACCATCTCGCGCACTTCGTCAACTGTGGCGGGGCGCAACGTCATCGGGCGCGAACCGACGTGTCATGCGTGAGCGGCGCCGTCGCGGCGCCCGCCTCGTGCGCGCCCGGAGCGCCACGCCATTCGCGGCACGAATGGACCGGCACCACCTTCCCCGGATTCGACCGCCGCTGCGGATCGAATACCGAACGCAACTGGCACATCGCGTCGAGCGAATCGGCGGAGAACACGCCTTCCATGTGCTCCAGCTTGTCCAGCCCGACGCCGTGTTCGCCGGTCACGCTGCCGCCGACCGCCACGCAGGCGTGCATCATCTCGTGCATTGCCTCGTGCACCCGCGTGCGCTCGTCGGGATCGTTGGCGTCGTAGCCGATGTTCGGGTGCAGGTTGCCGTCGCCGGCGTGGAAGACGTTGCACACGTGGACGCGATGCCGGTCGGCGATGGACTGGATGGTCGCCAGCACCTCGGGGAGGCGCGTGCGCGGAATCACCGCGTCCTGCACCACCAGGTGCGGCGAGATGCGCCCCATCGCACCGAATGCCTTCTTGCGCCCCTGCCACAGCCGGGCGCGTTCGTCCTGGTCGGCGGCGCGCCGCACGGTGCGCGCGCCATTCGCCAGGCAGAGCTCCGTGACCCGGTTCGCGTCAACGTCCAGTCCGTCCTCCAGGCCGTCGACCTCGATCAGCAGGATCGCCTCGGCATCCACGGGATACCCCGCTGCGTAGATCGATGCCTCCACGGCGCGGATGGTCCCGCCATCCATCATCTCCAGCGCCGCCGGCACGATCCCCGATGCCACGATCGCCGAGGTGGCGCGCGCCGCATCGAGGACGGTGCGGAAATCGGCGAGCAGCGTGCGCACCGCCGGAGGCATGGGAAGCAGCCGCACGGTCACGTCGAGCGCGACGCCGAAGCAGCCCTCGGAACCCACGAACGCGCCAAGCAGGTCGTATCCCTCCTGCTCGTGCGCCGCGTTGCCGATCGAGACGATCTCGCCGTCGGGGAGCACGACCGTCGCGGCAAGCACATGGTTGAGCGTCACACCGTACTTGAGGCAGTGCGGACCGCCCGCGTTCTCGGCCACGTTGCCGCCGATGGTGCACGCCGCCTGGCTGGACGGATCAGGAGCGTAGAACAGCCCCACCGCGGCGGTGGCGCGCGAGAGGGCCACGTTCACGACCCCCGGCTCCACGCGCGCCAGACGATTCGCCGCGTCGATCTCGAGGATGCGCGTCAGCCGGTTGAGGCCGAGCAGCACGACGCCGTCCGCAAGCGCACCGCCGGAGAGTCCCGTGCCCGCGCCGCGCGGCACGAACGGTTCTCCGGCGTCGGCCAGCGCCTTCACCACCGCCACGAGCTCCTCGCGGGTTCCCGGGAACACGGCGAGCCGAGGGCGCTTATGGTACCCGGGCAGTCCGTCCGACTCGTACACCAGCAATTGGGCCGGCCGGTGCCGGACGTGCCGCTCGCCCACGATGTCGGTCAGCCGGCTGACGAGGGACGTCTCGACCATGGTCAGCGGCGGCGGGGCGGCGAATCGGGGAGAGCGGTGCGCGGGATCACTCCCGAAAGTTAACGAAGCGGACGCCCCGATCAGGGGACGCCCGCTTTGCAATGGTACGCCTGTGGTGCCGGGCGACGACGGAACTGCGAGAGTCGCCTGTTGCTGTTGCCGGATCGCCGCCGATCAGGCGGCGTTCCAGAAACCCGCAAGCGCGCGTCCGTCCGGGGATTCACGCAACTTCTCGAACGCACGCTCACGGATCTGGCGGATGCGTTCACGGGTGACTCCCATGAGCGCGCCGATACGTTCCAGCGTCATCGCCTCGGATCCTTCGTCGAGGCCGTAGTAGAGGTAGAGAATCTTCCGCTCGCGCGGCGACAGGTATTTGCGGAAGACGCGGTCGATGAACTCGCGCATCAGCTTGAAGTCCGTCACGTCCTCGATCTCGCCGCCATCCACGCCTGCGTAGCGTTCGCCCAGGGTGCAGGCCTCGCGATCGCTGCGGTCGATTGGAGCATCGAGGGATACTTCGGTTGCGGACATCTGCTTGGCCGCGCGTACGTTCTCCGGCGACTGTTCGAGGAGGCGTCCGATCTCGCCGTCGGTGGGGTCGCGCTTGAGGACCTGGGAGAGCACGGTCTCGGCGCGCGAGAGGCGGATCAACTGCGAATTCTGGTTGAGCGGAATGCGAACCGATCGTGTCTGTTCGGCGAGTGCCTTCAGTACTGCCTGGCGCACCCACCAGACCGCATAGGAAATGAACTTCACCCCCTGGTCCGGATCGAACTTCCGCACCGCTTTCAGCAACCCTTCGTTGCCGATGGCCACCAGCTCGGAGAGGTCGAGGCCATGCCCCTGATACTTCTTCACGTACGAGATCACGAAGCGGAGATTGGCCGTAACGAGTCGCTCGGCGGCAATCTCGTCCCCCTTCTGCACGCATCGGGCGAGCCGACGTTCCTCGGCGGGGTCCGTTATGAGCGGCAGCTTCTGGATGTCGTGCAGATACTGATCGAAAGCGGTGGAGGGTGAGGAGCGGATGAACCCCTTGGGCCTGCTCTCGGTCGCATACTGCATACACGCCCCTTTTGACCAAAGCGGAAGGTGATGCGGCCCTCGTGCTACCACGCGGGAGGACTGCAGGGAGCGCCACGATACAAGGGGGTCAGCAGCCGGTCAACACTTGATTTTTTCCGGGCGGGAGCAGTGGTCGGGGGCTCGTGTGGGAAGTTCTTGCGTACGAATGATTTGTGATGATCGGAGCGGGTTGCGAAAAATTTCCGGATCGCGGGCGATTCGCGCTCCGGGGGGCGGATTTTATGGATGAGCTCGCCCGAAGGACCGCGTCCGGGAGGGATCAGCCGTGCGATTCGTGGTCGGAACGAGACTGGTCGGGGCGGGGCCGGTCGTGCTCGGGGAGCGGAGCTGTCTCCCGCGGCGCGCGCCCGCCCGCCGACAGGTCGCCCGGGGCCGGCTCGCGCAGTTCCGGGGCGGGACGCGGGCTGTCGCCTGCGGTCTGGTCGTCTGGAGTCGGCTCGTGCAGCGTCGGTACCCTCAGCTCGCGCCCACGCCGCGTCACCAGCATGAACACGGCGACGAGCGCCGCAATAACGCCCACGGCGATGGCCGGCACGGGCACGTTGAGCAGCGTCGCGGCGTACGCGATGCCGGCGATCACGATCAGCGCCGCCGAGATCAGCCAGCCGACCGGTGTCATGCGCGCACGAGTGTCATCGCGCCTCGTCCAGTGCGGTGAGCACGTCGGATTCTTCCGCCGTGACGGCCCAGCCATCGTGGGCGTTGGCCATGGCGCCGATCGATCGCGGCAGCGCGAAGAGCAGCCGCCCGGCGCGCATCTTCTTGTCGGTGCGCATCAGCTCGAGCAGGGCGTTCGATGCCAGTTCGCCGGGGATCGCCGTCGGCAGCCCCACCGCGAGTACGGCGCGGCGCACCCTGTCGGCCACGCCGGGCGCACCGACGCCGAGTCGTTCGGCGAGCGCGGCTTCCGCGCACATGCCGATCGCAACCGCTTCACCGTGCAGGAGGGCGAAGCGGCTGGCCGTTTCCACGGCATGTCCTATCGTGTGTCCGAAGTTGAGGATGCGGCGCTCCCCCTGCTCGCGCTCG
This sequence comes from Gemmatimonadaceae bacterium, assembly GCA_035698205.1. Classification (GTDB taxonomy): domain Bacteria; phylum Gemmatimonadota; class Gemmatimonadetes; order Gemmatimonadales; family Gemmatimonadaceae; genus DASSBZ01. The sequence continues at coordinate 1,420 of DASSBZ010000081.1, read as the reverse complement.
TCACGCGAGACCACGCCGCCCTTGATCGCGATGCTGTCGGCAACGAGCTCGGCCATCGGTTCGCGCGCGGTTGCGTCGCCGGCGAGGTAGCGCGGCAGCAGTTCGCCGGCCTGCGCCAAGTGGGCCTCGCTGGCAATGACACCGTGCTTGATGACTTCGGCCATCCCCGAGCGAAGGTCGCGAGGCGGCAGCGTCTGGAGCATAGTGAGATCGGCCAGAACGGCCGCGGGCTGGTGGAAGGCGCCCACGAGGTTCTTGCCGTGCGGCGTGTCGATCGCCGTCTTGCCGCCGACTGAGGCGTCGACCATGGCCAGCAGCGTTGTGGGGAGCTGGACGACCGGCACGCCGCGCATGTAGGTGGCGGCTACAAAGCCGGCGAGGTCGCCCACCATGCCGCCACCGAAGGCGACGACGGTCGTGTCGCGGCCGCAGCCGGCGTCGAGCATCGCGTCGGTCAGGCGCGCCCATTCGTCGCGGTTCTTCGACGCCTCCCCCGGCATGACGGTCAGCTCGACGATGCGCGCGGGCGCCGTCGTGTCAGCGGCGAGCGCGCGCCTGAGGCGTGCACCGTGGAGTCGTTCGACCGTGGCGTCGGCGATGACAACCAGCGTGTGCGCGGGCGCCACGCGGTTGATGATCGACATCAGGGCGTCGAGCGTGCCGGCGCTCGCGGCAGCGGTGGATGTCGCGCCGGCCGGCATGCGCTCAGCATTCGCATCGGATGCACGTGCGTCGACGCCATCGTTCCCCCCCACGACGATGGGATACCCCAGCGGCGCCAGTTCGCGCAGCGGTGCGTCGAGCGTCATGCCGGGCGACTTACCACGTGACCTCGCCGGCGCCGGCGCGGCGATTGGCTACGCGCGCGAGAACGAAGAGCAGGTCGGAGAGGCGGTTGAGATAGATGATGACGAGCCCCGGCAGCTCGACTTCGCGCCCCAGGTGCACGACCTCACGCTCGGCGCGGCGGCAGACCGTGCGCGAGACGTGCAGCGCCGCCGCCTTGGGCGTGCCGCCGGGGAGGATGAACGCCTTGAGCGGTTCGAGTTCCTCCTCGCCGCGATCGATCTCCCGTTCGAGCTGGGCGATGCGGTCGTCGTCGATGCGCGCCTTCTCGAGCTGCTGTCGCATCTTCGTCGTATCCGGCGTGGCCAGGAGGGCGCCGATGCCGAACAGGTCGCGCTGGATGGGGACGAGCACTTCATCGATGCGCGGCATCAACTCCACGGAGCGCGCCATGCCGATGCTGGCATTGAGCTCGTCGACCGTGCCGTAGGCGGCGACACGCGGGTCATCCTTGCCCACGCGACCGCCGCCAAAGAGGCCGGTTTCGCCGGCGTCGCCCGTCTTCGTATAGATCCTGAGAGTCATGTCGAACGATAACCCGCGCCATGGCGTGGCTGCCACCATTCGTCTGTGC
>DASSBZ010000080.1:0-4550 GCA_035698205.1 Gemmatimonadaceae bacterium | reverse complement strand
CCGACAAACGTCGACGCATTCCAGAGAAACCATTCGTGTGCCCACGGGCGCAGCCGGCGCGCGAGCGCCTCATCGCCTTCCGTGCGCGCGAGCAGGCCGACGTGCGCCGCGGAATGCAGCGAGAGCACCATGCCGGCGACGTCGTACAGCGGCGAACGCTTGATCCGCCGCGCCGAAAGCGGCACCGCCGGGTTCCCCTCGAAGTCGAGGATGACGAAGTCGCGCCCGGTCCAGAGCACCTGCCCCAGATGATAGTGTCCGTGCAGCCGCGTGCGGGCAGCCGCGATGGGATCGGTGAGCCGCGATCGAACGCCGTGCAGCAGACGCTCCCGATCGGCGAGCAGCGACTCGGCCAACCCTCGTGCGTCGCCCCGGAGCCGGTCCCGTTCGATATCGAGCCGCGTGAACACCGCCTCGGTGAGGTTGCGCATGGACTGGAACAGCGAACGCTGATAGTACGGCGTGAACGGATCCGGCTCGAACCCCGGTTCGTCGGGCCACGACACGAGCGCCAGGTGCAGCTCCGCCGTGCGCTGGCCGAGCAGCCGGGCATCCTCGAGCTGGCTGCCGATGAGTTGCGCCGTGTCCCCGGGCGGTTGCTGTTCGCTGGCCTCGAACAGCGTCGCCGAGGGGGGCGTCGACGGCACGGCCCCCTCCGGAAGCGACCGGACGAGATCGACGAACCGGCCGACGGCGTCGACGGTCCAGCTCCACGCGTCACCCTCGTTAGGTATGTAGCCGTGCATGATGCCCACCGTCGTCGATGGCCGGCCGTCAGCGCGGTACTCGAGCACGCCGGCAAGCGGCGGCACGTGCGCAAAGCGCGCGCGCTCCGTCAGGAAGCGAGACATCTCATAAGCGGGGTGTATCCCCGCATCGACGTGGCGGAACAGCTTGAGCTGAAATCGGTCACCATAGCGCACCAGCGCGTTGGTGAAGTCGCCGCGCACCGCGGTCGGCGCGGGCGCCGATTCACCTGTGGTCAGCGAGCGGAGCGCGCGCGTGGGGATACCGACGAGCGTACCCGCCGACCCCTTCAACTGCCGGCGCCGGGCGATGAGATCGAACAGGGCGGCACCCGCACGTTCATCCGTCGATGCATCGAAGAGCACACCGTCGGGAGCGTGACCGTCGCCCGTGCTGCCGACGCGCGCCAGCGCCGCGGCACCATGCCGTCCGGCCGCGTCGGGTCCGACGTCGAGGGCAAGCGGCATGCAGAACGACTCGGCCGGTCCCTCGCGATAGGTCACCTGGACCAGGGCCAGCGCCGCTGCCACCCCGTTCTCGATCGGGATCATGTCCTGCACGATTGCGCGCGCCACCGAGCGTTCCTCACCCCGCGGCTGGCGCATCCGGAGCAGCATCCCGGGGAGTGCATGCTCGAGCTGTCGACGCACGCGATCGTCCGGCCTGCCGCTCAGCAGCTCGCGCCCGGTACCGTTGCCGTCGATGACGGGGAGCGGCGCCGTTGACGCGGCGGCTCCGACGCCCGCCGAGTGGGTATCCGGGGGGACGAGCCGGAACCAGTAGAACGAATGTCCCCCCATCGTCAGCAGGTACGGCAGGTCGCCGAGTGGGGGGAACGGGGTGCCACCGGCGATCTCCACCGGCACGAAATCGCGGAAACGCGACAGGTCGAGCTCCACGAACTGCGCGTGTCGCGACAGGTTGGCCACCACGAGCAGCGTCTCGTCCTCGTACTGGCGCAGGTACGCGAGCACCTTGCGGTTGGATGGCCGGAGGAACTCGAGCGAGCCCCGCCCGAACGCGGGGAATCGCTGGCGCATCGTGACCAGCCGACGCATCCACCAGAGCAGGGAACTCGGGTTGTCGTGCTGCGCCTGGACGTTGACGGTCTCGTATGAATACTCGGCGTCCACGTTCACCGGCAGGAAGAGCTGCTGCGCGTGGGCGCGGGAGAAGCCGGCATTGCGGTCCTCGCTCCACTGCATGGGTGTTCGCACGCCGTTGCGATCGCCGAGGTAGATGTTGTCACCCATGCCGATCTCGTCGCCATAGTAGACGACGGGCGTCCCCGGGAGCGAGAAGAGGAGGCCGTTGAGCAGTTCCATGGTGCGACGATCGTTTCCGACCAGCGGGGCGAGGCGGCGCCGGATGCCGAGGTTGATGCGCGCGCGCGGGTCGTTGGCATAGACGCGATACATGTAGTCGCGCTCCTCGTCCGTCACCATTTCCAGCGTCAGCTCATCGTGGTTTCGCAGGAAGAGCGCCCACTGGCACCCATCGGGGAGCTCCGGTGTCTGGGCGAGAATGTCGATCAGCGGAAAGCGGTTCTCCATCTGGACCGCCATGAAGATCCGCGGCATGAGCGGAAAGTGGAATGCCATGTGGCATTCATCGCCCTCCCCGAAGTACGCCACCGCATCCTCGGGCCACTGGTTCGCCTCGGCGAGCAGGACCCGGTTCGAGAATCGTTCGTCGATGTGGGCGCGCAGGGCGCGCAGCTCCTCGTGCGTGGCGGGGAGGTTCTCGCAGCTCGTGCCCTCGGCCTCGTGCAGATAGGGCACGGCATCCAGGCGGAAGCCGTCGACGCCGAGGCGGAGCCAGAAGTCCATGGCCTTCCACACCGCTTCGCGTACGGCGGGGTTGTCGTAGTTGAGGTCCGGCTGGTGCGCGTAGAACCGGTGCCAGTAATACGCATTTGCAACGGGGTCCCACGTCCAGTTCGAGGGCTCGAAGTCGGGGAAGATGACGCGCGCCTCGCGATACCGATCGGGGGAGTCGCTCCAGACGTAGAAGTCGCGTTGGCTGCTCCCCGGTGGCGCGCGCCGGGCACGCTGGAACCATGCGTGCTGGTCGGAGGTGTGGTTGAGCACCAGCTCGGTGATCACGCGGAGCCCGCGCTGGTGCGCCGCACGCAGGAACACCCGGAAGTCGGCGAGCGTGCCGTACGACGGGTGGATGTCGGTATAGTCGGCGATGTCGTAGCCGTCGTCGCGCAGCGGCGACGGATAGAACGGCAGGAGCCAGATGGCGGTGGCGCCGAGGTCGCGCACATAGTCCAGCTTCGCCGTGAGGCCACGGAAGTCTCCGATGCCGTCGCCGTTGGCATCGTGGTAGGCGCGCACATGGAGCTGATAGATGACCGCGTCGCGGTACCAGAGCGAGGCGTCGGCGCCAGCGGTCGAGCGCGGGGTACTCCAGGCGGGCGTCGCGAAGAGCGGGGGAAGGGGTGTGTTGGCTGTCGTCACATCACAAGCCTGATGCACGATGCGTGCGCGCGCGCCACCGCTGGCGCGCACGCACGCATCGGCACCACCCGCGGGGCGGGCGCGATTAGCGCGCCACTCCCGGGTCGAGAATCGCGTCGATGCGCACGGCGATATCCTGCCAGTGCGCGCGCTGGATGCCGGCCGGTGCATTGGCCGCCGCACGACGTACCTGGTCGCGCAGCACGGACAGCTGGCCGCGGGCAAGCGCCGGCAGGTCCGACCTCGGCACGTTAGGCGCCGCGAGCAGCGGCGGCGGGGAACCGCCACCACCGCCAAAGCCGCCACCCTGGCCACCCGACGGCGGCGCCGGCTTGAGAATCGTCTCGAGCCGGTCGAGATATGCCCGCTGCAATTGCCGGCGGTTGGCATCGGGAGCGGTGCCCGATCCGGGTGTCCCCCACAATGCCCGCCGCAGGTCGTTCAGGTATTCCGTGGGCGACCAGTTGTCGTCGTCCTTCGCCGCGTACTCGGCCAGCCGGTCGATGCGGCGCGTGTCGAGCAGCTGGTTCACGATTCCGACCTGCCGGTCGACCACCGAGACGGGGCCGATGCGCGACGTGATGGAGTCCGGGGTGAGCCACTCGGGGGTGTCAAACACCTGCTCATCGAGGAACGCCAGCGCCCCCTCCTGCCGCTCGCGGGGAATCTCGTGGAAGACCGCTCCCGGCTGGTCGGCCGTCTTGAAGTCCACGGTCACGCCGCCGATCAGCGTCACCACGTGCCCCATATAGCGCGACCACATGCTGACTGCCTCGCCGTGCAGCTCGGAGAGGTCATCGTAGTTCTTCCCCGGCGCCGTGGTCCATTCGGGGAGCATCGGCACCACTCGCTTCAGGTTGGCGATGGCGTAGGTGCTGGCACGCACCGGATCGTCGCCCATGTCCTCCGTTTGCGAGCGCGGGTCGACGCTGCCGTACTGCTGCGGCACATAGCGGTATGCGAACATCCCCGTCTGCGAGGTGATCCACCGATTGAGCGTGGCCACCTCGGCTTCCGGGGTTGCGGCATTCGGCAGCACCCGATAGCCCCAGTTCACGACGAAATCGTCGAAGGGGCCAAGGCGGCGGATATAATCGTTAGGTGCGAGGCCGTCGCCGGGCTGGGCGATGTAGTTCTGGCGCGCATAATCCATGATGGTTGCCGACACGCCGTACGGGCGCGTGAACGACGGCGAACGCAGGGAGTCAACCGGGAACGAGCTCGATGCCACCATGTTGTGCGGCAGGCCGATGGCGTGCCCGATCTCGTGGGTGATGACCTTGGTCATCGTCTCGCCCATCAGGCTCTCGGGGATCTCCAGCGTGCGCGCCGCGGGAT
>DASSBZ010000079.1:0-5425 GCA_035698205.1 Gemmatimonadaceae bacterium | reverse complement strand
GGCGTATCAGTCCATCCCCCACCCGCCGGAGCCAGCTCCGCCCCGATCGCCAGCACTCGTAAGACCTGCTCCACCCGGCCGCGCAGCTCCGGTCCATCGAGTCGCGCGAGTTCGGTGACCGATCGCCCCGTGCCCAGCATCTGCGCGATGCGCAAGCCGAGCAGGTAGCCGGAGCGCGGCGGGACGTCGTCGCGGATGCGGCGCGCGGTGAGCCAGGCGTGCGCGTACGATGGGGACGTGTCGTCGAGGTGCTCGAGCATCTCGTGCGCGAGCACCGGCATCAGTGCCGGGCCCTCGGCGGCGAGGGTGGAGTCGCGGAGCAGCGCTTCGAGTTCGGAGCGCTTCGGGTTGAGACGGAGGCTCACGTATGTGGCGAGCCCTTCGCGCCAGATCTGGCGGTAGAGCGGCTGCGGGCCGGTGAGCGCACGCAGTTGGCTCGAATGGTACAGGTGGAAGAGCTCGTGGTGCAGCAGCACGGCGAGGTCGACGTCGGCACCGTTGAGCCTTGCGATCATGTCGACGCCGAACATGATGGCGGTGGTACCGTCGACGGTCATCGTGCCCCCGTCGCGCACGTAGAGGCTCGGGTAGAAGTACACCCGCCCGTCGTAGTGGAAGTCGGGGAACGAGTCGCTGAAGCTGCGTACGTGGCGCTCGAGATCCTTCGAGATGCGCTTGCTGATGGCGCGCATGTCGGGGACGTCGGGGCCGACGTCATCGAGGTACTTCGCGATGCGCTCGTCGGGGATGTCACCCGCTGCCCGATCGTAGAACGATTGCTGTGGCGTGATGACCTCGGCGCGGAAGGCATCCACCAGCGCCTGCCGGTCGGTGGTGCCGGCGCCGCCAATCTGGGTGGAATCCCAGAAGGCGAAGAATCGCGGCATGAGATCGATCACCCTGAACCGCGTCACGGGCGCCTCGACGCGTCGCGTGATGGTCCCGCAGCCCGCGATCGCTGCCAGCAGGCAGAACGCAGCGAGGCGAGTCAGCGTACCCGTCGGGGGGGAAAGTGTCACAGGGGCAGGTTAAGTATCAGGGCGCGGTGGCCAGACGGCCGTCACGCACGAGCCCGGCTGCCCGGATGGCGGGAACCGGATTTGACAACGCTCCGGCTCGGATGGATCGTTCGTTCTGCCATGGTACCGTGGCGGGAACGGGATGATCCCGCACGCAGGGAACTCGCGATGTCCATAGTACGCAGTACCTCAGCCGTTCGTTTCCCGTCACGTGACGGGTTCACGTTCATTGAACTGATGATCGTGGTGGTCGTCCTGGGCGTGACGATCGCCCTGAGCGTGCCGCGCGTGGCCGAGCAGGTGCGCGCGCGCCGCGTGCAGACGGCCGGCAGCCTCATCGCGGCCGACGTGGAAGAGGCGTTCGCGCTCGCCGGTGGCGCGCGCCGCCCGGTGCGACTCACCTGGACGGAATCGAGCGGTGCACTGGTCATCGCCGATCGCGAGTCGGGCGAGGTCTACCGTGAACGCACGCTGACGCCGGAGTCCTCGTTCGGCGTCGCTCACGCCACAGTGATCCCGTCGACCGTCGACTTCTTCCCCGGCGGCATCTCGTCGTCGGCGATCACGATCGAACTGAGCAGCGGTTCGCACACGCGCCGAGTGCGGGCGACGCGCGCGGGACTCGTCCAGGTGGACGAACCGGACGCGCAGGTGCCGGGGCCGGATCCCGAGCTGGAGCCGGAGCCATGATGCAACGGCGCCGTACACGCGGCTCGCGCGGCGGGAGCAGCCTCGTGGAAGTCATGGTCGCGGTGACGCTGCTCGGCGTGGTGGTTGCCGGCACGGCGGGGATGACGACCTATGTGGGGCGGCGCGGCGTGCTCAACGCGCAGCTCACCGCGAGGGGCGCCGTGCTGGCGCGCGAGAGCGATCGCCTGATGACCATACCGTACGACTCGCTCCCCTCGAACGCGACGTGCACGGCGGATTCGCTCCCTGCGTTTCCGCACACGCGCTGCATAACGATTACCGAGGTCGCCGGAGGGCGCGGCTATCGCAACGTGCGGTTGATTGTCACGCCATCGCAGCCGACGCTGCGGGCGGATACGGTCATGGTGCAGCGGACGCGGGCGGTCGCGGTCAGCCCGTTGCGGTAACCGCATCCGGGGTCAGGTCTTTCATTGATGCCTCCACCGACCATGCGCCGGGGCCACCAGCGCCGCCGCGCGGGCTTCACCCTCGTCGAACTCCTCATCGGTCTGGTCATTGTCGGCGTCGTCGGCGTGAGCATGCTGCGGCTCATGCTCTCGCAGAACCGCTTCTACGACCGCCAGTCGCAGCAGCGCGGTGCGCGATCGGTTGCCCGTGCCTCCATCAACTTCCTGCAGTCCGAAGCGCGCATGATCGAGACGGCGGGGGGCGTGGTCGACGCCGACGCACATGAAGTCTCGCTGCGCGTGCCGTATGCGCTGGGGCTGATCTGCGGCAGCGCGGGGGCAGGGGGGGCGACGGTGGTCAGCCTCCTGCCAGTGGACTCGTCGATGTTCGCCAGCGCAGCACCGGCGGGTGCCGCCTGGCGAGCGAGCGATGGCAGCTACGCCTACGTCGACACGCCGCCGGTCATCACGAGCACGGGCGCATCGATATGTGCATCGGCCGGGATCGTGACGCTCCCCGGCGCGGGCACCATCACCGTCTCCCCTGAACTCGTCGGCGCCGAGAGCGGTGCGCCGATGTTCCTGTATCAGCGCGTGACCTATGCCTTCGCGCCATCGATGCTTGCACCGGGCGGCGGACGCATGGGACTCTGGCGCACAGTGGAGTCAACCGGTGCGTCCGAGGAGCTCACGGCACCGCTCGGCGCCGCGTCGCACTTCCGCTTCTATCGCGTGGGGCGCGACACCTCCGACATCACCGTGCCGCCGCTCGATGAGATCCGCGGGCTGGAGCTGCTTCTCGAAGCGGAGAGCCTGCGGCCGGCGCAGGGGCGCGCCGCGCCGGAGCAGGCCCCACTTCGCACCGGCGTCTTCTTCGCGAACGTGACGCCGTGAACCGCACGGGCTCGGCGCTCCCCCTCGCGCTGCTCCTCGTCCTCATCATCTCCCTGCTCGCCGGCTCGGCGTTCGTGCTGCTCGGCAGCGAGCGTCGCGTCGCCGACCAGCAGGAAGGGCAGGTGGATGCGTACGCCATCGCGCGTTCGGCGTACGATCGTTTTCTCGCCAATCCCGTACAGTACCTGCCGGCGTTCGCGCCCCCCGCATGGACCGGCCCCGATTCCGCGCGCATCGACATGGCGAACGGGCATGCGTGGGTGATGGTCCAGCGGCTGCGTGCGCCGATGGGTAGCGACCCCGCCATGTACGTGGTGCGGTCGCGCGGCGTGCGCGGACGACGCATGGCACCCACGCTGCCGTTCGCCGAACGGATCTTCGCGCAGTATGCGCAGTGGCAACCCGGGAGCCTGTCGGCGCCCGCGCTGTGGACGAGCCTGAGCGGGATGCACAAGAACGGCGGGTCGGGGACGATCAGCGGCGTCGATGCGTGCGGCATGTCGGCACCGGTGGCCGGTGTGGCAGTCCCCGATGTGCCGGGGTACGTGCAGGGTGGCGGCGCGAGCGTGCCCGACGGCGCGCCCCCGATTCTCGCGCTCGGCACCGCGGCGCAGGCGGCGGCTGCGGTGCCGGTGGACTGGGATGCCATCGTGAACGGTGGTGCGCTCTCGCCTGACGTGACGATTCCGGGCGGTGCCTGGCCGGCGTTTCCCGCCGGTGCGTGGCCGCTGATCTACGTGAACCAGGCGAGCGAGTTCTCGCTGCCGGGCGACGGGCGCGGGCTGCTCGTGGTCCGCAACGGGTTGAGCATCACCGGCGGGCACCGGTGGGACGGGATCATCCTCGCCGGCGGCGCCGTGAACACGAATGGCAGCGTGCGGGTGCAGGGGGCGATCATCTCGGGGCTGAACGTGACACTCGGGATCTCCGTGGGACCGAGCGACATCGTCAACGGCCCGAGCGTGCTGGTGTACGACGGCTGCGCCGTGGCGAACGCGGCGGCGCGATTCGCGGGGCTCGCCCCGCTGCGAAATGCGGGCACGGATAACTGGCCGTCGTACTGAGCGGTATTTTCCCCCGGTATGAAGCGCATCCTGCTCGTCGAGGACAACGCCGACCTGGCATTCGGGCTCCGCAACAACCTGGAGATCGCCGAGTACGAGGTGCTCGTTGCCGCCGACGGACCGAGCGGACTGCAGAAGGCGCGCACGCTCTCCCCCGACCTCGTGATCCTCGACCTCACGCTGCCGGGGCTCGATGGCTATCGCGTGCTGCGGGCGCTGCGCGACGGGGGATCACAGGTGCCGGTGCTCATCCTCACGGCGCGCACGGAGGAGTCGGACAAGGTGATGGGGTTCCGGCTGGGCGCGGACGATTACGTGACCAAGCCGTTCGGCGTGCTCGAACTGGTGGCGCGCGTGGAGGCGGTGCTGCGGCGTGCGCAGGCGCACAGCGGCGAGCATGCGCTGCCGGAGCACGAGCGGTTCGCCGACGTGGAGGTGCGCACCGTGGCCCGGCTGGTGACGCGTGGCGGTGAACCGGTGGATCTTTCGCCCAAGGAGTTCGACCTGCTGATGGCACTGATGCGACGCCCCAATCAGGTGGTGACGCGCGCGGAGCTCCTCAAGGACGTGTGGGGCTACAACGCCTCGGTGGTGAGTCGCACGATCGACACGCACGTCGCCGAGCTGCGCCGCAAGCTGGAGCCGGACCCTGCATCCCCGCGGCACATCATGACCGTGTGGAAGACCGGCTACCGGTTCATTCCATGAGCACGCGTGGTCGTTGCGCGGGGGTGGCGCGCGCGCTGCTGGTGCTCTCCTCGTTAGGCGCCACGGTGGCCTGTGCCTCGCGGGCGCCGCGCCCCGTGGAGAGCGCGGCCCGGCAGCCGGCGCGGGTGCGGCCCTATCCGATTGTCGAGGGCGCCGCGTTCGCGCGGGCGGTGGAGCGTGGCACGCGTACGCACACCGGCCGGCCGGGGGCGCGCTACTGGACCAACGACGCGTCGTACCGGCTGGAAGCCTCGCTCGACCCGCGCACAAGGCGCGTGAACGGCTACGGGACGGTGACGTATCGGAACCGTTCGCCCGACACGCTGACCGTACTGGCCGTGTATACGCGCCCGAACCTGTTCGCACCGGGGGCGATGCGGAACCGCCGCGTCCCGACGACCGCCGGCATCCGGATGCGACGCGTGGCGGTGGGGGCGACGAACCTCCCCGCGGCGCCGGAGCTGCGCGACGAGCCGTCCTGGTTCATGGATGGCACGGTCACGTGGATCCGTCCGGAGCAGCCGGTGATGCCCGGCGACAGCGTCAAGCTCACCTTCGACTGGACGTTCGAGGTGCCGCGCGACGGCGCCCCGCGCGGCGGCACCGACGGCTCGGTGTACTTCGTGTCGTACTGGTATCCGCA
>DASSBZ010000078.1:0-25825 GCA_035698205.1 Gemmatimonadaceae bacterium | reverse complement strand
ATCACCGTCAGCCCCGGTACGGTACCAGGAGAGATTCATGGAACGCATCTCCGGCGTGGTAAAGTGGTTCAATGACGCCAAAGGCTTTGGGTTCATCTCCCGCGAGGGGGGACCGGACGTCTTCGTGCACTTCAGCGCGATCCAGTCATCCGGCTTCAAGTCGCTGGCCGAGGGCGATCAGGTGGAGTTCGAGATCGTCCAGGGGCAGAAGGGTCCGCAGGCATCCGACGTCGTGAAGACCGGTTGACGGTCGACGCGCGCGCGACACGGTTCACGAACGCCTCGGCTTCGCGCCGGGGCGTTTGCGTTCCCGGGTGATCCGCGGTCCCGCTGGTGACGGCGGCGACGCTGGCGCGTCATCAGGAATACGGCGAGCGGCAGCCTGTGAGGCGCTCCGCCATGTCACTCGTCCCTGATGCATGTCGGATCACGACCCGGTTTTCTATAAGCGTGCGCTCCCCGGTGGAGGCTATGTGGCCGTGGAAGGCGAAGACCTCGCCGGAAGCGGGCAGGATCCGCGCGCGCACCTGCGGGTGGAACGACGCGCGCAGGATGAGCGGCGCGACGGACACACGCCACCGGTGGTCGCCACCGTGCAGGGCGCGACGCTCGAGGAAGGCCTTGCCGAGCTGTATGCCATCGCGCGCGACAACGTCGCCGTGGCCCGCACGCTGCTTCGCTGGCAGGCGACACGCGGCGATCGTGAACGCGAGTCCTGAATGCGTCGTTGACGTAGCGCGCTGCGTCGAGTAGTCCTCCGCGAACTACTGCGCGTTCGCTGCGCCCCCCGCGCGATCGCGCCGCGGGCGGATCCGCCGCCACACGAGATCCCCCGGGTTTCCTTCGAGGACGCAATCACAAACGCCCCACGACAGGCTGTCGCGGGGCGTTGCTGTTGGCATTGTGCGCGTGCACTGTCCGGGTCAGGCGACGAACAGTTCGATCTGCGAATCCTTGTGGGCGACGTCGGCATGTTCGAACCGCCGCCCCGGGACATCGCTGCACGCGCCGAGGAGATGCGACGTCTGGTGATACAGTCGCAACGTCTGGATGGGCGCCATGAATCCGCGCGAACCGGCACGCGCGATCAGCAACGCCTCTTCGCGCACCGTTCGCGGCAGTGCGCGAGCGAACGGATGGCGCAGCAGTCTTCGGATTTCGTCTTGGTCGCGCGCTAGAAGTGCGGCGCACAGGCCGTCCAGGAACGCGAGCACGATGACCTGCCGTTTTGGTGTTAATTACATATTGCAACTAATACACCAGACGGTCAACGGGTTCCTGCGTAACGGGATGGCTTCGGATCTGTTGTTTAGCGAGCCCTACCGTACTGCCGCCCCGCCAGCAGATCGAAGCGCACGCCTCGGTGCTGGCTGCGCCGCTTCCTCGGCGCGAAGCGGAATAGCTGGGCCGGACGGCCGCGTCCTTCACTGCGCCATTCGTCGGTGGGCTCCACCAGCCAGGCGGCCTGGAGCGCCCGTCGGAAGCTGGCCTTGTGCAGCTTCCGGGCGAGCAGGAGCTCGTAGACCTGCTGCAGTTCGCTCAGCGTGAACGTCGCTGGCAGCAGGCGGAACGCAATCGGTTCGTAATCGACGCCCATCCGGATGACGTCGAGCGCCTCCTGCACCAGCTCAGCGTGGCCGGCAGCCAGGGGTGGCAGGTCCGTGAGCGGGAACCATCCCCCATCGGCGCCGACAGGGGTGGCATAGCTCGCCGGCATGACGCCCACGTAGCCTACGCTCACATCCACGCCGGCCGGATGGCCGGCGCCGCTGCTGGCCCGGACCTGCCGAAGCCAGGTCGGCTCGGACTCCACGAGGTCGCGGGCCAGCCGGACGGCCAGCGCGTCCAGCACATCGTCCACTGCGTCCGGTACATGGAAGGGGAGCGACCACTCGTCGCGACCGCCGGCCAGCGACGCGGGGACGCGCTCGAGCAGCACGACGAGCTGCTTTCTGCCCGGCGTGAGGAGAACGAGGTCGATGCTGATCGTGCCGCGGCGGGTGGGAGCTTCCGTGGCCGCGGAAAGGAGGCGTTCGCGCATTGCGCGCGAATTAGTCACAATTTGAGACTAATGTCAAGGTCTCGTCACCAGGTGATCGTACCCTTCTTGCTCGTATCGACATCCTCGCCGGAATTCGTCTTCCAGAGAAAGCCGCTCATGTTCCGCGTCAGGAAGGCACGCGCCTCGGGGTCCATCACGTTCAGGCCGTAGTGGTTGATGAGCATGGTCTGCTGCTTCACCCACTCGCCCCAGCAATGCTGGCAGATGCTCTCCACCACACGCGCACCGACCGGACCGGGAAACGGCGCGCGCTCGAATCCGGCGCGAGTCAGTCCGCAGCGTTCGCAGGTAATGTCCGCCATGGCGACCCTACCTGCGCGTCACTCCGCGCGCGTATTGCACGCGAGCCAGCCCCACGAGCGACAGCAGCCGGATGTACAGCCAGCCGATATCGAACTCGAACCAGCGGTGCCCGAACTTGGCCGAATGCGGATCGGCGTGGTGGTTGTTGTGCAGCTCCTCGCCGGCAAGCCAGATGGCGATCGGGGAGATGTTGCGGCTCTCGTCCTTCACGTCGTGGTTGCGATAGCCGAGCGCGTGGCCGACGCCGTTGATGATCCCGGCCGCCCAGAAGGGGATCCAGATCATCTGGACACCCCACACCACGGCGCCGATCACGAAACCAAAGAGGTAGAGATCGGCTCCCAGCATGAGGAGGATGCCGAGCCAGTTGCGCCGCGCCAGCAGCGCGCGCTCGAGCCAGTCGTTCGGCGTCCCCTTGCCGTACTTCTCCAGCACGCCCGGCTGCCGCACTGCGCGGCGATAGAAGAACGCCCCCTTCAGCACGATGTTCCGCAACCCTTCCACCAGCGGGCTGTGCGGATCCCCGTCACGATCGGCGAACGCGTGATGTTTGCGATGACACGCCACCCACTCCTTGGTGACGATTGCCGTCGTCAGCCAGAGCCACACCCGCATGGGCACGGCCGCCAGCGCGTGCAGGCGAACCGCCCGGTGCGTCTGCGACCGGTGCAGGAAGAGGGTGACACAGACGTTCGTCAGGTGCCCCGCAACGATGATGAATACCACCGGCTTCCACCACGCCGTTCCCCAACTGCCGAAATCGGGCATGCCGACTGCTCTCCGTGTATGAAATCGTCCCGCCGCGCCGGACAGTATCGCATGGTCCGTGCGCGGCGCTTGCCCGTGCAATGTATCCGTGGCCCGGTGGCTCGCCAATCGCGGAACACCCGACTGACGACGACGTCACCGGCGTCTTCGTCAACCGCGGCGCCGCGCTCGGCGAGGGAGAGGCCTTTCACCGGATGTCCCCGGATGGCACGCTCGATGAGAAAGCTGCTCTCCACTCGCCTGAAGCGCTGACGTCGGCGCTTTCCATTTCCGCAAAAGCGTTGACGATCATCGGTCCACGCACCACGACCACCGCGTACCACGCCAGCCAGCCGGCGATCGTGATTCGTCTCGATATGCCACAAACTCGGTGATTGCGACGATTCGCGCAATAGCGACGGTCACTTTCACTCGTCACCCGGCGCGCGCGTCACGACGGATTCATCACGTCGTCAGCGTTCGCTTTCCGTTGAAATCCTGACGCGCCTGAGCACGATGACGATCGGTGTTTCCTTTCCTTCCCTCGCCGGTGTCGCGACGGATGGCGCACGCACGACCTCGAAGCGACCTGGCACGAGGAACTCGTCGTGCAGGACGCGGACGGGCAGCGGGTCGTCATCACCGACGCGCACGAAGAACGATCCCGACGCGTTCGTGAACACGAGGTTGTCGCCGATCTCGAGTGCGGCGCCGTCGATGGGGCTCCCCGCCTCGTCCACCACGCGGCCGGCCACCAGGTAGCGTTCGAAGCGCACCTCACGTACGCGATTGCCTCGGCCGATGGCGTCGCCCAGATAGAGATACGTGCTCGCCGACGCCGTGTAACGCACCTTGCCATCGGGCGTCACGAAGCTCGACACGTTCACCTGATAGTCACGCAACTGCAGGCGCGCACTGACGGCGGCGCTCTGCACGAAGGGATCGGTGGGACGAAAGGGCGTGTGCACCACCTGATAGTCGAGTCCGAGCGACATCAGGCCGGAGTTGTAGCTCCCGCCGAACGAGATCGAGTTGTTGCCGGGGGTGAAGGACGCCACCTGCAGCAGCGTCAGCCGGGGAGTGAGATACTCGCGAAAGCGGACGATCGGAGTCGTCGTCCGCGTTTCGCGCGGCGCCTGCAGGCGCAGGAGATAGATCTCCGCCTCGAGCCAGTCGGTGAGGTCGCGGCGCGCATTCACGTAGCCGCTGAGATTCCTGACGCCGCCGGAATACGAATCGAACAGCCCGGCGCCAACCCGTGCCTCGAACAACTCACCGTTGGCGAAGATCTGGTTGAGCGTGGCACGCTCCGGCGTGCCCGGGAGCACGCTGTCCTGCCGGAAATGCTGGCGACCGACGCCGATCGAGAAGCCCGCGACCGGTCGGAATGCCACCAGCACATTCTCCCGGTCCGGCTCTGCCTGGCTTGGCGTCGGGACGCCGGCGCGCCGGAAGCTCGAACCCTGCTCCACCCACGAAGCGCGCAGATCGAACAGCCGCTGCTCCCACGTCACGCTCGCTGCTGCGTATGGATCGTTCGCGCCGATGCCACCCGTTGCGCCGAGCTCCAGCCCGGCGGAGGGACGAGCCCAGCGGACCCCGGGGAGCAGCGTCTGGCGATCCGAGACGATCGCATGCAGGTCAAGCGTCGTGGTCGCCGACAGTGCATGTTCGACCTGCACGATGCCGAGCGCGCGATCGCCACGCATGGCAGGCACGAGACTCGGCGAGGCCAGGGGACGCGCACTGGCGCCGGCAAACACGAAGGTACGCGTCGACCCGGTTACCCGACGCACGCTCGCTCCCTGCACGAGCAATGCGTTCGATCCGCCGAAGATGTCCGTGGGAAAGACGACCGGCACGTAGTCGTTTCCAAGTCGCAGCGTGTCGGTCCTGCTGAGCGCACCCTTGGCGAACAGGCTGATGCGCAGGCCATCGAGGTATCCGATCCCGACGCCCCCCTCGAAGCGGTTTGACCAGACGCTGAGCGCGCCGCCGACGCCGTCGGTGAGGGTAGACCCGCCCCCTTCAACCTGCATCACCTGCGCGACGCCGGCGGACGCGGGGAGAAGGGCACACGCAGCGCCCAGGCGCAGTCGGAACCACCACGACGTGCGGCGACT
The DNA here is from genome assembly GCA_035698205.1 of Gemmatimonadaceae bacterium. Lineage (GTDB taxonomy): Bacteria > Gemmatimonadota > Gemmatimonadetes > Gemmatimonadales > Gemmatimonadaceae > DASSBZ01. The sequence continues at coordinate 20,590 of DASSBZ010000078.1, read as the reverse complement.
CACTGAATGACCGCGCGCAGGTTGAGCGTCCCCGCATACAGCCCCGGCGCCAGGTCGGGTTGCCCGCGAAGATCGATGCGCAGTTCGAGCGTCCCGGTGCCGGTATCAGTCCCGCCGAGTAGCAGGAGGGACGTGAGCTTGAAGCTGCCGCCGTTCGGACCCGAACCGCCGGCGCATCCGCTCTGGGTATATGCGGTCCATGCGCTCGCGCTGCCGTTGGTCGTGAGTCTCCCCTGGATGCGGCTCGACGGAATGGAGGCCGTGCCGTTGGAGAGCGCGCTGGCTGGATTCTGGAAGTACGAGACGATGCAGAGCGTGGACAACAATGGCGCACCGTCCCACCCGGTCGAGATGGTGAGCGGCAACGGGAAGTCGTTGATCTCGCCGTCCTGCAGCGAGCTGACATGCTGTGCGCCCCCGGTGACGTTCAGCGTGATGGACGGGACCGCGGCTGCCGCGACCACCGCACCCTGCGCTCCAAGTACGCTCACCTGGGCGTGAAGCATCGACGGCGGTGCGGCGACGAGCAGCGCGACGAGCAGCGCGACGATCGTCGCGGCGAAGGGAGCAGACGAGCGCCGGATCCGCTCGCTCATTGTGCAACGATCTGGATGTTGAGGACGCCACTGTACGTGCCCGGCGTCAGCGCGGGTTGCCCGGTGAGGTCGAGTTGCAGTTCAAGATCGTCGGATCGCGTCCCGTTCCGGTTGTTCCCCAGAATGGGAAAGGAGAACAGCAGCAGGCTCGCGCCGGCGGTGCCCGTGCCCTGCACGCCGTTCTGCGTAAAGGCGGTAAACGCCACGGGAGACCCGGTCACGACGCGCCCCTTCATCCATGCCGACGGGATCGAGGCGGTGCCACTCGAGAGGGCCGCCGCGGCAGAGCTGAACCAGGCGACGACGGATAGTTCACCGACCGCGGGGTGCAGCTCCCACGAGGTGGTGATGCGCACCGGTGTCGCAAAGCTGTTGGCGGCACCGTCGGCGATCGACGCCAGCGACTGCGTCGCACCCGAGGTGACGGCGAGCGTGAGTCCGCTCGACTTGAACGCCGTCAGGGGCACCACGGCGGCGGTCGAGACGGCGTACTGTGCATCGATGGACAGCAGCGGTGCCAGCATCGCCAGGACGACGCCAGCGACGAGCTGGCGCAGCCTGCTGCGTGTGCCGACGCAAGCATGCATCGACAACTCACCGTTGCTCGGGCGCGCCGAGCGCCGATGCCCATGCCGCGCTCACGGGGCGGCGCCGATCGAGCTTGAAGTCGGCGAACTCCACGAGCAACTGTCGCGGTGCAACGTCGTGGGGCCAGGGGATCTCGACACGCCGGATGCTGTGCGGGAAGAGCGGAAAGGCACCGCCTTCCTGCGGCTTGCCCGCGTCACCGCTGACCGTGGTCGAGAGCGCGCGGCCGAGTGCATCGCTCGTGTTCTCGAGCGTGAGGCGAACCTTCTGCGTCGGCCGGTCGAACTCCAGGGCGCGCACGATCACGTCGTTGGCGCGAAGACTCTCCTCCTGCAGCATGTAGACGACGTGCGGCAGGATAACGCGCACATTGAGTCCGGACGCGGTGCGGGCTCCCGTGAGCGCACTGGAGATGATGAACCACGCTGGATACGACTTCGCCCGCGCTTCGTACGACACCACGTATGTCTGCCGGGGTGGAATCCGGAAGCTCATCGCCGAGAGGCGGACGTCGACGACCGACGTGTCCAGCGGCGATTCGATCAACTCGCCGGATGGCTCCACGTGGAAGCCGCGCACGTCGAGGACGACCGTCAGCGGGAAGAGCGATTCGTTGACGAGCTCGAATCGGCCACGGGCCTGTTCGTGATACTCGACGACCGCCGGGCGCACCGTCTGTGCACCCAGCGGCATCGAGAGTCCGGCGATCAGCCCGAGCGCCGTGAGCGCGCGCAGTCGAGGCATGTCGGACTCCGCTCGACTACTGCGTGACCGCGCGGAGATTCAACGTGCCGGCGTAGGTTCCGGCCGTCACGGTCTGCCCCGTCAGGTCGATCTGCAGGTCGAGATCGTCGGTGCGGGTCTTCGTCTGGTTGGCGCCGGTGATCGCCTCGCTGAACAGCGTGAGCGTTCCGGCGGCGACGCCGATGCCACCCACCGCGCCACCCGTGAAGGCGGTGAACGACGTGGGCGTACCCGTAGCCATGCGTCCCTTGATCAGCGAGGAGGCGATGTAGTCGGTGCCGTTCGCCAGCGCCTGCGTGGGATTCGAGAAGTACCCGACGAGCGTCACGGAGGCCGTGAGGCCGGGATTCACATCCCAGGAGGTGGAGACGTTGACCGGGGTCGTGAAGCTGACAATGGAGTTGTCGACCAGGGTGGCGGTCTGTGCGGCGCCGGAGTTCACGACGATCGAGAGCGACGCGACCTTCGAGGCATTGATCGAAACGGTGGCGATGTTCGATTGCAGGGCCTGCGCGGAAACCTCACCAGCGCCGAGAACGAGCGCGGCGACCGCCAGCAGCGAGCGAGTACGGAACATGGGACATCCTGGTTGAGCGGTGACATGGAGGGCCGAACAGCGGATGCTGTCGCCCCGGGAGACTGCCGTAGCGCGATCCCGATCTTACTGTCGAGGCTGCGTCGACTTGCCGGCGGGGAGACGAACGTTCCATGCCGCCGTCACGTTTGACGGCATTGTATGAATTCTTGACAGTTGGCCGGATCGGTCGTGACGCCCGGATGCAGCCTGCCTGAAGTGAGGCTGGCAGTCTCCGCGCTCTACCGAAAACGAACGTTTACGTGGAGGCGCAGCGCCAGGCTGGTTGCAAAGCAGCTAACCTCTGATATGTGCGTTGTTTGAGAGGATGCGAATCACATAGCGCACGAATGCACACGAGGGGTGCAGCGCCGCGAATTCGCTCCGACGAACCGGCCCGACGACGCACACCAGGGCGTATGCAGCGGCGTGACATTTCGCACGGTCTCAGGCGCACCTTTCGTCCGTCGGACTCGCGCACTGTCACGATCCGGGGCATTGCGATTCGCCACTGCCTCATTCAATTGCAAGCCCGACAGTCGCGCGTTATGCGGCCGTTCGGCGCTCCCCGCCGCTCTCGTCAGCTCTGCCGGCGCTCGCCCTGAGCAGAGTGCCTTCGCAGCCAGTCTCGGGTCTGCTCGATGACCTCATCGCGGCCATAATCGACCGTGATCACGTGGCCGGCGCCCTCGATCCAGACAATTCGCTTCTCGGGCGAGCCGATGAGGCCGAACGCGGCCTCGGCGTCCGGCGAAGCAATCCGGTTGTCCTGCCGGCTCACGATCACGAGCGTCGGCGCCACGATGCGAGGGGCCGCGCCCCGCGCCCACCGCACGACCCGCCACAGCTCATGCAAGGTCGCCGGTGGCGTGTAGCCGTAGGCCCGGTTCCGGCTGCGCTCCAACGGATCGCGAATGGAACGCACGCTTCGACCGAACACGTACGCGCGCCAGAGGGCGAGGAGCGCGTGCAGCCGACTGAATCGACGAACCCGTCGTGACATCGCCAGATACGGTGCGAGCAGCACGAGCGCCGGCAGCGTCGTATCGTCGGCAGCCAGTACGGACGCGAGCGCGCCGCCCATCGACAGCCCGACGACGGCCACTTCGTCATGGGTCAGGCGCAGCGCCTCGAACTCCCGCCGTGCCGCCGCCAGCCAATCGTCAGCGGTGCTCCGCGCGAACTCGCGAATGGTACGGGCGTGCCCAGGGAGCGCCGGCGCGACGACGTTCCAGTCGTCCGCCCGCAATCGCCCGGCGAGATACTCCAGCGTCTGCGGCGTGTCACCGAATCCGTGCAGCAGCAGCACCGCCCGGTTCCGCCCCGCGCCCTCGAGCCGGATCGGACCGCCGTCGATCACGAAACCGTCGTCCCCCACCGGAAGTCGGATCGCCAGCTCCCGCTCCACTGCCAAGGCGCGACGGGCGCGCGCGACGAACCAGACGCCGCCCAGGACGAGCGCAACAACCAGCGCCGGAATCACCACGCGGGCCGGCCAGCGCGCACCGTCAATATCGTGGAATCGAGGGGTCCACCTCCAGGCTCCAGCGATCGATGCCCCCGTCGAGATTCCAGACGCGCTCGACGCCGTGCTCGACCAGCGCATGAGCAGCGGCCAAACTGCGACCACCATGATGACAGTATAGCACGATCATTCCGTCATCGACCACGGATCCAGGGCTCGCGAGCACGGTGTTCAGCGGAATGTGACGTGCCTCCGGCAGGTGCCCGATCTGCCACTCCCACTCCTCGCGTACGTCCACCACCGTCATCCGCTCGCCCCTCGCCAGCCGCTCCGCCAGCTCCAGCGCCGAGAGATTCCCGACCTCGCCTGGTGCCGGTTGCGCCGATTCGAACGCAACCGAAGTCGGCTCGCCACGCTTCGTCGAGATGCCGCAGAAGGCGTCGTAGTCCACGAGCGCCGTGATCGATCGAGCGCCGCACGCCGGGCAGGCCGGGTCGCGATCGACGGTGATTTCGCGGAATGACATCTCGCTCGCATCGATGAGCAGGAGCCGCCCCGCCAGCGAGCGCCCGGTGCCGAGCAGGAGCTTGAGCGCCTCCGTGGCCTGGATCGTCCCCACGAGTCCGGGCAGCACCCCCAGCACGCCGGCCCGCTCGCAATCGGGGACGCTCCCCGGGGCCGGGGGTTCGGGGTACAGGCAGCGGTAGCAGGGCGCGTCACCGTCCACAAACACGCTTGCCTGCCCCTCGAACCGCAGCACGCTGCCGTAGACGAGCGGCTTGCCCAGCAGCACGCACGCATCGCTCAGCAGGTACCGGGTGGGAAAGTTGTCGGAGCCGTCGATGATCACATCGTAGGCCCCGACGATCTCCAGCGCATTCGTGGCGTCGATACGGCTCGCGATTTCGCGCACCAGCACATGCGGATTCAGGGCGTGCATCCGCTGCGCAGCCGAGTGCACCTTGGGCGTGCCGACGGCATCGGAGTCGTGCACGACCTGCCGCTGCAGATTGCTCAGCTCCAGCACGTCGCTGTCGATAACGCCAATCGTTCCGACACCGGCGGCGGCGAGATAGAGCAGGGCGGGCGAGCCCAGCCCCCCGGCGCCCACCACGAGCACGGACGCCGCGCCGAGTCGCTCCTGCCCCTCGACGCCTACCTCGGGCAGGCGCAGGTGCCGGCTGTAGCGAACGAGCGGATCGTCGACGGGCTGGGGTCCGGCGTTCACGGGGCGTCCGGTCCGATCATCGGACTCGAAGGGTGGCGTATCACGAGAGAGGCGGTGCACGAGTGCGACAAGATAGCGCCGGAGCTGCCCGGCAGCGCGCCGCGCGCACGTGCACCGGGCGACACACGACGGCTCGCGTTTCTGTCGAACCCCTACGAAGTGCTGGACATGCGCGCGGATCGGCGCTTGTTTCCAGTGCCTTCGTCGTGATCCCGCGTCCAGTCTTTCAGTGACTTCCGCCACCCCACCCTCCGCGCCACCCGCTCTGCCATCGATCGCCATCATCGGCGCTGACGCTGTCGTGTCGGCGTCGCCGGCGACGGCGGTCCAGTTGGCGCATGCGTGCCTGGCGCGCGGATTCGATCTCGCGGTGCCCGCGAGCTGGGGCGACGAACTGGTGGCGTACGAGACGCTGCGGCGCCTGTCGGAGACGGTGCGCGGACCCGCCGTGGCCTGCGTCTGTCCGTTCGCGCGGGCGCGACTCCAGGCCACGGGCGCGGACCTCTCCGCCTTCGCGCTGGACATCGCCCCGCCGCCGGTGGCGCTCGCGCGCTATCTGCGCGTGGTGTACAACGCGACCGGTGTGCGCGTCACCTACATCGGCACCTGTCCCTCGGCCGGCGATTCCTCCATCGATGCGCGCGTCACGCCAATGGAGTTCTTCGCCGAACTCGCGGATCGCGGCATCTCGCTCGTCGATCAGCCCCGGATCTTCGAGTCCGTCGTGCCGCCGGATCGACGGCGGTCGATCTCGATCCCGGGAGGCATGCCCACGCCCGAGCGGCTGTGGAGCGAGGGCGGCGCGCGTGTGCTGGTGGAACTCGATGGCCGCGACGTCGCCGCGGCGCTCGCCGAGCACCTCGTCGCCCCGGATCGCGTTCTGCTCGACATGGCCCCCGCGTTAGGCTGTGCGTGCAGCGGCGTGGTGGACAACGTCGATCCGGGTGACGCCCGCACCGCGGTCATGGAGATGGAGCCGCCGCGATCGTCCACGAGCGTGATCGATCCCGGCATCTCGATCGGCTTTGAGCCACCTCCCCTGCGCCCGCAACGCGCGCCCGACGACCGGCCGTCGGTGGCGGGGACTGCGGCGCCGGCATCCCCGCCCGAGAGCCTCAGATCGGCGCGCCAGACGCTCGCCGCCACCCCCGGATACTGGCACATGCCCGTGCCGTTCGAACGTCCGATGTCGCACGACGCACCGAGCGACACCGGCGTCGGCACGCCACGCGGTGCCAACTTCGAACGGTTCGACGCCCACGTCGATGATCCGCCACCGCGACGCAAGCCGGCGATACGGTACGCCGGCAACATGCTGCGGGCTCATCGCGCCGACGGCGGTACGCGCCCGTTGCCGCGCGCGTACGCCGCGCATCGCAAGGCGGTGCTGCGGCTTCGCGTCGAGCTCGATGCGGAAGTGACAGGCGACGCCGACCGCGCGGACGCGCCGCCGCGCGAGGCGGCCACCGCGGTCGACCGGGAGCTCGCGATCGACCGCAGCGTGGAGCCGGCGCATGCCGCAGCACCGCCGCCGAAGACGAGCTACATCGCGACGAGCGCGCCGCTGGACCCGGCGCAGCCGCGCGCGGTCGAGGCGTCAGGCACCGCGGCGGCCGCCGCGACGAAAGTCGCCGACGCCCCACACGCAATCAATGCCGCCGGTGCAGCCGCCGTGCGCGCTGAAGCCGGCGCCGCACCGCCACCGCTCCGCGACGTGTCGCCCACCGTTCCGCCACAGCGGACCGCGGGACCAATGCGCGTTCCGCCGCCACCGCCACGCACGGCGCCGATGAGCCGGATGAGCGAGCGGATTCGCCCCGATGCCCGGCCACAACGCATTCACCCGGGTTCGACACCGTCGCGCGAACCGCGGTCGTCCGTGTTGGGGACGGTACTCGCGGTGCTGACCATTGTTGCCGTGCTCGCGATCGCCGGGTTCGTCGCGCTCTCCCTGCTGCGCACGCCCTGACGGCGCGCCCGCCAGCGCTCAGCGGCAGCACACAGGATGCGCGCCCGCGGCGACACCTTCACCGGGCGTCGCCGCGCTTCGTTCCTGCCTGACGTCAGCGGTTGGCCGGGCCAAGCGCCTGACGCGCGTCGTCGAGCGCGGCCGCGGCCGCGTCGAATCGCGAGGCAAGATCGCGAAGTTCGGTCGCGACCAGCTCCCGATCACCGGCGCGCACGGCCTCGTTCACCGACGGGAAGACCATGTTCGAGTAGCCGTTGTCCACGTCGGCCGCGTAGATGAGGTTGCGATACCAGGGGCGCGATGCGAGCCCCGTCGGGCGCGTCAGCGACCGCTCCACCCGGAGCAGCGCTGCGTTCGCGCGCGCGCGCGTTGCCTTCGGCAGTTCGCGCTGGAGCGCGGCGTCGCGGCGTCCGGCAAATGCGGTCGCCGCCGCGCTCATTTTGTCGATCGCCGAGCGCAGCGCGCCCGCGTCGATGTTCCACCCATGCTGCTCGAGTGCCGAATCGAGGGCAGGCAGATACCCCTGCATGGTGGTCGCGAACTCCACGTAGTCGTACGGCAGGATGTCGGCGTTGGCGATACGCAGCGCCAGCGCGGCACCGATTCGTGCCGCCGTGGCGTGGTGCGAGAAATCCGGATCGCCAAAGGTCTTCATCCAGTGGAAGCTGTCGTAGCGCGAGTGATAGATGCCGCTCGGTCCGCCGAAGCCCCAGTCGAGATGCGGGATGCCCAGGTGGTTGTAGAAACCCGCGAAGTCGGAGCCGCCGCCCGGATCACCCATCGACGGCTCGAGCGAATCGGCCAGCTCCGCCGAGCGGCGCCAGGCATCGTACACGGAGCCCTCGCTGTCCGGGCTCTCGACGCCGCGCGCGACGTCGCGCAGGACGGCGCGCAACGATGGCGAACCACCGGCTCCGAAGCTCGGCCCCTGCGCGGCGACATCCTGGTTCAGGTACGCGACGCCACCGCGCAGCAATCGCAGCGAGTCGTCCTCCACGTGCTCGCTGCTGCCGATCAGCCCCCACTCCTCGGCATCCCACGTCGCGAACACGATCGTCCGCTTCGGGCGATGTCCCTCGCGCACCATCGCGGCGATGGCGCGCGCCGATTCAAGCACGCTCACGGTACCGCTCACATTGTCGGCCGCACCGGGGCTCCAGGCATCCCGGTGACCGCCGATCACCACCAGTTCATCGGGGAACTCGGAGCCGCGAATGGTACCCAGGGTATTCCAGATGGTCTTGTACGCCGCCGTCGCCGTGTCGCTGGTGACGGAGACGCGTGCGCGTACCGGTCCGGGGCCGACGTGATAGCGGAACGGCAGGCCGCCCTGCCACCCGCGCGGGATCGGGGTGCCGCGCAGGTCACGCAGCAGCTCGGCGGCGTTCGCGTACCCCATCGGGATCACGGGAATCCGCGGCACATCCATTTCCGATACCGGGATCCGCCGTGCGCCTTCGGTGCTTGGCCACCCGGGCGTGCTCGGATCGCCCACCGTGTTCATCACGCTGCCGCGTTGCACACCCTGCGGCGGACGCATCGGCCCTTCGGGATAGACGTCGCCCACCGCGTAGCCGTCGTTCTGCGGATCGCTGTAGATGATCAGCGCGAGTGCACCGTGCTTCTCCGCCTCGCGCGCCTTGATGCCGCGGAACGACCGGCCGTAGCGCGCGATCGCGATCTTGCCGCGCACGTCCACGTCGAGCGAGTCGAGCGTCGCGTAATCCTCGATCAACCCGTAGTTCACGAACACCACGTCGCCGCGTACGTCGCCGGTGCCGCTGTACCCGTTCACGGTGGGATACGGCGTGCGTCCGGCCGACGAGGGATCGGCGGCAACCGGACCCTCCTCCAGTTGCAGCTCCATGGAGTCCGGCGCCACGCGCCAGACGTGCGCACTCGTCGGGTGCGGCATCCAGATGTCGTACGCGCGCACCTCGGTGTCGATCCCCCACGACTTCATCTGCTCGATGACGTAATCCCGCGTGCGCGCCTGTGCCGGTGTACCGGCCACGTGTGTCTCGCGCGTCAGCGCGCGGGAGTGGGCCTCGGCGTTCGCGGCGGTGGGGATGGTCCCGGCGCGCGCTTCGAGCGCGCGTTCGCCGTCACGTGCGGAGGAGGCATACCCGACCAGCGATTGCTGTGCGGTCAGGGTGGATGCGGAACACAGCAGCAGAACGAGAGCGAGGCGCATCGGAGTTGTCGTCGTGGTTGAGATGATCATCAGAAGCTGTCCTCAATCCGGATCGTCGCGGCGCGAATGGCGATGCATAACGCCTCCTCGGACAGCGACGTGCCCGGAGCGACGTTGCGCGTCAGCGCCGTGAACTGGTTCTCCATTTCCTGGTTCACCAACGCGGCATCGGGGGAGCGCACGCCCAGGGAATCGAGCGACGTGATGGCCAGGCGACGCAGCAGGACCAGCGAGTCCGCGCCGAGACCACGCAGCGTCGCAGGATCCACCGTGGGTGACGCATCGGTATCGTGTGGCGCGCGGGCCGGCATCGACCCGAAGGGGCGCAACGCCACCGCGAACGAACCCGCGGTATGCTCCTGGACCGAGTCCACGATGGCCGCACGCGTCAGCCGCGCGAGCACGACGCCCACCGCGTCACGGATGCGCGCGATGCCATCGTCGCTTCGGCGTCCCCGCCCCGTAATCACGAGGACCTCCTTCGCGCCGGCGGCCTGCTGCGCGCGCACCCATTGCTCCGCGCGATGCGCGGCATCTGCGGCGCTCGGGAGGCCGGTGCGAAGATTCAACGTTCTCCGCGCGCCGAACCGCAGTTCGTCGAACGCCTGCTGCATTGCTTTCGGGTTCGGCACGTCACCGCAGCGCGTCTCGCAGCACCCGACCGTCGAGGGGCTCGCCGGGCTTGACGCCAAGCACCGCGGCGAGCGTCGGCGCCATGTCGACCACGCGCACGAATTCCGTGTAGTGTCCCGGCTTGAACGGCCCGCCGTAGAACAGAACCGGCACGTTGGTATCGCTATCCTGCGGAATGCCATGCTGCGCGGAACCGTGCCCCCAGTATGAGTTGGGTGCGAGCGTGACGATCACGGTGGCCGGGAACGACGGCGGGAACATGTGCTGCCAGCGCCGCGCGATCTTGTCGTGCGTCGTGTCCGCCTTCTGCAGGTCGGACCAGAGATCCGCACGCTGAACGCCGTCCACCACACGGACGGCGGCAATGAACGACCTTGCCAGCGAGTCGGGATTCACCTTCGTGCCGGCGAACCTCTCGCGATGGAGGATCAGATAGGGGGCGTCAAACTCGAACGCGAGCGTATCGAGGCCGGCGTTGACCGCGCGTTGCAGCACGGCGCTGGCCGAGTCCCACATCGCGTCCACGTACGCACCATGACCACCGCGCCGCGCTGCCGCGACCTCGGGAAAGGACGAGACGCCGTGGTCGCCGGTGAGCGCGAAGATGATGCGTGACGAATCGCGCAGCGTGTAGAGCGAGTCGATGAACGCGCCGAGGAACCGGTCAAGGCGGAGCAACTGGTCGTGGATCTCGCGCGAATCCGGACCGTACTGGTGCCCGATGGCATCGGTGGTGGAGAGCGAGATGGCCAGCAGGTCCGTGTGCTCTCCCGCGCCGAGCTTCATGGCCTGCAGCCCTTCGAGCGCGAAGTTCAGCGTGTACTGATCCATCCACGGCACGGCCGGGAGCACGCGGGCCGCCTGGGCGCTGTCGGCCGGAAGCCCATGCGGGAACAGGAAGTTCCGCCCGCGGCTCTCGGCTGGTACGCTGTCGGGCTCGGGGTACGAACTCTCCGGCAGCAACAGGTTCCATACGGTCCCGGCGTACTGTGTCGACGGTTGTTCCTTGTTGAATCGCGTGACCCACGTCGGCAGCGTATCGGCGTACCACGTGCTCGTCGTGAACCCCTCGCCGGAGGGCGCGTACCAGAAGATCGACTGTTTCGCCCGGCCGAGCGGCAGAATGGCGCCGCGATCCTTGCGTGACACGGATAGTGCGCGGCTGTCCGGGTGCGCCGCATGCATCCAGTCGAAGAGCACGGTGCCCTGGAATCGCATCGGCGACGCGCCGGTGCCGCTCCCCAGCACGAGTGGGTAGCGACTGTCGTTCACACCGGCGGCGTTCTCGATGATGCCCGTGCTGCGCGGAAAGCGCCCCGACATGGTGCTGGCATGTCCCGGTGCGGTTTCGGTGATGCCGTGATCCTGGTGTGCGTTCGAGAAGAACGCGCTCCCGGCGCCGAGCCGACGCAGCCCGCCCTGGAACTGCGGGCCGAACCGCTGGAAATAGTCGGCGCGCATCTGGTCGATGGTGATGAAGACCAGCAGCGTCGGCTGTTCGACCGATCGCGCCGGCGCCGCGCTCGCAGGTTGCTGCGCCTGTCCGCAGGCGGCGGAGACGGCGATCAGGATCGACGTGCAGGCGGACGCGGCGAAGCAGGCGAACGGTTTCATGGCGTGGGCGCTGAGGGTCGTGGCGGCTCTGATATATAGTACCGCCTCGACGGGCCGCACGCAGCATGGCGTTACCGCACGATCGCCGCCTCCAGAATCCGCAGGCCGGAGCGCAGTTCCTCGCGCGTCACTGTCAGCGGCGGCAGCAGGCGCAGCGTGTGCTGGCCCGCCGAGACGAGCAGCAGGCCGGCGTCGCGGGCGCGCGCGACGCACTCCGCAGCCGGCCGCGCGACGTCGAGCCCCCACATGAGTCCGCGGCCGCGGACCGCGCGCACCGTAGGCTGGCGAGCCGCCAGCGCTTCGAGCTCCGACGCCAACCACGCGCCCGTGCTCTGCACGTGTGTGAGCAGGGCCGGCTCCGAGAGGCGATCGACCACATGCAGCGCCACGCTCGAGACGAACGGGCCACCGCCAAACGTGGTGCCATGATCCCCTGGCTGGATCGCCGCCGCGATCTCCTCGGTCATGAGGATCGCACCCATCGGCAATCCCCCCGCCAACGGCTTGGCCAGCGTCAGCAGGTCGGGCTCGATGTCGAACTGTTCGTAGGCGAACAGCGTTCCCGTCCGGCCCATGCCGCACTGGATCTCGTCGAGGATGAGGGCGATTCCCCGCTCGCGCGTGAGGGCACGCAGTTCGCGCAGCAACCCCGCGTCGAGTACCCGCATCCCCCCCTCGCCCTGCACCGGCTCGACGATCACCGCCGCCGTCGTTTCCGGCTGCAGCGCGATTGCGAGGTCTTCGATGTCGCGCTCGACGATGGAGATGCCGCCCGCGAGCGGGCGGAACGGCGTGCGATACGCCGGCCGGTCGGTGGCGGCCAGCGACGCAAAGAGGCGACCATGAAAGGCGCCGCGCAGCGCGAAAATATCGCTCTTCGCGGCGGCACCGTCCGCTCCCGATGCGCGGGCCCACTTGCGCGCGAACTTGAACGCGCCCTCGTTGGCCTCCACACCCGAATTGCAGAAGAACACGCGATCCGCGAAGGACAGCTCCACCAGCCGCTGCGCCAACCGCTCGCCTGGCGCGGTGCGAAAGAGGTTCGAGACGTGAATCAATCCCTCGGCCGCCTCGTGCATCGCCGAGCGAAGCCCGGGGTCGCCATAGCCCAGGGCGTTGACCGCGATGCCGCTCGTGAAGTCGAGCCACGCATGCCCCTCCGCGTCGTACAGCGTTGCCCCTTCGCCGCGCACGAACTCCATGGGCGGCCGCTTGTAGACCGGCAGCAGCGCATCGAGCGCATTCAGGAGCGGAGCGGGAGCGGAGACGGGGGTGGGGGCGGAGGAAGGGGAGATCATGGTAGCCATCGGCTACACCGGTGAGGGTGAGAGGGTGAGCACGGTACCACGCTCGCGATCGGCGATTGCCGACAGGTCACCGATCCGGACCACCGGCACGCCGAGTTCGAGCGCGCGGCGGGCGGCATCGAGTTTGGCGATCATGCCACCGCTGGCGGTGCCGGTCGCCACCAGGTCGTGCATGGCGTCGGCGTCCAGTCGCTGGAGCGTCCGCCCTTCGTGCATCACACCGGCGACGTCGGCAACCAGCAGCAGCTCCGCGGCGTGCATTGCCGCGGCGATGGCGGCCGCCGCATCGTCGCCGTTCACATTGAGCGCCTGTCCGGTTGCCGCGTCGCGCGCGATCGGCGAGACGACCGGTGTGAAGCCCGCGTCGAGCAGCGCGAGCGGCAGCGCCGGATCAACAGACCGCGGAGTGCCGACTTCGCCCAGCGTGTCGCGCGCCAGCGCGTCGGCGGTCAGCAGCAGCCCGTCCTCGCCCGAGATGCCGACGGCCCGGATCCCGGCCGTCAGCAGTCGGGCGACGAGGCGCTTGTTCGTGGCACCCGAGAGCACCATCTGCGCCACGGCCAGGTCCTCCGACGTCGTGGCGCGGCGTCCGTCCACGAATCTCGGCTCCAGGCCGAGCCGTCGCTGCAGCGCACTGACCTCGTCGCCGCCGCCGTGCACGAGCAGCAACCGCGCATCGCCCGCGACGGCGCGTGCCAGCTCAGCCTCGAGCCGGCTGTCTCCCTGTGCGCGTCCGCCGATCTTCACGACCCGTGTCATGCGAGCAGCCCCATCGTCTCGCCCAGCCCGAGCGCGAGGTTGGCGTTCTGCACGGCCTGACCGGCGGCCCCCTTCACGAGGTTGTCGATCGCCGAGAAGACCTGGATGGTCGGCTGCCTGACGTTGGCCACCGCCCGGGCGTGAATGCGGGCGACGTTGCGGCGCACGACATCGCGCAACGACGGAGGGGCGTCGGCGATCTCGATGAACGGTTCGCCGGCGTAGTGCTCGCGCCAGATGGCGAGCGGATCGTCGAGCTCGCGCGCGAGCTGCACCGTGACGGTCGCGAGAATGCCGCGCGCCACCGGCAGCAGGTGCGGCGTGAACAGCACGTCGACGTCCGCGCCGGCGTTCATCAGCGTGGCCGACATCTCGGCGATATGGCGATGCGTGTTGCCGACACCGTAGGCACGATAGTCCTCGGTCACTTCGCCGAAGAGGAGGTCGAGGCGCGGGGAGAGACCGGCGCCCGTGACACCGCTCGCGGCCACCGCGTTGATCGTGCTCCCCGGCAGCACCAGGCCGCGTGCCACGAGCGGCAGCACGCCGAGCAGGATCGCGGTGGGATAGCACCCCGGATTGGCAATGACCTCGGCGCCGCGCAACCGCTCGCGCATCACCTCCGTGAGGCCGTACGGTGCGGTTCGCGTGGCACCGCCCGATGGCGGGTTGCCGGGGCGGAGATCGGTGGAGAGGTCCACGGCGCGGCATCCGGCGGCGACCGCGCGATCGACCCACTCCGAGGAGGTGCCGTGCGGCAGTGCGCTGAAGACCAGTTGCGCGCTCTCGAGGGGCGCATCGTCGCCGGCGATGAACGTGATGTCGCGCTCGCCCACGCGCAGCCGCTCACCACGTTGCGCATTGGCGGTGGCGAAGGCGAGCGAGAGGCCGGGGTGGCGTCCGATAATGGAGCAGAGCTCGCGGCCGGCGTATCCGCTGGCGCCGAGGACTCCGACGGGGATTCTATGCACGCTTAATGCATATTATTGCATCACCCGGATGTCAACCCGTTGGGCGTCGTCGACCGCGACGTGCCGGAACGCCACATTCGGTGCTATCCTCATGCGACCCGTACCGGCGGAGACCGTGCCCATGGACAAACGCGCACGCCAGCAGGCGATCCTGCTTCTGGTGGATGCCGAGGAAGTCGGAAGCCAGGAGGAGCTGCGTCACCTGCTCCGGAGCCGTGGTTGGGACGTCACGCAATCGACGCTGTCGCGCGACCTGCGCGAGCTGCGAATCGTGCGCGTCCCGACCCCCGGCGGCGTGCGCTATGCCCCTGCGGAGAGCGCCTCGGTGGCGGCCGCGCATCCGGCCGTGGAGGCGCTCCTGCCACAGCTCGTCACGAAGGTGGATGGCGTGGGGGAGCTGATTGTCATTCGCACCGTGCCGAGCGGGGCGCAACCGGTGGCGTCCGCGCTCGACGGCCAGGGAGCACCGGACGTGCTCGGCACCATCGCCGGCGACGACACGGTGCTGGTGGTCTGCCGCTCGCCGGAGGTCCGCCTCAGCCTCGAGAAGCGGCTCCGCCGGCTGAGCGAGAGCTGATCGGACCCCCGGTTGACCCGGGCGCCCGATTCGCTTATTTATGCAGGGCAATTGAATAGTTATCCTTGCCCTGGAGCATACCCCGATGCGGACCATTGCCCTCGCCTATTCCGGCGGGCTCGATACCTCGATCATCGTCCCCTGGCTGCGCGAGAAGTACGACGCGCGCGTCATCTGCGTTGCCGCCAACATCGGCCAGGGTGACGAGGAGCTCGCCGGCGTCCGCGCCAAGGCGCTCGCCTCGGGCGCCGAAGAGTGCTATGTGGAGGACCTGCGCGAGGAATACGTGCGTGACTTCATCTTCCCGACGCTTCGCGCTGGCGCGGTCTACAACCGCAAGTACCTGCTCGGCACGGCGACGGCGCGGCCATTGATCGCAAGGCGCCAGGTGGAGATCGCACGGGCCGTCGGTGCCGACGCACTTGCCCACGGCTGCACCGGCAAGGGCAACGACCAGGTGCGCTTCGAGCTCACCTGGATGACGTTCGCACCGGATCTCCCCGTGATCGCGCCGTGGCGCGAATGGGATATCCGCAGCCGCGAGGACGCGATCGCCTACGCCGCCGAGCGCGGGATTCCCGTCACGGCGACGGTGCAGAAGATCTATTCGCGCGATCGGAACATCTGGCACATCTCGCACGAGGGGGGCGTGCTCGAAGACCCGAACGTCGCGCCACCGAAGGACCTGTTCATGCTGACGGTCGATCCGGCCGACGCGCCTGACGAGCCGGAGGAGGTCGTGATCGGCTTCGAGGCGGGGCTCCCCGTCTCGGTAAACGGCGAGGTGCTCGGGCCGCTCGAGCTGCTCACGCGCCTGAACGCCATCGGCGGCCGGCACGGCATCGGACGGGCCGACATCGTGGAGGACCGGATGATCGGCATGAAGTCGCGAGGCGTGTACGAGACGCCGGGCGGCACCATGCTCTACACCGCGCTGAGCGAGCTCGAGATGCTCGTGCTCGACCGGCGGTCCATGTCGGCCAAGGACCTCATCGCGCCGCGTTATGCGGATCTCGTGTACGAGGGGCGCTGGTGGACCACCGAGCGCGAGGCATACGATGCGTTCGTGGGCGTGATCACCGCGCGCGTGACGGGCACCGTGACGCTTCGGCTGTTCAAGGGGAACGTCATCATCGCCGGACGGCGGAGCGACAACGCGCTCTACGACGAGCGGTTCGTGACGTTCGGCGAGGACGACGTCTACCAGCAGAGCGATGCTGCGGGCTACATCCGGCTGTTCGGGCTGTCCAACCGTGTGCGCGCGATCAAGGACGCGGAGCAGGCGACGGGCGCCGCGTTCACGCCGCCATCCGTATCCGCGGACCTGCCAACGGAGCCCTCGGCCAATGCCGCACCGGCACCCCGGGAACCAGCGCTCGCGGCCTCGTGACGCAGGGCGGAGAGCAGGAGACCGCCGGCGCACGCCACACGCTCTGGGGGGGCCGGTTCGCCGGCGGACCGGCCCCCGCGCTGGAAGCCGTCAACCGATCCATCGGCGTCGACTTCCGCCTCTGGCCGTTCGACATCCGGCTGTCACGCGCGTGGGCCGCGGCGCTGCACGGAGCAGGGGTGCTCTCCTTCGAGGAGTATCAGGCCATGGACACCGGCCTGGAAGCGGTGCACCGCCGTATCGAGGCCGGCATCACCCCGCTGGCCTCCGACGAGGACGTCCATACGCTGATCGATCGCCTGCTTCACGAGGAGATCGGCGAGACTGCATCGCGGCTGCACACGGGACGCAGCCGGAACGACCAGGTAGCCACCGCCACGCGCCTCTGGACCATGGATGCCTGCGCGCGTCTCGAAGCCGCGGTGCGTGACGTTCAGCGCTCGCTGGCGCAGCAGGCGGAATCCATGGAGGCATCGGGGGCGATGATGCCTGCATACACGCACATGCAGCGCGCGCAGCCGGTCGCCGTCGCGCACTGGCTGCTCTCGCACTTCTGGCCGCTCGATCGCGACCGCGTACGCATCCGCGGTGCCGCCGAATCAACCGGAGTGCTCCCGCTCGGCTCCGGCGCGGTTGCCGGGTCGGCTTTTCCGGTGTCGCGTGATGCGCTCAGGGAATCGCTCGGTTTCCATTCGCTCTCGCGCAACAGCATCGATGCCGTTGCAGACCGCGACTTCATTGCCGAGGTGCTGTTCGCGCTCTCGCTCATCGGCGTGCACCTCTCGCGCCTGGCCGAGGACCTGATCCTGTACGGTTCCAGCGAGTTCGGTTTCGTGCAGTTCGGCGATGGTTTTTCGACCGGCTCGAGCATGATGCCGCAGAAGCGCAACCCCGATGCGCTGGAGCTGGCCCGGCAGTCCGGCGCGCGCACGTTAGGCGCCCTCACCACGCTGCTCGCCACGCTGAAGGGGCTTCCCAGCGGGTACAACAAGGACCTGCAGGAGGACAAGCGCGCGCTGTTCGATGCGGTGGACGGGATGCTGCTCGTGCTCCCGGCGGTGGCTGGCACCGTTCGCGAACTCACCTTCCGCACCGACCGCATGGCCGCCGCGCTCTCGAGCTCGATGATGGCCACCGACCTGGCCGACTACCTCGTGCGTCGGGGGGTGACCTTTCGCGATGCGCACGGCGCCGTCGGACGGCTGGTGCGCGAGAGCGAGGAGTCAGGTGTCGAGCTGCAGCACCTGCCGCTGGCGTCGTTCACCACGGCGCACCACGCGTTCGGCGAGGATGTACTCGATGCGCTGTCACCGCGCGCATCGGTGGCCAGCCGCGACATACCTGGAGGGACGGGGCCGGTGGCCGTGCGCGCACAGCTGGTGGCGGCGGCCGCGGCGTTGCGAGCAGGCGCGAACGACGCCGACGCACAGGGCAGCCAGCGATAGCGGCGCCGCAAACCCGTTCCAACGCCCCCGGAGAAACCCGCCGGGGGCGCTTTCGTAGGGACGAACCACCATCACGCGCCGGCTGTCCAACCCGTGAACCCGCCTCGCGGAGCGCGAACATGATTGCCCAGTGGACCACGGATCTCCGTCATGCCGGGCGCGCTCTGCTGCGCGCCCCGGGATTTCTCGTTACCACGGTCGGCACACTCGCCCTCGCGATCGGCGCCGTGGCCGCGATGTTCAGCGTCGTCAGGACGGTGCTGCTCGAGCCGCTCCCATTCCCGAACCCCGACCGTCTGGTCGTGCTCGCGGGAACGGCGCCAGGGTCGGATCTCCCCGAGCAGTTCGGCCTCGGCTTCGACTTCTACTTCCAGTACAAGGAGAACTCGAAGCTGCTCGACGGCATCTTCGCCTTCGGGGGCGGCACCTCTACGCTGCGCACCGAGACACGTGTCGAACGCATCGGCATGGCGTTCCCCACCAATGACGTCTACGCCACGCTCGGCGTGCGCCCGATGATCGGCCGGTTGCCGGTACCGGAGGATGCCGACCGCGTCGTCCTGATCAGCGACCGGTTGTGGGACCAGTGGTTCGGCCGCGATTCCGCGGTGATCGGCCGCTCGTACTTCGTGTCCGGACAGATGCGTCAGGTCATCGGGGTGATGCCCCCGGAGTTCGCGTTTCCGAACGAGGAGACGATGCTGTGGGTCGCGGGCGAGGCACGCCTCGATCAGGTCAGCCCCGGCGACCTCGGCTTGCCGATCGTCGCCCGCATGAAGGAAGGCGTGACGCGCGAGGAGCTGGCCGCGGAGTTGACGCAACTCTCGAAGGGGTTGCCGGCGCGGTTCGGCGGTCCACCCAGCTACGCACGCCTCATCGAACAGCATCGGGCGCTGGTGGATCCGCTTGCCGAGCGGTTGGTGGGTCCAACGGTCAACACGTCGCTCTGGGTGCTGCTCGGCGCCGTTTCCGTCGTGCTGCTCATCGCATGCGCGAACGTCGCCAACCTCTTCATCCTGCGCGCGGAGGTGCGGCGGCGCGATCTCGCGGTGCGCCATGCGCTGGGTGCCTCCCGCGCGCAACTGGTGCGCTTCCAGTTCGCGGAGGCGCTGCTCGTGGCGCTGCCGGCTGGCGTGCTCGCCGTCATCCTGACGGCGACAGCGCTGCCACTCTTCCTGCGCGCGGCACCGGAGGGAATCCCACGGCTCTCGCTCGTGGGACTCGACGGCTGGACACTCGGCGCGACATTTCTGCTGGTCCTGTTCGCCGCGCTCACCTGCGGACTGCTGCCCGCGCTGCCGGCGTCGTCGCCGGATCTCACGCGCCTGCGCGAAGGGGGGCGCGGGGCGACGCGGGGTCGGCACTGGGGGCGCGACGCGCTCGTGGTCGGGCAGGCCGCGCTCGCGCTGGTGCTGTTGATCGGTTCCGCGCTTCTTGTGCAGAGCTTCCAGCGGCTGCGTCACGTCGATCCGGGCTACGAAACCGGGAACATCTACACGTTTCAGTTCGCGCCGGACCAGCCGCACCTGGTCGACGGGCCGTCGTGGGGACAGTTGCATCTCACGTTCATGGACCGGTTGCGCGAGCTCACGGGCGTGACCTCGGTGGGCGTGGTCAACAACCTTCCGCTGGACGAAGGCACAGGCGGCGGGCGCTTTCTCACCGGCACCATGACGGACGACGGTGGCGGCGTCCTGCTCGACCAGAACTTCACTGGCGGCGACTACTTCCGCACGATGGGAATCGCGCTGCTCCGGGGGCGCGCCTTCACGAACGACGAAGCGGTGACGCCGAACAGCAGCGTGATCATCAGCCGGTCTGCCGCCGAGCGGCTGCTGCCGGACCAGGATCCGCTCGGGCAGCGCATCCGCCGTGCGCGTTCCGATCAGTGGTTTACGGTGGTCGGCGTGGTCGATGACGTGAGGCAGGATGACTGGCGCGAGGGCGGCGAGGCGGTCGTCTACTTTCCGCTGACCGGACCCGAAGCGACGACGTGGGCCATGGGATCGCCGGCCTATGTGGTGAAGTCGACGCGGGCGGAGGCGTTGACGCGCGAGGTGCGTGACCTGGTACGGCAGGTGGCGCCCGAGGCACCGGTGTACCGCGAGTACACGATGGCGTTCCTGGTGCGGCGGTCGATGCTGCAGCTCTCGTTCACGATGCTCACGTTAGGCGTGGTGTCCGCACTGGCGCTGATCCTCGGTGCCGTGGGACTCTACGGCGTGCTGTCATACACGGTGGCCGAGCGCACGCGCGAAATCGGCGTGCGCATGGCCCTGGGTGCGACGGCGGCCGCCGTGCGCCGGCAGGTCGTGTCGCAGGGCACGAAGGTCGTGCTGGTGGGCGTCGCGATCGGGATCGTCGCGGCGCTGGCGGCAACGCGGCTGCTCGGGGCGCTGCTGTACGGGGTGAAGGCGGTCGACCCGATCGTGTTCGTCCTGATGTCGCTGGCCATGCTCGGGATCGGGATGCTGGCGAGCTACATGCCGGCGCGGCGCGCGAGCGGCGTGGATCCGATCGAGGCGCTGCGCGGGGA
>DASSBZ010000077.1:0-11428 GCA_035698205.1 Gemmatimonadaceae bacterium | reverse complement strand
CATCGACGCACGATCGCAGGCGGTGTAACGGAGTGCGCGCGTGGTGATACGTGGCTGCAAGCAAGGCGGATGCTATGGTCTCCAGCCGATTCCCGCGCGCAGGATGGTGCCCGTTCCACCCTCGACGTCGAACAGGGCGGCGACCTCGAATCGGAAGGTGAGCGCCGAGGCAACGGATGGCGTGATGCGTACGCCGAGTGCGCCCGCTGCACCCGATGGCCCGGAGCCGGAGACCGGTACCGCGGGTTCGAAGGGCAACTCGTTGGATCCATCCCACCGCGTCAGGTAGGCACCGGCCGCCGCGTATGGAGTCACGGTTTCGCCGGAATGGAGCAGCAGTCGCGCCATGATGGTGCCTGCAGCGCGCAGATAGCGCGTATCGCAGCTTGAGTCAGGCGACAGCGTACAGACGACAGGATCCGTCTTGTCGAAGACGTCGACGCCGGCCGACAGCTCGAGCGGCCCCGTCACGGCGTACGCCGCGGCAACGCCGATGCCGAACTGTCCGGTCGGCATCGAATTGCCACCCATCATGAGGAGCGACGGTGCAATCTCGATGGTCAGCCGGTTCGCCGCGGGCTGCGCCGAGGCAACAGATGATGCGATGACGGTGCCGAGCACGCTCGTCACCAGGGCGAGACGAAGGACTCGACCTCGGACACGAACGTGTTCGGCGTTTGTGGCGGTGCGGAGGAACGACCGCGTCGGCATCGAGCGGAACGGTGTCATCGGAGTCCCCAAGCCGGAATAAAACTGACGGTGTCGAACCAAACACGCGGAACGTTCACGCGGCCGCCTCCTGACAGCGGCGCGGCAACGGCAATCGCCCTCATAAGGCGGACCCTGCTTGTCACCTATGGGTCACGCGCTCACGCAGCATGCATGGCACCAATGCAAAGCGGCCCCCCGGACGATGCCAGGGGGCCGCTGCAGTGCGGAAGGTATCGCTCGCGCGTGTGGCCGCGCTACCTCACCGGTCGATCCACTTCAATCCTTTCAGGCAGCCCAGTCGCGGCGCAGCTCCGACGCGTGCTCGCCACCGCGCACGGCGGCCAGCGCACGATCCCGGATCTGTCGCACGCGCTCACGCGTGACGCCGAAGATACGGGCGATCTCTTCCATCGTCATCGGCTCGCCGTTCTCCAGCCCGTAGTAGAGGAGGAGAATGCGGCGATCTCGCGGCGGGAGCGGCTCGAGCGCGCGGAGCAGGGCATCGCGCATCGACTCGTCCTCGAGCCGCGCGATGACGCTGTCGCCGTCGTCGTCCGATTCCACCTCGAGCACGCTGGCGAGCGTGCGCGAACCATCGCGGCCACCGCGATCGGAGAGCGGCTCATCGAGCGAGCGCTCCGGCTGCGACGCCGAGGTGAGCTCCTCCACGACGGTGAGCGAGAGACCGGCGACGCGGGCGACTTCCTCGAGCGTGGGCTCGCGGGTGAGCCGGTCGCGCAGGGCTGCGCGGGCGCGGGCAATGCGGCGCACGTCGGCAGCACGCCCGAGCGGGATGCGGACCGTGCGCGACTGCGTGGAGATGGCAGCAAAGATGGACTGCCGGATCCACCACACGGCGTACGAGATGAAGTTCACGCCGACGTCGGGATCGTACTTGTCCACCGCGCGACAGAGCCCCGCGTTGGCCTCGCCGACGAGATCCTCGAGCGGGAGTCCGCGGTTCTGGTACTGCTTGGCGATGGAGAACGCGAAGCGGAGGTTGACGCGAATGAGATCCTCGCGCGCCTTCTCCTTCTCGTAATCCTTCGTCCTGGGATTGCGCATGAGACGCGCGAGGTCCTTCTGCGCGTCGGCCTTGGCGGTAGGCTCCGCCGCCAGCTCGTCGATGTAGACGTCGAGCAGTTCAGGGGCGCTCGTGTTTTCTATGGGAACGGTCTTCCGGCTCGGGGTGACCGTCCTGGCGGTTCTTGGCATTGCGGACTCCTCAGAGGGCGGGTTCGATTCCCGCCCGTGGCCATCCCCGTCGACCGACCGTCCCGTTCGGAACCGGCCTTCGGGGACAACATCTCCATACCCAGCGAATGAACCCGGGATGGAAACGTTGTGTTCCATTTTGGGCAATTCCGGTCCGTTTTGCTACCCCCCGGCGCAATTAAAAATGCGCAACTTCGGCAGAGAATTGCCGAGTCCGGCTGAAAACGGACGTTTTCGGGCTCTTGACAACGTTCCGGCGGGTCTGTAAACGATTACACCGCACGGCGACTGCCGTTTCAACGATGCCGCGTCCGCCAGACCGGCCGGTCCGGCACCCAGAACGCCCCTCCCACAGCGTCGCGAGCCTCCCCCGGCCGGCTCCCGCTGCGTTCCACCCCCTCGACCTTCGCCACCTCCCCTCCTTTGACCACCATCAAGGACGTCGCGCGCGAGGCGGGTGTCTCCGTCGCCACGGTCTCTCGCGTCTTCAATGGCAGTGGCCCGGTCAGTGACGTCACCCGGAAGCGCATCGAAGCGGTCGCCGCGACGCTGCGCTACGTGCCGCATGGCGGTGCGCGAAGCCTCATCACCAATCGAACATCCACCGTCGGCGTACTGCTCCCCCACCTCTACGGTGAATTCTTCTCCGAAGTGATCCGCGGGATGGACCAGGCGGCGCAGCGACACGGCTATCACCTGCTCCTCTCCAGCTCGCACGACGACCGCGCCGAGATTGAATCCGCGATGCGCGCCATGCGCGGACGCGTTGACGGACTCCTGGTGATGTCGCCGCACGTGGATTCCTCGGCGCTCGTGGCGAATGTCCCACCTCGTTTGCCGGTCATGTTGCTCAACAGCGGATCCGCGGTACGCGACGTGGACACGCTATCGATCGACAACGAAGCCGGTGCGCGACTGGTGGTGCGCCATCTCATCGAACTCGGCCACCGGCGGATCGCGATCATTCGTGGCGCCGACGACAACTTCGATGCCGCCGAGCGCGTGCGCGGTTACCGGCGCGCACTGCAGCAGGCGGGCATTCCGGCCGAGCCCTCGCTCGAGATCGGCGGCGACTTCACCGAGGCATCGGGGCACCAGGCGGCGATGACGCTCTTCGCCGGCGATTTCACCCCCACTGCGATCTTCGCCTCCAACGACTCGATGGCGTTCGGGGCGATGAGTGCGCTTCGCGAACTCGGCCGGAGTGTTCCACGCGACGTGGCCGTCGCCGGCTTCGACGACATTCCGCTGGCGCGTTTCATGAACCCACCGCTTACGACGGTCCACGTGGCCATCGCCGAGCTCGGTGCGCGCGGCGTCGAGACGCTGGTGCGCGCCATCGCACGCGGTGAGCGCCACGTCCCTGGCCACAATCGTCTCGAGACCACGCTCGTCGTTCGACAGTCCTGCGGATCACGGTGACCTCCCATGTTGAGTGTCCGCACCCCCAACGCACCCCGTTGCCACTGGCGACCGCGAGCGTGGTTCGTCGTCGCCCTGCTGGCCGCGGGCGCCTGCTCCACCGCCCCGCCGCCGGTCGCAACGGCGCCCCGCGTCGTCACGATCGACTCCGCGACGCTCGCATTCGCCGACGATCTCTCGCGACGGACCTTTCAATGGTTCTGGGACACGACGGATGAACGAACGGGGCTCGTTCCCGACCGCTGGCCCACGCGTGCGTTCTCCAGCGTTGCGGCGATCGGCTTCGGACTCACCGCGTACGGCATAGGCGCCGAGCGCGGGTACGTGTCGCGCGAAGCCGCCGCCGAGCGCGTCGTCAACACGCTGCGCTTCCTCTGGCGGCTTCCGCAGGACAGCACGGCAACTGGCACCGGCGGATACCGCGGATTCTTCTACCACTTTCTCGACTACGACACCGGATTCCGGTTCGAGACGGTGGAGCTCTCGACGATCGACACGTCGCTGATGCTGATGGGCGCGCTGTTCTGTCAGCAATACTTCGATCGAGAGGTTCCGGTGGAGCGCGAGATTCGCGCGCTCGCAGACTCCCTCTACCGGCGCGTGGAGTGGACCTGGGCGCAGCCGGACGCGCCGCTCGTGTCCATGGGGTGGCGACCGGAACGCGGCTGGGTCCCGGCCAACTGGCGCGGCTACGACGAGGCGAGCTTCCTCTACGTACTCGCGCTGGGCTCGCCCACACACCCCATCGACGCGACCGCCTGGCCGGCATGGACGTCCACCTACAGGTGGATGACGTTCCAGGGGCAGTCGCACGTGAACTTCGCCCCGCTGTTCGGCCACCAGTACACGGCGGCGTGGATCGACACACGCGGAATCCGCGATGCCTACATGCGGGAACGGGGGGGCGGCATCGACTACTTCGAGAATTCGCGGCGCGCGGTCATTTCACAGCGGCTCTACGCGATCGAGAATCCGGGCGGTTGGGAGGACTACGGCCCCGACATCTGGGGGCTCACGGCGTCCGACGGCCCGATGGGCGTCACGCGACCGGTCGATGGTGTGTCGCGCACGTTCTTCACCTACACGGCACGCGGCGCCGCGGCGACCGAGATCCGCGATGACGGCACGATCGCTCCAACCGCCGCCGGCGGCTCCATCCCCTTCGCACCAGAGCTGGCGCTGCGCGCCCTCAAAACCATGCGCGACACATACGGCGACGTGCTCTACACGCGCTACGGGTTCGTCGATGCCTTCAACCCCACCTTCGACTTCACCGACCTGAAGACGGCGAAGGGCACACAGGTGCCGGGGAAGGGCTGGTTCGACATCGACCACCTCGGCATCGATCAGGGTCCGATCCTGCTGATGCTCGAGAACTGGCACAGCGAACTGGTGTGGGACGAGATGCGCGAGAGCCCGTATATCATCGCCGGCCTGCGGCGCGCGGGATTCACCGGCGGCTGGTTGGACAGCGTGCCGTGATCGGGACGGGGCGCGGGCTGTGCCTGGCGGCGGTGGTCGTGCTCGGCGCCTGCGCCGATGCGCGTACGGAGGGCACGACGACGCTCCGCTTCTGGGCCATGGGCGCCGAGGGGGAGGTGGTGGCGCAACTCGCGCGCGCGTTCGAGGCCGAGCAGCCCGACATCCGGATCGACGTGCAGCAGATCCCGTGGACGGCAGCGCACGAGAAGCTGCTGACGGCGCACGTCGGCGATGCCTCCCCCGACATGGCGCAACTGGGGAATACCTGGATTGCCGAGTTCGAGATCATCGGCGCACTGGCGCCGCTGGACGACTTCGTTTCGCGCTCATCGCCGATCACCCGCGCAGCCTTCTTCGAGGGGAGCTGGGATGCGAACGTCGTGAACGACACCACGTTCGGCGTGCCGTGGTACGTGGATACGCGCGTGCTCTTCTATCGGAGCGACCTGCTCGCCGAGGCGGGTTACGACTCCGTGCCGGTGACATGGTCCGGGTGGCGCACGGCGATGGAAGCGATGAAGGCCCGCATGAACGTGGGGCAGTATCCGCTGCTCATGCCCACGAGCGAGTGGCCGCCACCGGTGATATTCGGATTGCAGGCCGGCTCCACACTGCTGCGCGACAATGGTCGCTACGGCGACTTTCGCGGCGATGCCTTCCGGCGCGCATTCGAGTTCTATGTTGGACTGTTCCGCGACGGACTCGCGCCCAGGGTGAGCGGCGCCGAGGTGGCAAACCTCTATCAGGAGTTCACCCGCGGGAACATTGCCATGTACATCAGCGGACCATGGGACCTGGGCGAATTCGGTAACCGGATCCCCGCGGAGCTGCAGGATGCCTGGATGACGGCGCCGCTGCCGGGCCCCGATGGCCCGGGCGTGTCGATGGCGGGCGGCTCGAGCCTGGTGATGTTCCGCTCGTCGGCGCATCAGGAGGAGGCGTGGCGGTTCATCGAGTATCTCTCCCGCCCTGACGTGCAGCTCCGCTTCTACGCGCTCACGGGCGATCTCCCTGCGGTTCGCGCCGCCTGGAACGATTCGTCGCTGGCCGGCGATCGGCGCGCTCGGGCATTTCGCGAACAGCTCGACCGCGTGCGATCGTTGCCGGCGGTGCCCGAGTGGGAGCAGATCGCGACGAAGGTGTTCGAGTACGGCGCCTTTGCGGTGCGCGGCCGCATGTCGATCGACGAGGCGCTCTCGGCGCTCGATCGCGACGTGGATGCGCTGCTCGAGAAGCGTCGGTGGATGCTGGACCGCGCCGAGGAGCGTCCATGAACCGCAGTGGATGGCTGTTCGTGGCGCCGGCGCTGGCGTTGATCGGCGTGTTCTTTCTGTTGCCGGTCGTGGCGTCGCTGCTGCTCAGCCTCACCGACTTCGACCTCTACGCCATCGCGTCGTTCGACAACGCGAGGTTCATCGGGCTGGACAACTACGCGCGGTTGCTGCGCACGCCGCTGTTCTGGTCGGCGCTGAAGAACACGTTCTACTTCGCGCTGGTGGGCGGGCCGCTGACGATCCTCGTGGCGCTCGGGGCCGCGCTGCTGCTCAACTCCCGCCTCGTGCGGTTCAAGGGGTTCTTCCGCACGATCTACTTCACGCCGTTCGTGACGTCGCTGGTGGCCGTGGCGATCGTGTGGCGCTACCTCTATCACGCCCGATACGGGCTGTTCAACGCGGCGCTGGCGCCGCTGGGCATCGGTCCCATCGACTGGCTTGGTGATCCGGCGTGGGCGATGCCGTCGATCATCCTGATGGCCGTCTGGAAAAACTTCGGCTACAACATGCTGATCTTCATCGCCGGGCTCCAGAGCATTCCGCAGGAGCTGTATGACGCCGCGCACATCGATGGTGCCAACGCCTGGAGCCGCTTTCGCCACGTGACCATGCCGATGCTCGGTCCGACGACGCTGTTCGTCGCGGTCATCACCATGATCGGCTACTTCCAGCTCTTCGCGGAGCCCTACGTGATGACACAGGGTGGACCGCTGCGCAGTACCACCAGTGTCGTGCTCCTGATGTACGAGGAAGGGTTCCGCTGGTGGCGGATGGGTAACGCGGCGGCCATTGCGTTCGTGCTGTTCATCGTCATCCTCGCATTCACCCTGCTGCAGTTCCGGCTGCAGCACGGGCGAGGGGGGGAGAACCAGTGAGCCGCGGCGATGGTCCCGGTGCCACGATCGGCGCGCGCGCGCTGGTGTGGGCGGCGCTGATCGTCGGTGCGCTGCTGGCCCTGCTGCCGCTGTTCTGGATGCTGTCGGCGTCGGTGATGCCGACGGGTGAGGCGAGTACGTATCCGCCACGACTGCTCCCGAGCCGGATCACCTTCGAGCATTACGCCGCCCTCTTCTCGCGGCTCGACCTGGGGCGCTACCTGCTCAACAGCATGCTGATCGCAACCACGGTGACGGCGATCTCCCTGCTGATCAACTCGATGGCGGGATACGCATTCGCCAAGCTGCGCTTCCGCGGTCGTGACCGGATGTTCCGCCTGCTCGCCATGGGGCTCGTGCTTCCGGTGCAGGTGGCGATGCTGCCGCTGTTCCTGCTGATGAAGCAGCTCGGGCTGATCAACAGCTACTGGGGGGTGATCATCCCGGGGATGGCGAGCATCTTCGGGATCTTCCTCATCCGGCAGTATGCGCTGGCCATTCCGGACGACATGCTCGACGCGGCCCGCGTGGACGGCGCGAGCGAGTGGCGCATCTATCGATCGGTGGTGCTCCCCGGGATCGTCCCCATCCTCGCGACGCTGGCCATCTGGACGTTCCTGAGTACCTGGAACGACTTCATGTGGCCGCTGATCGTGCTCAGCGACCAGGAGCACTTCACGCTGCCGGTGGCGCTGGCCAGCCTGGTGGGCGAGCATGTGCGCGACACGGAGCTGATGATGGCCGGCTCGGTGCTGACGATCCTGCCGGTGATGCTGGTGTTCCTCGCACTCCAGCGCTTCTACATCCAGGGGGTGATGATGGGGAGCGTGAAAGGATGACCGCGCCGTCAGTCGTCGAGCGCCGTGCCGTGCGTGCGGATGACGTCCGAATAGAAACGGGCGCTGGCCTTGGGCGTCCGCCGCTGCGTGGCGTAGTCCACGTGGACGATGCCGAACCGCTTGGCGTAGCCGAGGCTCCATTCGAAGTTGTCGAGGAGCGACCACGCGAAGTAGCCGCGCAGGTCAACGCCGACGGCGACCGCCTCGTGGGCCGCGCGCAGGTGCTGGCGGATGTACGCAACGCGCAGGGGATCATCCACGCGATCATCGATCGGCGAAGGCGGGTCGTAGAATGCCGCGCCGTTCTCGGTGATGTAGAGCGGCACCGGCCCGTACCGTTCGGTGACCCATTCGAGCATGCGCGTCAGGGCCGGCGCGTAGACCTCCCAGCCCGTCTCGGTGACCGGATGGCGCGGCTGTCGTACGCCGCTCGCGCGTACGGGGAGCGCGTGCGGGTCGTCGCGGCTGACCGATCGTGTGTAGTAGTTGACGCCAAGAAAGTCGATCGGCTGGCGGATGAGCGTCATGTCGGTGTCGGGCCACTCGGGCCACGCATCGCCGAAGATCTCGCGCAGCTCGGCGGGGTACTCGCCGAAGAAGACCGGATCGAGGTACTGCCGGTTCATGTACGCGTCGGCGCGTCGCGTGGCGGCGAGATCGGCCGCCGAGTCGGACGCGGGATACTTGGGTTCGAGGTTGACGACGAGCCCCACCTGTCCCGTTGCGCGGGAGGCGCGGAACGCCTGTACCGCGGTGCCGTGCGCGCGCATGAGGTTGTGGGTCGCAATCGGCGCTTCGTAGAGATTGCGGTGGCCGGGCGCGAGCGCGCCGTGCAGGTAGCCGCCGTCGGTGACGACCCAGGGTTCGTTGAGTGTGGCCCACATGGGCACTCGATCGCCGAGCGCGTTGAACATCGTGGTGGCGTAATCGGCGAACCAGTGCGCGATGTCGGGGTTGAGCCAGCCGCCGCGGTCGTCGAGAGCGGCAGGCAGATCCCAGTGATAGAGCGTCGCGGACGGGGTGATGCCGGCGGCGAGCAGCGTGTCGACGAGTCGTTCGTAGAAGGAGAGTCCACCGGCATTCACGCTGCCGGTGCCATTCGGGAGCACACGCGCCCAGGCGATGCTGAAGCGGTAGGCCGTGAGGCCGAGTTCGCGCATGAGGGCGACGTCGTCGGCGTATCGTCGATAGTGATCGCACGCGATGTCGCCGGTCTCGCCCGACGCGGTGGCCCATGGCGTGTGCGCGAATCGTTGCCAGATGCTCGGACCGGCGCCGTCTGCGAGTGGCGAACCCTCGACCTGGTATGCGGAGGTCGCCGCGCCCCAGAGGAAGCCGTCGGGAAACCGGAACGAATCACTCATGCTGGCGGTGCGGCATGGCACGCGTGAGGCTGGAGGGGATTCGAAAGATATACGAGGACGGTGGGCACATTGCCGTGCATGGTATCGACCTCGACGTGAGCGACGGCGAGTTCATCGTTCTCGTGGGACCGTCGGGGTGCGGCAAGAGCACCACCCTGCGCATGATTGCCGGGCTCGAGTCCATCACGGCCGGCACGCTGCGGATCGGCGAGCGCGTGGTGAACGATGTGCCACCGAAGGATCGTGACATCGCGATGGTCTTCCAGAGCTACGCGCTCTACCCGCATATGACGGTGCGCGAGAACATGGCGTGCGCGCTGCGCATGCGGCGGCTGCCATCGGGTGAGATCGCCGCGCGCGTGTCACGCGCCGCGGAGATGCTCGGGCTCGATTCAGTGCTCGACCGGCGGCCGCGGCAGCTCTCGGGTGGTCAGCGGCAGCGGGTGGCGCTGGGCCGGGCGCTGGTTCGCGAACCGCAGGTGTTCCTGTTCGACGAACCGCTCTCGAACCTCGACGCCAAGCTGCGCGTGCAGATGCGACGCGAGATCGCGCGGCTGCACCGCGACCTCGGCGTCACGATGATCTACGTCACGCACGACCAGACGGAGGCGATGACGCTGGGTGACCGGATCGTGGTGATGAATGCCGGCCAGGTGCAGCAGGTGGATACGCCGATGGCGCTGTACGACCGGCCCGCGAACCTGTTTGTCGCCGGATTCATCGGGAGCCCGTCGATGAACTTCGTGCACGGCACGGTGGAGAACGATGGCGTCGCGCGGTTCGTGGCCGACGGCGGAGGCCTGCGTGTACCGCTCGCGAGCGCGGTTCCAGGCGCGGCGCCCGGCCGCGCGCTCATGCTCGGGGTGCGTCCGGAGAGCATCACGGTGCACGGCGATGCTGCAGGCCCCGAGCGCGACGATGGCATCGCGGCGACGATCGAGCTGCTCGAACCACTGGGTAACGAGACGCTGGTGCACCTGATGAGCGAAGGCGGTCAGGCGCTGACCGCCCGCGCGGCGCCCGGCACGCTGCCGCCGGGCGGCGCCGCCGCCGGCGTGCGGCTGACCTTCGACGTGACGCGCCTGCACTTCTTCGCCGACGGCGCCGGCGAGCGCCTCGGTTGATGCCCCGCGGCCGCTGTGCCGGTCCAGCGGCCGACGCCGCGGACCGTTGACTGCCGGTGCCTAACGACGGACCTGGTTGACCCGGTACTTGGACCAGAGCACGATCGTGGTGCAGCTCGTGCCGCTCCCCGGCGAGGCGAATTCGGCCGGCACGTTGGATGGCGAGTAGACCTCCACCGCGGCCAGGTCCTGGGCGGGGAGCATCCGGTCGACGTCGCCCGGGAACAGCGACTGGAAGGGGGCGCCATCGATGATGTACGCCACGCAGCCGCCGGTCGCGTCGCGGGCGCTGCGTACCACATAGTCCATTCCCTGCGGGACGACGCGCAGGCTCGGGATGCTGCGGAAGACGTCGGTGATGCGGATCGCCTGCCGCCTGGCCAGGTCCTCGGGATCCATGTAGTAGCCGAAGCCCGCCTTGCGGCGATGGTTGAAGCCGACCTTGTCGAGCCCGGCCGGTTCCGCCTCCGCCGTGACTTCCACCTGGGTCAGCACGCGCGCCGGCTCGCGAAGGGCCACCGTGACGTTCTGCGGCTCTCGCGCCGAGAGCACCACTGCGGTTTCCACCGGGGCGAATCCGAGCTGGCGAACGATGAGCTGCTGCGTACCCGAGGGCAGATTGGCCAGCGAGAACTCCCCGCGCTCGTTGGTGAGCACCGCGCCGGCGGTGCCGACAACGTCGACGCGCGCCTGCGCCACGGGCTGGCCGGCGGCGTTGACGACGCGCCCCGAGAGGCGGGCCTGGCCGCTGCGCAGCGTGGTGGTGCGCTGCTGGGCGCCCGCGCCCTGCTGCGCCGCGCCCGCCGCGGCGGAATCCACGGAATCGACGGGCACCTGGACGACCTGGTTGCTGGTGCCGATGCGCATGCTCTGGAACGCGAGCGGTGTGGTCTCGTCGAACCGGACCGTGATCTCCGCGGTCTTGCTCCCCTTGTACTCGGCCAGGAATGTGCCTTCAATCGTGGCGGGGAGCCCACAGAGGCGATACAGTCCGTCCTCGCCGACGGTGGCTTCGCGCACGCGCGGCACCTGTCGGAGGTCGCGCAAGGATAGTTCTCGCCACACGAGTGAGACCTTCGCCCCCGGCAGTGGAGCGTCGGTATCGGCGTCGAGTACCGCACC
>DASSBZ010000076.1:0-21547 GCA_035698205.1 Gemmatimonadaceae bacterium | reverse complement strand
CATTGAGTCTGAGTTGTGGCATGCCGCGAAGAGCCGCCGGAGCGAAGGAAGGGCACTGCTGACGACGCCGGGCTCGACCGGCCCCGACGGGTGAGTGCGGAAACTATGAGAGGCCCTCTGGCCATGCAAGCAGTCACCCGGCACCGGCCAACCCCACCAACTCTCCGGTCTGCAGCCGGTACAGGCGTTCGTAGAGCCCCCGGCGTTCCAGCAGTTGCCGGTGCGTACCGCGCTCGCTCACGCGGCCATGGTGCAGCACCAGGATCTCATTGGCGCGCACGATGGTGCTCAGCCGGTGCGCAATGGCGATCGTCGTCCGATCCCGCATCAGTTCGTCGAGCCCGTCCTGGATGGCCGCCTCGATCTCGCTGTCCACCGCGCTCGTTGCCTCGTCGAGCAGGAGTACCTGCGGGTCCGACGCCAGCGCCCGCGCGAAGGAGAGCAACTGACGCTCCCCCACGCTGAGCGATGCGCCGCGCTCCCCCAGTTGATGGGACAGGCCGTCCGGCAGCCGCCTGATGATCCGGCCCGCACCCACACGATCGGCGGCCGCCATGACCTCGTCATCGGTGAGCGGCGCGGAGAGCCGGATGTTCGCGCCGATGTCGCCGGCAAACAGGAAGATGTCCTGCTGCACGTAGCCGATCAGTCCGCGGAGCCGCTCCACGGGAATCTCGCGGATGTCCACCCCGTCGATCAGGATGCGGCCGCGCTGCGGTTCGTAGAACCGGAGGAGGAGGCTCACGATGGTCGTCTTCCCGGCGCCCGTGTGGCCCACCAGCGCCAGTGTCGTCCCGGGCCTCGCCTCGAAGCTCACGCCCTGCAGTACCCACTCCGGATCGGCGACCGGCCTGTCGCCGGCGGCGCTGTGGGCCAGGTCGTACGCGAACCAGACGTCCTCGAAGGCAACGGTCACCGGCTCGCGCGAGCGCGGCGCCTGCCCCGCGGCGAGTGCCTGCCCCGCTCCCGCCACGAGCGCACCGCGCGCGGTGCCGTCGGCCGGCGTGTCGAGCAGGCGGAAGACACGCTCCGACGCCGCCATTGCCTGTTGGAGCGTGTTGTACTTGTCGCTCAGGTCCTGCAACGGCTGGAAGAATCGCCGTACCAGCTGAAGGAACGCCGCGAGCGTCCCGATGCTCAGCGTGCCCACGCCCACCTGCGCCGCCCCGGTGACGATCAGGCTCGCGATGGCCACTGACGTCAGCACCTCGATCACCGGGAAGTACAGCGCATAGATGGTGATCGACCGGAGATGGGCATCGAGATGATCACGATTCAGGGCGTCGAATCGCCGTGACTCGTCGCGCTCCCGTCCGAAGATCTGCACGATGCGAATGCCCGACAGCCGCTCCTGGAGGAAGGCGTTGATGCGCGCCAGTCGCGCCCGGATGTCGCGATACGCCTCGCGCACGCGCGTACGGAACATCCACGAGGTGAGCAGCACGAACGGGATGACGACGAACGCGGCGAGGGCGAGCTGCCAGTCGATCACCAGCATGAGGATGCTGATGGCGGCGAGCGTGAACAGGTCGCCCAGACCGGCCACGACGCCGGCCGTGAACAGCTCGTTGAGCGCCTCGACGTCCGACGTGACCCGCGTGACCATTCGGCCAACGGGGTTGCGGTCGAAGAAGGCGATGGAGAGGCGCTGCAGGTGGGCGAACAGCTCGTCTCGCAGGTCGCGCATCACGCGCTGGCCGAGAAGGCTGGTGAGCATGGTCTCGCCGTACGAGAAGCCGAACTGCAGCACCAGCGTTCCGGCGAACAGCGCGGTGTAGCGGACCACGAGGCCGGCGTCACGCGCCGGCAGCGCGACATCGATCACCTGCTGCGTGAGAACCGGACCCACGAGTTGCAGCAGGCCGTCGAGCAGGAGCAGGGCGAGCGCGGCGAATACCAGCCGGCGGTACGGACGCACGTAGCCGAAGAGCCGGCGCATGAGCCGTGCGTCGTACGCCTTTCCCAGAACCTCGTCGTCCTCGTGCGCCGCCATCGGGTCGAAGGCTAGCAGCAGGCGACGAACGCCGGGAGCGCGCCCGTCAGCACCGCCCCGCACACGCGGCGCCGGCCCATCGGGCGCGCTCTTACCTTCCACAGGTGCCGGACGTCATCACCATCCGCGGAGCGCGGCAGCACAACCTCGCGAACATCGACCTCACGATCCCGCGGCACAGCCTCACGGTCGTGACCGGACCATCGGGATCGGGCAAGTCCTCGCTGGCGTTCGATACGCTGTTCGCCGAGGGGCAGCGCCGCTACGTGGAGTCGCTGTCGGCGTACGCGCGGCAGTTCCTCGAACGGCTGGAGAAGCCGGACGTTGACGCCATCGACGGACTCTCACCCGCGGTGGCCATCGAGCAGAAGAACCCGGTGCGTTCGGCGCGGTCCACTGTGGGGACCGCGACCGAGATCTACGACTACCTGCGCCTGCTCTGGGCGCGAGTGGGGCACACGTTCTGTCCGGCGTGCGGGCGAGAGATCCGCCCCGATACCGTGCAGTCCACCACCGACGTACTGCTCGCCCTGGGCGACGGCACGCGCTACGCCATTGCCTTCCCGCTGCGGGCTTCCTCGAAGGTGACGCATCGCGTGATCGCCGAGAACCTGCGGGCGCAGGGGTTTCTCCGCGTCGCGGTCGACCAGCGGGTGATGCACCTGGACGACGTGGAGGCCGGGGGGATCGACCTCGCCCGTGCCGACGGACTGCTCGTGGTGGTCGACCGGCTGACGGCGGGGAGCGCGGTGCGCGACCGCATCCCCGATGCCGTGAGCACGGCGTTCGCCGAGGGCGATGGCGACTGCGTCGTGCTGGTGTTCGATGGCGCCGGAGCGGACGCGCCGCCGCGCACGCTCCGGTTCACCGAACGGTTTGCCTGTCCGCACGACGGCACCGTGCTCGCCGCACCCACGCCGCAACTGTTCTCGTTCAACAACCCCCGAGGGGCCTGTGAACAGTGCAACGGGTTCGGGGCGGTGCTCGAGTACGATGAGGCGCTGATCGTCGCGTGGCCGGACCGGTCGCTGCGCGACGGCGCGATCGATCCCTGGACGAAGCCGCGCTACGAGAGCCGACGCCGTACGCTGCTGGAGTTCGCCGCCTCACGCCGCATTCCGGTGGACGTGCCATGGAGGCAGCTCACGGCGGCGCAGCGCGAGCTGCTGCTGCATCACACGGGGCGCAGCGGCTATCGCGGCATCTTCCCCTTCCTGCGCGACCTCGAGCGCAAGCGCTACAAACAGTACATCCGGGTGTTCCTGCGCCAGTACCAGAGCGCCGGCGAGTGCCCCGGGTGCCACGGCGCACGGCTGCGCCCCGAGGCGCTGGCCGTGCGCGTCGACGGGCGCACCATTGCTGACGTGGCGGCGCTTCCCGTCGATGCCCTGCTCCGCTGGCTCGACGCACTGCGCCTCGGGGCGTTCGAGCAGCAGGTGGCGGCCCATGTGCTGCGCGAGGCGGTGGGGCGCGTGCGCTTCCTGGCCGACGTCGGGCTTACCTATCTGACGCTCGACCGCGCCAGCCGTACGCTCTCGGGGGGCGAGGCGCAGCGCATTGCCCTCGCCAACTCGTTAGGCGCGCAGTTGGTGGACGCGCTCTATGTGCTCGACGAGCCCTCCATCGGCCTGCACGCCCGTGACATGGCGCGCCTCCTCGACCTGCTCGAGCGACTGCGCGCCGGCGGCAACACGGTGGTGGTCGTCGAACATGACCTCGACGCCATCCGCCGCGCCGACTGGATGGTGGAGCTCGGACCCGGAAGCGGCGAGCGCGGCGGCCAGGTGGTGTTCGCGGGCCCGCTCTCGCGCGCCGACGAGAGCCCGCTGACCGGGCAGTACCTGCGTGGCGCCCGCACCATTCCGCTCCCCGGCACGCGACGGCGGCTCGGGCCCCGCTGGCTCACGCTGCAGGGCGCGCGCGCCAACAACCTCGCCGGCGTCGACGTCCGCATCCCGCTCGGCGCCCTCACCGCTGTCACCGGCGTCTCCGGTTCGGGCAAGAGCACCCTCGTACACGACGTGCTGCTCCACGCGCTCGAGACGCGGCTCACCGGGGAGCACTCCGCCAAGCGGCACCTGGGGGAGATCGTCGGCTCGTGGGACGCGATCGAGGGCTTCGAGTCCATCAGCGACGTGGTGCTCGTGGACCAGGAGCCGATCGGACGTTCGCCACGCTCCAACCCCGTCACCTATGTGAAGGCCTTCGACGAGATCCGTCGCATCTTCGCCGACCTGCCGCTCAGCCGCGAGCGCGGCTTCGTACCCGGCACCTTCTCCTTCAACGTGCCCGGCGGGCGCTGCGAGCACTGTGAAGGCGCCGGCTATCTGCAGGTGGAGATGGTGTTCATGGCCGACGTCTACGTACCGTGCGAGGTCTGTGCGGGACGGCGGTTCCGCCCGGAGGTGCTGGAGGTCAGGCTCCGCGGGCGCTCCATCCACGATGTGCTGCAGATGACCGTCGATGGCGCCATCCGCTTCTTCCCGCGCGAGGAAAAGCTCGGCCAGGCGCTCTGGCAGTTGCAGCAGGTGGGGCTCGGCTACCTGCGACTTGGCCAGCCGGCCACGACGCTCTCGGGCGGCGAGGCGCAGCGCATCAAGATCGCGCGCGAACTGGCGCTCGCCCGCCGCAACGGCGGCGGGCACAAGCTCTACATCATGGACGAACCCACGACGGGGCTCCACCTCGAGGACATCCGCAAGCTCGCCACGGTGTTCGATCGGCTCGTCGACGCGGGGCACACGCTGCTACTGATCGAGCACAACCTGGACGTGATCAAGCTCGCCGACTGGATCATCGACATGGGACCCGAGGGTGGCGCGGCGGGCGGCCGCGTGGTGGCGATGGGGCGCCCCGAGGAGATCGTCGCGACTGCGGCCTCACACACCGGGCAGTTCCTCGCCCCCCTGCTCGCCCATGCACGCGCCGCCTCCAGCGCGAGCGTGCGCGACGATGTCAGCCCAGCCGACGAAGCTGGACGTTTCGCACCAGGCGGGCCATGACGCGACGTGGCAGGATCCGGTTCAGGAACACCACGAGCTTGTTGCGAGCGCCGGGTATCGAGCGCCGACGGCCGGCCAGCATGGCGCGCATCCCGGCGTCCACCACCGCCTTCGCGGTCATCGGCGACGGGCCGCCCGGAGGCGCGGACCGGCTGAGCCCCGAGCGCTCCTGAAACTCCGTGGTGACGGGCCCGGGGCAGAGCGCGGTCACCGTCACCCCCGTTCCATCGAGCTCCTCGGCCAGCGCATCGGAAAACGACAGTGCATACGCCTTGGAGGCGTAGTAGACCGCCATCAGCGGGCCCGGGGGAAATGCAGCGACCGAGGCGACGTTCACCACGCGCCCCATCCCGCGCGCTCGCATGCCCGGCACGACCAGCTTGGCCACGTGTGTGAGCGCGGCGCAGTTGAGCTCCACCAGCTCCAGCTCCCGATCGAGGTCGGTTTCGTGGAACCAGCCGTGCATGCCGATGCCGGCGTTGTTGATCAGCACGTCCACGGGGCGCCCGAGCTCCCGGAGCCTGGAGCCGAGGGCCTCGCGCTGGTCGCGCCGCGCGAGGTCCATCGTCCAGACGTCCGCCGCGGTTCCATGCTGCTCGTGGATCTGCGCCGCGAGGTCGCGCAACGCGGCGTCGCGTCGTGCGATGACGATGAGGTCGAATCCGTGCGCGGCGAGCGCGATCGCGAAGTCACGTCCGATGCCGGCCGACGCGCCGGTCACGAGGGCCAGCGGGCGCGGTGCCGATTCGGGGCGCTGCAACTCGGGAGGGGGCACGAGATGAGATCCTCTGCGGGTTGAATTCGGAGGCGGGCGCGTCTAAACTACGCGATCCTTCCCGAGTAGCTCAGTTGGTAGAGCAGGTGACTGTTAATCACCGGGTCGGGGGTTCGAGTCCCTCCTCGGGAGCCTGTCAGACGACTCCAGCGACGCCCGCGCCCCGCAGCGCGGGCGTTGCTTGTCTTGCACATCGCGCGGCCTCCCCGGAGTTCCGCCGAGGGACCATCTCACCCGCATCGACCGATCCATGCTCATCGCCCTGGTCATCAATGCGCTCGCGCTGCTTGCGGCCACCCGCCTGATCGACGGCATCACGTACCTCGGCGAGCCGCTCGGGATCGTGCTCGTGGCGCTCGTGTTCGGCGCGGTGAACGTGGTCATCAAACCGGTGCTGAAGCTGCTGTCGCTCCCGGTCATCCTGCTCTCGCTGGGGTTGTTCACCCTCGTCATCAACGCCTTGATGCTGATGCTGACCGGCGCGCTCGCGGGAGCGCTCGGACTCGACTTCACCGTTGACGGGTTCGGCGCGGCCTTCCTTGGCGCGCTCGTCGTGAGCGTGGTGAGCGTCGTCCTCGGGATGGTGCTCAGGCCCGCGGACCGGGATCGTTAGGCACCGTCTCGATGGCCACGGGCGTGTCGTCGCGCCGGGTGGCCAGCGTCACGTTCGCGTACGCCGCCTCGCCGGTCACCTCGCGCACCACGTACGGCGCGAGCCACTCCGGCAGTTCCACTGCCGTGTCCTCGTGCGGCAGCTCGACCTCCGCCAGCACGAGGTCCCGATCGCTGAACAGATCCAGCTCCCACGACAGGTCGCCCTCGGGGACAACGTAGCGGCGCTTCTTCACCCGGCGGCCCACGGTGAGCTTCCAGAGTGCGCGGAACAGTCGCTCATCGATCTCGTCCTCGACCTCGATGCGTGACAGTCCAAGTCCGCCCTTGATCGTGCGCACATAACGCTCGGCATCTGCGCCACGCACGCGGCGCACGCGCTCCACCACCCGGGCGCCCGGCAGGTACCCCTGCTCGATCTCCATCGCCTGGTGCTCCTGCGCGATGGCGGGGATCCCGCTCAGCAGGTACTTCCGCTCGATCTCGCGATCGGAGGGGGCGGGCAGCAGCCGGAGTTCATCGACGACCGCGGCAACGCGCTCGAAGAACGGCGCCGACGCCTCGTGCATCCACTCCTGCGTGACGTGCTCGAACGCCTTCAACCCACGCGCATGCAGCCGCACGCCGAGCTCCAGCAGCCCCTCGCGGGGATTCGCACGGCGCGCGCGTCGAGCCACACGCGGGTCGGCGTCACCGGCGAGCACAGTCCGGGCGAGCTGGCGCGCTTCCGCCACCGCCGCGCCTTCGAGTGAGGCCGCGATCACCGGCGCGAACACGTGCGAATCATGCAGGTCACCAAGCGAATCCTGCAGGTCCTTGAGGCTCGCGACCAGCGGCGGGATGGCATCCGACGATGCGCGCAGCGGTTCGAGCAGATATCGGAGTCGCTTGCCGGCAATGCGCGCGCGATGCGCGGCCTCCTCGTCGGATGCACCCCCGACCCGGCCGATCGCCGACTGCAGGTCCTTTGCAAATTCCTCGACGCGTGCGGCCGCGACGATGGCGAACGGCGTTTCATCGACGCCACGACGCACGTGCACGGTGACGTCGTAGGTCGAGAGCCGCTCGCCGAGGCGAGAGGTCGTCGACGCGAACGATCGCGCCATCTCCTCTTCCAGGCCGGTGTCGGCGGCGGCCTTCTCGCGTTCGAGCTGTGTAACGAGGTACTTCAATCCCGGCCGCTGCCTGGACGCGAGGGTCGGCGCCTCGCCCTCCAGCCACAGCAGGTGCACCTCGGCGTCACGGCTGGCGCCAGTGGAACGCGCGAGCCGGCGAAGGCGACGACGGGCGGCCCGGCCGGCGCTCCCCTTCAACTCGTCGGCGTAGGCTCGCAGATGACTCCGCAGTCGGCGGAGCGCCACCCGCAGGTCGTGCAGCGCCTCGAGATCGGACGGATCGGACAGCCGCTCCCGCGCCGCGATCGCGGTGTCCAGAAATTCGAGCGCGACCAGCCGAACCGCGCGGGGCGCCGGCTCCAATGGCAGCCGCGACGAATCGAGCGCCGTGCTCACGATCCAAGCGTGCGAAGCTGCGCCGGCGTCACCATCCAGTTGAGGACCGCGCCTCGAGACGCGGCCGGACCGTCCGCGCTGAACTCGAGCATCGCGACGCCACCCTTCTTCAGCTCCACGGCGGGGCGGAACTCACCGGCCAGAAGCCATGTGATGAGACTGGAGAGGTGCGGATCGTGACCGACGATGCACACGTCGTCGCTGCGGATGCCGCGAAACCAGTCGAGCCATGCCTCAGGGCGCGCCTCCGGACGCAGCACGTCGGTCTCGTGGCTGGGCCTGTCGTATTCCAGCGCAAGCAGCTCAGCGGTCTGCACGGCGCGCGTCAGGGAACTGCTCCACAGCTCACCGGGGTCGGACACCATGGTGTGCAGGCCGGCGACGCCCTGCTTCATGCGACGCCGGCCATCGATCGTCAGCGGCCTGTGCTCGTCATTCCGCCCCAGAAGCGCAAAGCTTTCACGCGACTCCGCGATGCCGTGGCGAACGACGAGCAGGTGCCGCGCCATGCTATGGCTTCTTCTCGAGGATTGCCTTCACCGCCGGCGGCGCCTCGAACACGGAGTCCGGCACGCTGTCATATTCGATGGCGGTGATCGTCACCACCTGCTCCTGACCCATGGAGGACTGCACGAGCTTCGTGGGGACCTTTCGACCTCCGAAATCCTTGTATTCCGAGAGCAGGGTGGTGGCTTCCATGGAGCCCATCGGACTCTCGGTCGTCTGCACGCTGCCGACGAGGAGCCCGCTGTCGACCGCGTAGCAGTCGAACGATTCACGCCCGCTCTTCCAGACGAGCTTCACCTTGTAACACGGCGTTCCACCCATCTCGGTCTTCTCGACGGTCGTGGCGGACGTCACCTGCTCCGGTCCGCGCAATGCGCCGAGGAACTCGCTCTCGCTGCGGATCCGGTCGGCGGCGTCGCCGTCGAATACCTGCGGGCCCTGCATGGGATTCATCGACCAGGCGGTCGTGCCGTCAAACCCGCTCAGGATCTCGCCAACGCCGGGAAGGACGAGCTTCTGTGCGCTGCGGTTGGGCATGGCGCTGTAGAACTCGATGCCGGCATCGAGCCCCTGCGAAGCCACCGTGAGCTGCCCCTTCGTGTACATCGACTTGTGCGCCTTGAGCGTTTCGGCGCCAGAGGCCTCGTTATGGCGGGCGATCAGCGCGCGCCCGTCGGGGAGATCCTGCGCCGCGAGCGCGAGCGGCGCGAGTACGATCGCGGCGAGGGCCGGAATGAGTGCCAGCCGACGCGGCGCCGGTGACAGTGCGGATATGGACATGACAATCTCCGTGATCGATGAAGGTGCCGGGCGAGGCGATGCAGCGGCAGCGCCCTCCGGGAAAGATGACACGAAATGGGGAGCGTGGCGCAACGTCAGTCCTTGGCGCGCAGCGTCAGCGGCTGACCATCGATCCAGCGCACGGCGGCGACCAGCGCGGAATCCTGACCGGCGAGCAGAGCCGGGCGCGACCATGGCGCCACCACGTCAGGCACGACGCCGACCCCCTCCACGGCGTGGCCATCCGGCGACACGAAGTCGGCCACGACGTGGAGCAGCAGGTCGCCGCTGGGGAGCCGGGTCAGCATGGATGGTTGGGCCTGCCCCGCCGTACGTTCGCCGAAGATGCGCGCGCGACCGCTCGACTGCATCGCCGAGGCGAACAGCTCCGTGGTGCTGACGGACAGCTCGTCGACCAGCAGCGCCAGCGGACCCAGATGCGGCGAGATGGGTTCACCGCGGTCGTTGGCAACGCGCGGGTTCGCGGTGAATCGCAGCTCACCGGTGCGCGTGCGAAGCGTTCCGAGCAACCGCGGTTCGTCGACGAAGTAGCCGGCAATGCCGATGATCATGGCGGCGACGCCACCGGTGTTGCCGCGCAGGTCGATCACGATGCCGCTGCAGCCGGAGAGCGAATCCATGGCGGCGGCCACCGACTTCGCCAACGCCGGCAGCCACACGTTGAATCGCAGGACGCCGATACAGCCGGCCGCGCGCTCCAGGCGCTGGTACTCGAAGCGCTGGACGGTTGTTGGAAGGTTGCCGAAGCGGACCAACTGGCCGGGCGTCTCGCGCCGCACGAGCCGCAGCGATCGCGGCTGGTTGTACTCATCGCGAAAGCCCGCCGTCATTCGCGTACCCGCCGGACCGTGCGTCGCTCGCATGACCGTCATGGTCGCATCCACGATCGCGCGCCGCTTCGCCGTGGAGTCGGCAATGTCCTCCACCTCGCGATGGAGCACGTGCGCGTCGAGATCGTCCACGGAAAGCAGCAGCCAGCCGGGTCGCACACCGGCGCGACCGGCGGGGCTGAGCGGCTCCACCCGGGTCACGAGGAAGCCGTCCGCGCGCAGGCGCACCTCGAACCCGGCGTCGCCCGGCGGACCGTCCATGTGCCGTCCGTCGGCGCGGTCGTTGCGCGCGGAAACCGCGGCTTCGCGCGGAACCAGCGAGAAGTGCGACTCGCGCGTGTGTGCGATCATGGTGTCCAGCACCGCGCGCAGTTCGCCGATGGTCCGGATGTCACGCACGCGTTCGCGCAGCACGAACTGAAGCGAATCCCAACGTGCGACCTCGCGCGAGCGCGAGTCGTACGACGCACGCAGCAGCGCGAACGCCGAATCGACGGTCGCCGTGACGACCGCGTGAGAAAGCGTCCCGCCGGCGGGCGGCTCCGGGTGCTGCGCGAGCGCCGGCGGGGCGTTGAGTACGAGAGCAGCGGATGTCGCGACCATGACCGCGAGCGCGGGCAACGGACGGCGGATCTCGAACGAGCGTGGAATCATGGGAAGAATCGGAAACCGCGGGTCGGTGCGACCCACGGGGGTGCGCCGCGTCACTCCTGTTCATGGACGCACGGCGGCGCTCGGGCGTCATTGGCGTTGCCGGACAAGCAGTTGCGACTGGCGACGAGCCCATTGGCCGACGGGTGATGCATCCATGCCGCAGGTATGGTCACATTTATCCGTCTGGTGCGTCATTAGCGCGTCATTTGACGTGCAGGCGCTCCGGTCCCCGGCGGCGCGGGTGGCCGCTGACTT
Source organism: Gemmatimonadaceae bacterium (assembly GCA_035698205.1). Taxonomy (GTDB): domain Bacteria; phylum Gemmatimonadota; class Gemmatimonadetes; order Gemmatimonadales; family Gemmatimonadaceae; genus DASSBZ01. The sequence goes on along the minus strand of DASSBZ010000076.1, from coordinate 10,607 downwards.
GCGCGGTCAGCCGCCTGTCCATTAGAACACATCAGCGGCAACCCGCCCCGCGGGCGCCGAAATCCGACCGTTCATCCATGCCGACGATCTCAATTCGCCTGTTCGCCCTGGCCGTGTTTGTCTCCGCGGCCGCCCCGATCGGTGCACAGCAGTCCCTTCCACTCGTCAGCGGGCAGCGCATCCGCGTCTCGGGTGAACGGCTCGTGGCCCCCGTGATCGGCAGCTATCAGCAGCTCACCGCCGATTCGCTCGTCGTCCTCGGCGAAGGCATCGGCGCGCAGCGCATCGCCATCAGCGTGAGCGACATCGATCGGGTGGAGTCGTTCGACGGATTCGACCGTGGCGACATGGGCAACGTCGCCAAGTGGGGGTTCGGCGGCGCGGCCGCGGGCGCGGTCGCCGGCTTTGCCGTGAGCCTGCTCCTCGACGCCACGAGCAAGACGGCGGAGTACGACCACGCATCGAACGCCGCCATCGGAGCGGTGGTGGGCGGCGTGGCGGGCGGGATCTACGGCTACCGGAAGGTGGTCGAGAAGTGGTCCACCGTGCCGCTAGGGAGCAGGGTTGGCGTGATCGGAGGCGGGCGCCGCCTCGGATTATCGATCGACTTCTGAGTCGCGCACGAATGGACGGATCCCCGCCGGCGCCGCTGATCGGCGTCATCATGGGCAGCCAGAGCGACTACCGCCACATGTCCGTCGCCTGTGACCTGCTCACCGAGCTGGGCGTGCCGTTCGAGGCGCGCGTCGTCTCCGCGCATCGCACGCCGGACTGGATGTTCGAGTACGCGGAGGGCGCGGAAGCGCGCGGCCTCCAGGTGATCATCGCGGCCGCCGGCGGTGCCGCGCACCTCCCCGGGATGGTTGCCGCCAAGACGCTCGTCCCGGTTCTCGGCGTGCCGATTCCCGCCACATCGCTGGCCGGTGTGGATGCCCTGCTCTCGATTGCCCAGATGCCGGGGGGCGTGCCGGTGGGCACCCTCGCCATCGGCGAGCCTGGCGCGCGTAACGCGGCCATCCTCGCCGCCGAAATCGTGGCGCTGCACGATGCGGCGCTGCGCGAGCGGCTGCGCGAGTGGCGGGCGACGCGAGCGGCGGCTGTCCGCGCGCAGACGCTCCCCCCATCCGACGCCTCGCCCCGCGATCCGCTGACCGGCAGGTGATCCTCCCGGGCTCCACGATCGGCATTCTCGGTGGCGGACAGCTCGGCCGCATGACGGGGATCGCTGCGCGTTCACTTGGCTACGACGTGCACGTCCTGGATCCCAATCCGGACTGCCCCGCGGGGGCGATCGCAAGCCGAGTGATCGCCGCCTCATTCGACGACGCCGAAGCCGCGGCCGAGCTCGCGCGCGGCAGCGACGTCGTCACGCTGGAGATCGAGCAGATCGGCGTGGACGCGCTGAACGCGGCGTCGGCGCTCGCCCCGCTTCGACCGGGAGTCGCCGCGGTGACCATCGTGCAGAACCGCATCACGCAGCGGAACTGGCTGGTGGCGAACGGGCTGCCGGTGGGGGCGCATCGGATCGTGACGAGCGCCGAGGAGTGCCGCGTAGCGGTGGAGGCGCTCGGGGCCAGCATCGCCAAGGCGCCGACCGGTGGATACGACGGCCGCGGCCAGGTACGGATCGCGGATTCACGCGACGCACTCGCCGCGTGGACCGCGCTGGGCGAGCGGCCGTGCGTGGTGGAGCAGTTCCTTGACATCGAAACGGAGCTGTCCGTGCTCGTGGCGCGCCAGCTCTCACCCACGAACGGGGGCGCCGCTGTGGCCGTGTATCCGGCCGCGCGCAACCACCACGAACAGGGGGTGCTCGACTGGTCGGTGATCCCGGCGGGGGTGCCGCCGGCCGTAGCCGCCGAGGCCGAGCGCATCGCCCGCGCGACGGCGGAGGCGATCGACATCGAGGGGCTGCTGGCCGTGGAGCTGTTCGTGTTGCGCGACGGACAGGTGCTGGTGAACGAGCTGGCTCCTCGCCCGCACAACAGCTATCACCACAGCGCGCGCGCCTGCCTGACGAGTCAGTTCGAGCAGTTGGTCCGGGCCATCTGCGGCCTGCCGCTGGGTGCCACCGACGTCGTTGCGCCGGGCGCGATCAGCAACCTGCTCGGTGACCTGTGGCCGGATGGACGACTCCCCGACATCGCGGCGGCGCTGCGGGTTCCCGGTGCACGGGTGCATCTGTACGGCAAGGCGACGGCGCGCCCCGGGCGGAAGATGGGGCACATCTCGGCGCTGGGCTCCACGACCGACGAGGCGCTGGCACGCGCCCTCCAGGCCCGTGCGGCGTCAGGCGGGAGCTGACGAAGGGTGGCGGGTCAGCCCTGTGCGGCCTCGGCCAGGACTACCGGCACGGTGCCGTAGCGGCGCTCACGGCGCGCGTACTCCGCCAGCGCCTCCTCGAGGTCGGTCGCGTGCATCTCCGGCCACATGCGCGGCGTGAACACCAGTTCGGCGTAGGCGCATTCCCAGAGCAGGAAGTCGCTCAACCGCTGCTCACCGCCGGTACGCAGCAGGAGATCCACGTCGGGTGCATCGGCGCCGGCGTGCATGACGCGGGCGAGCGCACCGGCGAACTCATCGCGCGATGCCTCACCGCTGCACGCCGTCGCCGCCCTCGCGATGAGGTCGCGCGAGGAGTAGTCGATGGCAACGCGGAGCAGCATGCCGCAGGCGCCGGCGGTGGCCTGCTCCGCCGTGTCGATGGCCCGCAGCAGTTCGGGGGCGAGGCGATCGCGGCGTCCGATGATCGACAGGCGGACCCCGTTCTCCACGCAGGTGGGCGTTTCGGAGAGGAGGTAGCGGCGGAACAGCCCCATCAGCGTGCCGATCTCGGAGGCCGGGCGCTGCCAGTTGTCGGACGAAAACGCGTACAGCGTCAGCGTCTCGAGCTCGAGGCGGCGGGCCGACTCGATGATGCGGCGCGCCGCCTTGGCTCCGGCCATGTGCCCGGCCGAGCGCGAGCGGCCGCGCGCCGTGGCCCATCGGCCGTTGCCGTCCATGATGATGGCGACGTGTCGCGGCAGCGCGTTGCGCCCGAAGGATGGTGTGGACATGAGTCTGGGAAGGCGCCTAACGATCCCGCGTCGCGCGAATGATCGCTTCCATGTGGTCGAGGTAGCGCTCCAGCGCCTGCCGGCCGGACCGCGTGAGGGCGTAGTCGGTGTGGGGCATGCGCCCCTCGAACGACTTCGTACACACCACGTAGCCGGCGTCCTCGAGCTTCCGTGCATGGACGCTCAGGTTGCCGTCGCTGGTCTGCATCAACTTCTTGAGCTCGTTGAAGCTGAGCGACGCATTCACGGCCAGTGCACTGACGATGCCCAGCCGCATCCGCTCGTGGATCAGACGATCGAGCGTCGCGGGCGTCGCGTTCACGTCCTGCACGTCCGCGTCCGGCTCGCGTCCGGGAGCGTCCACGATTCGCTTGGCCATGCCGCGCCTAGCCACCGTGCCTCCGGGCGATCTGGGCGCCGAACAGCAGGTGGAGGAGCCCGAACCCGGCGGCGAGGAACCAGTTTCCGCTCCCGGGCGGCGCAAACAGTGCCACGGCGCCGAGCGCGATGAACGCCGCGCCCATCACGGGGATGATGCGAGTGGAGAAGGTGCCGCCGGCGACGACGGCGGTGCCGTAGAGCAATAACCAGAGACCGGGGAGCAGTTCGAAGATGCCGAGTCGCACGATCTCCGCGGTCAGCACCACACCGACGATCACGGCGGGTGCAAAGGCGAGCGCCAGCTTGCGCGCCGGACCGCTGGTGAGCGACAGCCCCGAGCGCCTGGCCTTGCGCGCCGTCATGACCAGCGAGATGGCCGCACAGACCGCCGCGGTGGCGAGCCAGATGGCGAGCCAACCCTGCGGCGTGGGCGAGCGCGCCGCCCAGAGCGCGGCGGCGGCGGCGCATGCGCCGACCGCCACGATCCCCCATCCCGAAATGGCCGTGAACGACCCGGCGCGCTCCATCGTCGCCCGGATGTAGGCGAGGTTATCAATGGCGCGTGCGGAGAGGGCTGGCTCAGCGCTACGGGGGTCGGCTTGTGGTGGGAGTCGTTGCACGGTGGCCATGGGGTCAGACTAGCCTGGAAAGGACGTTCCGTCAAGTGCTTTGCGGTTTCAAGTGACAGCCCGGCGCGACCGCGCGATACTTCCCCCGTGCCCATCGTCCCGCTCTACGGTCACCACACGCTGCGCCAGCGACTGCTGCATGCCCTGCAGGGCGGTGCGCTCCCCGCCAGCCTCCTCTTCCACGGACCCGCCGGCGTCGGGAAGCAGCGGCTCGCCCTCTGGCTCGCGCAGGCGCTCGTCTGCGACCGCGACGACCGCCCCTGCGGGGAGTGCCAGCACTGTCGCTTCGCGCTCGAACTGACGCACCCGGACATCCACTGGTACTTCCCTCGCCCCGCCGTGAAGGCGCCCGCCGAGAAGCAGGCGGAGGCCGCCACCGAGGACATTCTCGAAGCCAGAGCGGAGCGTGCCGCCGCGCACGGTCTCTACCCCGCCCCCGACGGCAAGTCCGCCATCGGAGTGGCATTCGCAAGGTCCATGCTCCACGCTGCCGCGCGCACCCCCGCAATGGCTCGTCGCAAGGTGTTCATCGTCGGTGATGCCGAGCGCATGGTGGCCCAGGAGGGGAGCGACGAATCGGCGAACGCCGTGCTCAAGCTGATCGAGGAACCCGCCGACGACACCACCGTCATCCTCACCTCGAGCGAACGGGATTCGCTGCTCCCCACGATCCGTTCGCGGGTCGTCGCCGTGCGCGTCGCACCGCTCCCTCCGGCGGATGTCACCGGGTTCCTGTCGAACGAGGTCGTCGCCAGCGCGCTGGCCCAAGCGCACGGATCCGTCACCCGGAGTGCGCTCGTGCAGCTCGCCAACGGCGCCCCCGGAACGCTCCTCGGTTCGGAGAATCGTGACGCCGCCACGGCGGCCGCGAGCGCGATGCTCGACGCCGCGCGAGCGCACGACTTGGCGGGCATCTACGCCGCCGCGCTGGCCAGCGGCGCCAGCGGCGCGCGAGGCGCCTTCACCGATTCGCTCGAATCGCTCACCGTGCTCCTGCACGACGTGACTCGCGAGGCGGTGGTCGCAGGGGATGATCGGACCAGCCGAAACGCCGCGGCGGGGGTCGACACCGTGGAGGACGCGAGGGGCATGGCCCACGGGAACGTGAACCCGCAGCTCATCGCGGCGAACGTCATGCTTGACCTGGCCCGGCGGCTGTCATGAGCGAACTGTCGCATATTGACGACGCCGGACAGGCCAGAATGGTGGACATCTCCGACAAGCCGGACACCGTCCGGATGGCGCGTGCCTCGGGGACCATCCGAATGAACGCCGAAACGCTCGCCGCCATTGTCGGCAACATGGTCGCGAAGGGAGACGTGATCGGCGTCGCGCGCGTGGCCGGCATTATGGCAGCCAAGCGAACCGCTGACCTGGTGCCGCTCTGTCACCCGCTCCCGTTGGACGCTGTGGACGTCGTCGTCTCCCCCGACGGTGCACTCCCCGGGCTGCGCGTGGAAGTAACGGTCAGAACGACCGCTTCGACCGGCGTTGAGATGGAGGCAATCACGGCAGTCAGTGTGACGTTGATCACACTTTATGACATGGCAAAAGCCTTGGAAAAGGGGATGGTGATCGGCGAGATTTCGCTGTTGGAAAAGTCCGGCGGCAGGTCTGGCCGCTGGGTTCGCCCGCCGGCCTGACCCTTGCACTTCAGTCCGCAGTGAAGGGCCGATCTCGCGGACGCCTCGGCGACCGTGTACCACCCTGCAGCCAAGCACCTGATGACCAAACCAGACAGCTCGAACGCTCGTCCGGGTGACCGCGAGCGCCGCGCCAGACGCGTGCGCACCGGCATCCTGTTGACGGGGCTCATTGCCACCATCGCCGTCGCCGTCCGCGACCGCGAACCCGCACCCGAACCCCGGACGGCGCCGCTGGCCGCGTCGCTCGGTGACAGTGAAGCAACCCGCCTCCGCGCCGAGCTGAGCGCGGCCAGGCAGGAACTCGAAGCCGCCAATGCCCGCCTGGAACGCTGGCATCGCATCTTCGCCTTCGCCAACCGCTACAACATCAGCAGCGACCTGGCCGGCTCCATCTACGACATCGCGTCCGCCGAGGGAATCGAGCCCGAGCTCGCATTCCGCGTGGTCAAGCTCGAGAGTGACTTCAAGGAGCGGGCACGCAGCTCGGTCGGAGCCATCGGGCTCACGCAGCTCATGCTCCCCACCGCGCGGTATTTCCAGAAGAACGTCACGCGCGAGGAGCTTTACGACCGGGAGACAAACCTGCGCATCGGGTTCCGCTACCTGCGTGGTCTCATCAAGGAATACAAGACCGTGAACCTGGCGCTGCTTGTCTACAACCGCGGCCCCGCCGCGGTGCTCGCCGCCCGCGAGGAGGGGGTCGATCCATCCAACGGATACGATCGAATCATCCTGCGCGGCTACACCGGTGACGGCGTCATCGAATAACACCGCGAGGGGCGGACGGGGGGCGCTACGAGATCTTGAGCCGCTGCCCCGGATAGATGGTCTTCTTCTTCAGGCCGTTCGCGCGAATGATCGCGCGGACGGTCGTGTGGTATTTGTGAGCGATCACGCTCAGATTTTCGCCGCGCTTCACGACGTGTATGCGGGCGCTCGTGCCGTAGCGCTCGATGGACGGATCCGGCACATCGCGAGCGGCGATCAGCGTGGCCGCGGTGGGGATCAGCACCGACTGACCGGTGCGCAGTTGCCCGTTTCGCAGCTTCGCCAGCCCGGGGTTGTACTGGCCGAGCAGTCGTGACGAGATCCCGTGTGCCTTGGCCAGCGACGCCGCAGTCTGCCCCTTCTTCGACTTCACCGTCCTGAACCCGTGGCGCACGGAGTCGGGGAGCGCGGCGAAGGTGCTGTCGAACCTCGCGGCCAGCCCCGACGGAAGGCGCAGCTCGAACGCATCTCCTGGCGGGGTCACGCCACGCAGCACGCGCGTGTTGAAGCGGACGAGTGAATCCACGGGGATGTCGACGGCGCGGGCCACGGCGGCCAGCGGCGTGCCGCCCGGGACCTGCACCGAATCATAGGCGAACGGCGGGAGCGGATTGAACGACACGCCGAACCGATCCGGCTCCTTGGCGATCAATGCGGCGGCGACGAGCTGCGGCACGTAGTTCTTCGTTTCGGCGCGCAGGTAGTCGTGCTCGGCGAGGGCGAAGAAGCGGTCCTCGCCATCGAGCCCCTCCATGTCGTCGGCGAACCGGGTGAGGCCGCGCGACACGCGCCCCGGACCGCCGTTGTACGCGGCCGCGGCCAGGTAGAGCGATCCGAACTGCGCGCGAAGGTCGGTGAGGTAGCGGGCGGCGGCACGCGTCGCACGCACCGGGTCGCGCCGGTCGTCCACCCACCAGTCCACGCGCAGCCCCACGGACCTGGCGGTAGCGGTCATGAACTGCCACATCCCGACCGCTGCGGCGCGCGAATAGGCGTCCGCGTCGTAGCCGCTCTCCACCAGCCCCAGGTAGTACATGTCTTCCGGAATGCCCTGCTGACGGAAGATCTCGCGGATCATCGGCTCGTAGCGCGTACCGCGTTCGAGCCAGTTGACGAACGACTCGCGACCACGACCGGTGAACACGTCGATGTAGTGTGCGACGCGCTCGTGCGTCTCATACGACTCGACATCGATGTCCCAGCTTGGCTCCGCGTCGTCGGTCACCACGCCGCCCTCCGGCATCGAGGCATCGCGGAAGATGGCGAGCGCCCGGTCGACGATGGCTTTGCGCGACAGGCTCGCGGCGGTGGAGTCCTCGGCCGCTGTGGCGGCTTCGACCGGCGGCGCATCGTTGGCGGGGACCGGCGGCAGCGCCGGTGGAGCGTTCCGGCTGCAGGCCACGGCCGACAGCAGCATGACAACGACGACGTGCGAACGTGTGATCACTCGCGAGTTCCTCTCGGTCAACGGCACCGGCCCCGGGAGGGGGAACCGACTCGTGCGCGGGCAATGTGCGATGCGTTCCCGCGGCACGGAACCGCTGCCGCACGGGACGCCGGATGTTGGTCGTCAGCGGGTGGCGATAAAGTTGCCGAGCGTGCGGTTGGTGGCGTGCAGCACGGCCACGACGGCGCTGCGCACGGGATCCTGCTCGGCAAGATGACAGCCAAGGAGGCGATGGCTGCCATCGGGGCCGCTGTACGAGACCGAGACGATGATCACGTTGGCGTCGAACGCGCGCATGGTCTTCACGCCGGTGAGCTCGAAGTGTGCGTTCCCGTCGGCAAAGGCCTCGATGGCCCGGAGCGCCGCGTCGGCGGCCACACGCAGGTCGCCCAGCTCGCTCGACACCCCGCGGGACTTGCCGGTGTGATGCGCACCGTCGAGCCACTCGAGTTCGACCTCGGCGGTGGTCTGCCCGCTGGGCGAGCGCTGGAATACAAAGCTCGTGAACCGCAGTCGCTCGCGCTTGAGCTGTGCCTGACTGAAGACCGGTTCGCTGGAGAGGGACTCGTCGGGTGACTTCGGCGGCATGCAGGATCGCGCGTGAGGAGGGCGTCGGCGCCGGGCTTCGCGGGTTGCCTCTGAACACGACCGAGAGGGTGCGGGCGCAACGGGGCGACCGGTCGCGATTGCGAGCAAGTACCTGCCCGTCCTATGTTCGGGTCCCGGGATGCGACGTGCGTCGCCAATCGTCCGTCGCCGGCCTCACGTTCGGAGGTGTCATGCAGCGTACTTCGTGGTTCGTCGCGCTCTCCACGCTGGTCGTCGCGTTTGCGGCTCCCGCGGTTTCGCCGTTGCCACTCGCCGCGCAGGGGTCTCCCGTACCCCGGATCGACTCGCTGCGCGAGCGGGTGCGCGCGCGGATCGCCGAGGTGCCGGGCGCCGAGGTGGGGGTGGCGTGGCATGAACTCGGGGGGCGGGGCGCGATGATGCTGATCGACGGCGATTCCGTCTTTCACGCCGCCAGCACCATGAAGGTGCCGGTAATGATCGAGCTGTTCCGCAGCATTGAACGCGGCGCCTTCACGCTCGACCAGCCGATCATGGTGGTGAACTCGTTCCGGTCCATCGTTGACGGATCGCCATTCTCGGTAAACGCCGGCGACGACTCCGACTCCACGCTGTACGCGCGTGTCGGCACGCGCGTGCCGGTGCGCGAACTGCTGGAGTTGATGATCGTCCGCTCGAGCAACCTCGCGACGAATATCCTCATTGACCTGGTGGGCGCCACGGAGACGAATGCCACGGCGCACGCGCTGGGGGCAACGGGGATCGAGGTGCTGCGCGGCGTGGAGGACGGCAAGGCGTATCAGCTCGGGCGCAACAACACCACGAGTGCGCGGGCGCTGATGGTGCTGCTCGAATCGATCGAGCGCGGTGAAGCGGCAAGCGCGGCGCACTGTCGCGCGATGCTCGACATCCTGCTGCGTCAGGAGTTCAACGACGAGATTCCGGCCGGGCTGCCACCGGGCACGCGGGTGGCGCACAAGACGGGGCAGATCAGCGGCGTGCTGCACGACGCGGCGATCGTGTACCCCGAGGGGGCGTCACCGTACGTGCTGGTGGTGCTGACGAAGGGGATTCCCGACGACCGCGTGGCGCGGCGGCTGATTGCCGACGTGGCGCGGCTGGTGCACGCGGAGTCGGTGCGGCCGTAGGGGAGCAGTGCTGGCCGGTCGGTACCAGATGCACAGCGCGTTCGTTCCAGGGACTGCTGTGCCCGAAGTTCGAACGGCAGCAGAGGCACGCGAGCCCCTCTCCACGCTCACGCGAGTGACCCGGGCGGGTCTCGAACCCGCGACCTACGGATTAAAAGTCCGTTGCTCTACCAACTGAGCTACCGGGTCGAGCCCCGGCCAATTGGCCGGAGCCCGACGTAACATAGACCGGTCAGCCCAGCAGCAGCAGCGTCTGTCCGCGCCCGTGCCGGATCTCCAGCGCCCGGTCACGCGGCTGCTCCCCTTCCCGCTTGCCGTCGCTGGCGAGGATCCCCAGCCCGTCCACCCCCGTGATCGTGCGCGAGAGATGGCCCTTCACGTTGTCGGGCGCATCGAGCATCACCGCGACCGACTTCGCGTCCCGATCCCACGTGACACCGCGCAGCACATAGCCGCTCGCCTGCACCTGCGCCCCGAACTCGGGATCATCCACCTCGACCGACACGCTGCGTCCGGCGTTGCGCAGGCTGAAGTCATCGAGCAGGCTCGCGAACTCCGACGGCTCCGCCGTCCACGTGCGCTCCTCCGCCGGCCCCTCGGCCACGAGTGCCTCACGCGGCGGCGCCGGTGCGGCCAGCACCGAGCACGGCGCATGATGCAGCATGGTCGACGCCACGCTGCCGATGAAGAACCGCTCGACCAGCCCCGGGCCGCGCGTCCCGACCGCCACCAGATCGGCCTCGCTCTCCTCGGCGAATGCGAGCAGCTCGTCCTCCACGATCCCGGTCGTGATTCACGTGTACACCGTCACGCCGGCCGGCGCCTCGGCGCGCAGCTCGTCGGCAAACGCCTCCAGGCGCGCCTCGATCCGCGCTCCGGCCGGCGTGGCGCGCACATCCGACAGGCTCCGCACCGTGGTGAGCAACGGCCGTACATAGGCCAGCGTGAGCGTCCCGGCGTCGCCG
>DASSBZ010000075.1:0-14474 GCA_035698205.1 Gemmatimonadaceae bacterium | reverse complement strand
TGGCGTGTCCGCGTTGTCTGAGCGTGGAACGCTGCACCAGTGCCGGAGCCTTCGGGTCGAGACCATGTCCGACACCAATCGATACATCGGGAAGGCACACCGGTACAGCCTGCACACGATGCTCGCCGGCATTGCCCTCGTCGCGGCATGCCAGCGTCAACCCGTGGAGCCTCGCCTCCCGCCAGCTCCTGCTCCCGGTGATTCCGCGGCGATTGACGAACCAGCGTCACCGACGTCGGCGCTGGTTCCGCTGTTCAGTCCGAACCGCGGTTATTCGGGAACGACGACCGCGCACGCGTATGTGAGCAGCCCGGATCGCCCAGCGGAAGCAACCGATTCAATCGAGACTGTCGTCTGGTTCCACATCGATGGGCAGACGCCGGCGGGAGAACGAGATCATGCAAGTCGCGTCATGCTGCACCTGGACTCCGCGCGGACCATCACGCGCGGCCGGTCGCGTCTGCCGCGCCAGCAGATCATGCGCGATGCGGTGTCGTTCGAGCTGACAACCGACGGCAACCACACATCGGTGCACTCCGACGAGGGATGTACCGCGGGATCGTTGGCCACGAACGTCGCGCTGCAGTTGCCCCTGCCGATCTTTTCCAGCACGCACGCGTGGGGCGACTCGCTCGAGTTCACCGGCTGCACCAGCATGATACCGACGCGCGGCCAGGGGGCGGTGGAATACCTGCCTGTGGATGGCTCGCCTTTGGTGGTGCGACGTCGCTTCACGCTTGCATCCCAAGGCAGCGGGATGATGGACAGCGTGTCCGTGCAGCTCTCGACGACGAGTCAGGGTGACGGGCACATTGCACTTCAGCTCGACTCCATCGGGCATGTCACGCTGCTTTCGCTCGCCGATTCCATCACGACGCAGGTGGAGTTTGCGTCGGAGTTCGGGGCACAGCGATTTCTGCAGACTCTCGTGCGCACAACCGAGGTGCTGGCCGCCGTCAAGGCGAGCCCGCGATAATCAGTCCACGAGCCGCAACGGCATCACGAGGCAGAGGTATGACGCAGGATCGTCCCACCCTTCGGGCTCCAGCGTCGCGGCACGCTCGGATCCCTTGAGCGTCATCTTCACTTCATCGGTCGGAATGAAGCGCAGAATTTCCACGAGATAGCTTGCGTTGAATCCGATCTCGAGGGGATCACCCGTATAGCGGATCGGCAGCTCGTCCTGCGCCTCGCCCAGGTCAGGCGTGGTGACGCTGAACTTCAGCATTGCGGCATTGAATGCCAGCTTGATGCGATGCGTCTGGTCTGACGCGATGACCGACATGCGTCGCAGCGCACTCTGTAATGCACCCTTGTCGGCAATGGCGATACGATCGTTGTCCCGCGGAATGACCTGGTCGTAGTTGGGATACGGACCTTCGATCAACCGCGTATACACCGTTGTGAGCGGCGATCGGAAACCGATGTGATTTTCTCCCTTCGCGACCTCGAGGTCTTCCTCAGCGGGAAAGAGGCGCCGGACCTGTTCGAGCGCCTTTGGTGGAATGATGAGATCATTCGTGACGGACGCACCATTCCCCGCCGGAACATCGATACGTGCCAGGCGGTGACCATTCGTCGCAACCATCCGCATCCGATCCGGACGAATCTCCCAGAGCACGCCGTTCAGGATGGGACGGCTGTCCTCGGTGGAGACCGCAAACATCGTATGATGGATCAGTTTATGGAGCTCGCCCGCCCGGATCTTCCACGAGCTGCTGAAGTCGATCGATGGAAACGTCGGGAATTCGTCACGAGGCAGCCCTAATAGCTTGAACTTCGACTGACCACATTCCAGGCTGATGCGCTGATTACCCACCGCGGCGATTTTCACCGGAGCCGGCGGAAGTTCACGCGCGATCTCCATCAGTTTCTTCGCCGGTACCGTGATCGAACCAGCTGCTTCGACATCGGCGGTAATCTCCGTGGATACCGACAGGTCGAGGTCTGTGCCGGACAAGCGAATACCACGATCGGTTGTCTCAACGAGGATGTTTGCCAGTACCGGTAACGTGGTTTTGGCAGCGATACTCGGTGTGATGGCTGTCAGTCCCTCCTGGAGCTTCTCCCGAGAGATGCTGAAACGCATGTCGATCCTGGTTGAGGTCAGGGAAGATGTTGGTACTTGCTTGCTACTATTACTAGATCAGTAAAGAAGAAGAGTAGTAGCAGTAGAGCATGTTGGTATGTGGAGCAGAACGATAACTCGTTCCTGCGATAGCGGTTGACCTCAATCAGACATGTTGATGTCCGTGGAGCTGGCTGTACGGGCTGATGATAAATCGTTCGGTCATCCAGGTTCTGCTGCTGCGGTATGGATCAATGTGGATTCAACTGTGCACGGATTGCAAGCACTCGCTGCGCCACGAGCTGATCAGAAGCCAGGAGGACGTTTGCGCGATCGATACTGTGGATCACGGTGGAGTGATCACGTCCTCCGAAGCAGTTGCCGATTTCCACGAGCTGCAGTCCGAGCAATTCCCGGCAGAGATACATTCCGACCTGACGCGGGACCGTCAGGTTCTTGGTGCGCGTCTTGGAGATGAGCGCTTCCACGGAGATACCCCAGGTGGACGCCACCGTCTGCTGAATACGCGCCGGGGTCAGCGCGGGTTGCTGCTCCCCCGAAGCGGGCTGGCCATCGCTGAGGGCAAGCTTGTCGCGTAGCGCCTCACGTGCCAGCTCCAGGGAGACCTCACGTCGCTTGAGCGACGCATACGCCAGCAGCTTGATGACGGATCCCTCGAGCTCGCGAACGCTCGTCCGGACGTGTTCGGCGATGAACTGGAGCACGGACTCAGGGATGGTCTGATCCAGGTGTTCATCGCGGGATTTGAGGCGAAGAATCGCCACACGGTGCTCGAAGTCGGGAAGATCGACGTCGGCGACCATCCCCCACTGGAATCGTGAAACCAGTCGCGCCTCAACCCCGCGGATTTCGGAGGGAGCGCGATCACTGGTCATGATGATCTGGCGGCCGGCTTCGTACAGCGCATTGAAGGTGTGGAAGAACTCTTCCTGGGTGGATTCCTTGCCCTTCAGGAAGTGGACGTCATCGACAAGCAGCATGTCGGATTCGCGAAAACGGCGTCGAAATTCGGGCATGCTGCGCGCGCCCAGCGCTCCCACGTACTCGTTGGTGAACTGTTCCGTGCCGATATAGATGATGCGGACCTCGGGGCGCTGCCGGAGCTGCTCATGGGCAATGGCCTGCATGAGGTGCGTTTTGCCGAGTCCGGTTGGGCCGTAGATGAAGAGCGGATTGTAGGTCTTGCCGGGGGCATCAGATACGGCGGCGCCGGCAGCGGCGGCGAGCTCGTTCGACTTGCCGACGACGAAGTGTGCGAAGGTGTATCTGGGGTTCAGTGATTGATTGGTGCCGTTGGAGTGCGACGATGCTGGCTTGGCGGTGGGGGTTTCGGGCTGCTGAACGAAGAAGTCCATCTGTGGACGTTCCTTCGCCTCCTCCGCGACCTGGAAGACGACGCGGACCGGTTGGCCGAGTGCGACGGGCGCATAGGCGGCCAGGGAGTCCGCGTATTTGGACTCATTCCAGTCGGCGGCGAACTGGTCCGGGGTACCGACGAGCAGTGTAGAGCCGTCAAAACCAATAGGCTCAGTCGGTTCCAGCCACGTTCGGAACGTTTGTTCCCCGATGTCGAGCTTCGCGCGGTCGAGCAGTCGGGTCCAGACGTCGTGAGCAGAGAGGGTCATCCGGTGTGGAAAAGTGCGGGGCGCGAAGGTACCGAAGCCGTGTGGAAAAGTCAACTGCACCGCGCTACCAGATGTGTCTCGGAGCTTGATCTATCTGCCCGGATTGGTTAACGTTACAGGTCTACGCCTGAATTTTTTTTGAGTCCATGGCACGTCTGGAGTGATGGAGCATGGGAAAGCCGACATATCGCCCCCGTAACAAGAAGCGCATCCGGAAGCACGGCTTCCGCACGCGCATGGCCACGCGGTGGGGGCGCGAGGTGCTGAGCCGGCGTCGCAAGAAAGGGCGGAAGCGCCTGACCGTAAAGCTTCCGTCGAAGTACGCAGGCGCCTGAGTCTCGCCGGCGCTTTCCGGCGAGCCATCGGCTGAACCGGCGAGCGGACATCGAGCGAGTTCGCCAGAGGGGGGAGCGGATCCGGGCCGGGAGTCTCGAGCTTCGGGTCACCGCCTCCCCCCTTGTTCATGCGCGCGTGGGAATCATCGTGCCGCGGTTCGGGCACTCCGCGGTCGATCGCAACCGCTTGAAACGACGTCTCCGGGAGATCGTACGCATCACGTGGATGCCCCAGCTTGCCCCCGTCGACCTGCTTATCCGTGCAGCGCCGCGCGCGTACGATCGCGCACTCGTGGAGCTGCGCGCTGATCTCGATCGCGCAATGGGGATGCTCATGACGCGTGGAGGCCGCGCGTGATTGCCCGACTGCTGATGGCCCTGGTGCGTGGCTACCAGATTGCCATCTCGCCGCTCCTGCCGGCGGCATGCCGCTATGTTCCGACCTGCTCGAGCTACGCGCTCGAGGCGCTCCAACGGCATGGCGCCCTGAAGGGAAGCTGGCTGGCGTTCCGCCGTATCCTGCGGTGTCATCCGCTGCATGCCGGCGGCTACGATCCCGTGCCTTAACACCCAGCACGCACACCGATGGACAAGCGCTTTCTGCTCGCCCTGCTGCTGACGGGCATCGTCGTGATCCTCACGCCCCTGCTGTTCCAGACGGGACAGCGCGGTGCGCCGATCGAGGTGACCCAGGCACCGGCAGTCGACTCGAACACGGTGGCGATCACGCCAGCGTTGACGCCTCCTTCCGTGTCCGCAACTCCAGTCGACAGCGCGGCCGCGGCGACCGATACAGCCGCGGCCACTGCCGCGCCAGCCGTGGCCGATACGGTGTCGGTGACGACGAGCCTGGCGTCGTACCGGTTCTCGACCATGGGTGCGGCGCCCGTGTCCGTCGGGATGACGCACTATCGTGCGCTCGACGGCTCGACCGGCCCGGTCGAGCTGGTCCGCCAGGGGGAAAGGCTGATCGGGTTTCAGCTGGTGGTGCCGGGCGATACGATCGACCTGCGTCGTGCGGTCTTTGCCGTGGACAGCGCCGCGCTCCCCGGCGGCGGCACACAGCTCGACTTCACGACCACCGTTGCCGACCGCGGCGTCAGCATTCGCTATGCGATCTCCGATACCAGTTACGTCATGAATGTGAGTGGCTCGGTGAGCGGTGCAGGCGAGGGCGGAGCGGCGTGGATGATGATCGACCTGCCGCACGGCTTCGCATCGGCTGAAGCCGACTCGCTGGAGGACCAGCGGCACCTCTCGTATGCCGCCAAGCCCGTCAGCGGCGGCACCTCGGGTTTTTCCTTCGGCAAGCTGGACCCGGGCGAGCGCGATGTGGAGGAGGGGCCACTTTCCTGGGTGGCGGCGAAGAACAAGTACTTCATCCTCGGTCTGCTCGTGCCGGACGGCGACTCGTCGCTGGCGGAGCTGAACGTCGTGGGGGGGCCGCGCACGGGCAAGACGGCCAGTCGCGCGAGCGGTGTGGCGGTGCAGGCGCTGCGCGGCGGCTCCTTCGCGTTCGAGATGTACGCCGGGCCGCAGGAGTGGAAGCGCATGGTGTCCCTCGGCCGCGAGTTCGAGAACTCGAACCCGTACGGCGGGTTCATGCAGCCTGTCGTGCAGCCGTTCGCCACGATCATGATGCGCATCCTGCTCTGGATGAAGCAGGCGTCGGGGCTGCAGTACGGCTGGGTGCTGGTCATCTTCGGGGTGGCGATCCGCATCCTGCTCTGGCCGCTCAACCAGCGCGCCATGCGCACGAGTCTCCGGATGCAGCGGCTGCAGCCCGAGCTCGCCGACGTCCAGAAGCGCTACAAGAACGAACCGCAGAAGCTGCAGTCGGAGATGATGCGGATCTACAAGGAGCACGGGATGAGCCCGTTCAGCTCACTGTCGGGCTGCCTGCCGATGCTCCTGCCGATGCCGATCCTCTTCGCGCTCTTCTTCGTGTTCCAGAACACGATCGAATTCCGCGGGGTGCCGTTCCTCTGGCTCCCGGATATTTCGCTCAAGGATCCGTATTACATCATGCCGCTGCTGATGGGCGTGTCGATGTTCGTGACGTCGCTCATCAGCATGCGCAACGTGCCGCCGAATCCGCAGACGAAGGCCATGGCGTACATCATGCCCGTCATGATGACGCTGTTCCTGGTCAACCTCGCGTCGGGGCTGAACCTGTACTACGCCGTGCAGAACCTGGCGACGATTCCGCAGCAGTGGATCCTCTCCAACGAGCGATCGAAGGCGGCGGCAGCGCCCAAGCGAAGTCCGGCGACGTAGCCACGCCCCGCGAGGACCATCGGCCGACCGTGCGCGCAGAAGATACGATCGCCGCCATCGCCACGGCGCGGGGTCGTGGTGCGCTCTCGATCGTGCGGCTGAGCGGGCCGGCGGCACGACAGATTGCCGCCACCATCGTGTCGCCATGGCCACCGCAGGTGCGCAGAGCCACGCTTGCCACCATCCGGGACAGAGCGGGTGGTTCGGTACTCGACGAGGGGATCGTCGTGCTGTTCGCCGGGCCCGAGTCATTCACCGGAGAGGACGCCGTTGAGCTGACGCTGCACGGTGGCCCGGCGGTCGCGCGTGCCGTGCTCTCGGCGCTCGTTGGTGCGGGCGCGCGGCTCGCCGAGCCCGGCGAGTTTACGCGACGCGCGCTGCTCAACGGCCGCGTCGATCTGCTGCAGGCCGAAGCCATTGGAGACCTGGCGGAGGCGCGCACCGATGCCATGCGCGCGCTGGCGATCCGGCAGCTCGATGGCGGACTCACGCGACGCCTCTCGCAGTTGCGCGAGCGCGTGCTCGAAGTCGAGGCGCTGCTGGCCTACGAGATCGACTTTCCCGAGGAGGACGACGGTCCACTGGACACCGATCGCCTGCTCCGGGCGTGCCGTGAACTCGACGACTCGATCGGCGCGCTGCTCGCGACACGCCCGGCTGCGATGCTGGCGCGCGACGGCGCGACCGTGGTGCTCGCGGGTGCTCCCAACGCCGGCAAGTCAGCGCTGTTCAACGCGTTGCTCGGCACCACGCGCGCGCTCGTGACCGAGGTTCCCGGCACCACGCGCGACGCCATCGAGGAGCTGCTCGAGTTCGACGGCTGGCCGATCCGGCTCATCGACACCGCGGGGTTGCGCGACTCGGCCGATACCGTGGAGCAGTTGGGCATCGAGATGAGCACGCGCTATCTCGCACGGGCCGATCTCGTGCTTGGCTGCGCGGAGCGACCCGAGGAGTTCGATGCGCTGGCCGCTGCGATGACTGGCTGGACGACAGCCCCGATGATTCGCGTCGTGACGAAGTCGGACATGCACGCCGACCAGGCAGTCGTACCCGACGATGCCATTCTGACCAGTGCGATGACCGGTGAGGGGCTGACCGCGCTGCTCGAACGCATGGTGGCGGCGCTGGAGCTCGCGCATGGCCGCACGGACGGAGACGATCCCGTGCTGACGCGCGCGCGTCATGTCGAGGGGCTCGAGCGTGCTCGCCTGGAGTTACGGGCGTTCGTGGCTGCCTGGCGCGGTGATGCCATACCGGCCGCGATCGCGGCGGTCCACCTGCGCGCCGTGATTCATGAACTCGATGAGTTGATCGGCGCGGTCACCGTCGAGGACGTGCTCGCGCGGGTCTTCTCGACGTTCTGCGTGGGGAAGTAGCGCCGCGGCGCTATGCCGACTCGGCAGCCGACTCGGCGACGCCCGTGATCTCGCGCGCGGCAGCACGAACCGCCCACGCCGCACCGCGTGCATTGAACGCCGCTTCCGCCATGCGCGCGCCGATGTAGTAACCGCTGCGCTCCGGCACGACGAACCGCTCGGTGGTCCGTGCCTCGTCGGTCATGCCGCCGGAGAGGTACTTGAGGCGCAAGCCGAGCGCGTGGCGATCGAGGTCGTCGCGCATGCCGCGCATGATCACGGACTCGAGCTCTCGGATCCGGGCGTACTGTCGCCGGCCGTAGCCGTAGTACTCCCAGGCCGCGTGACCGGGGCTGATGCTGCGCGAGACCAGCACGGCAAGTCCTTCATTGATCAGCAGTTCGCGCAGCGTCGCGTGGCGTCCTGTATCCCAGTACGAGTAGTAGTCTCCGGCCTCGATGACGAGTGAGCGGAGCTCGCTGCGGCTGGTCGGCGAGGTGTAGCGCACGGCGTGCGCGACCTCGTGCGCGATCCAGAGCGGCAGCAGTTCGGGGTCGAGGCCAAGCCCCTGCGTATCGGGGTTGGAGATGCCGGTGAAGTGCTCGAGACAGACGAAGGCCACGCCACGGCCATTGACCACGAGTTCTCCGGCGTTCGCCGCGCCGACACCAACCATGAGCACGATGTCGACGTCGCTATCGAGGTCGAGCAGCGTTGCACACTGTTCTTCGGTCGCGCGCGCGAGCGACACCACGTCGGTGCGGTCGAGCATTGTGCGCAGGTCTGACCGATCGGCGAGCGCGGTCATGTGGACTACGTCGCGGAAGTGCGGACCGTCGGGGTCGACGACGTAGTTGTGCCAGTACGCCTCGAGGAGGCTCTGGTGGGTGTCGTAGTATCGATGGTAGGCGTTGACTCGATCAGCGCTGCTCAGGACTGCAAAGAAATCGGGGAGCAGGTTGATCAGCATCTCGCTCGAGCGCGGGTAGGCGACGCGATCCTATTCGATAACGGGGCGCAATGTACTAAGAGTCTATCGAGTGAACAAGGGAAATTTTCATGAAGTTGAAAATGATTTCGGTGTGCACATGTCATGCGTGATGCATGTCGCATCATGCATCGCGTTCGTACGCGTGCGTCAACGCGTACCGAAAAGTCGATCGCCCGCGTCGCCAAGTCCCGGCAGGATATAGCCCTGCGCATTGAGTTGCCGGTCGAGCGCCGCCGTGTAGATCGAGACGTCGGGGTGCGTGGTGGTGAGTCGACGCACGCCTTCGGGTGCGGCGACGATGCAGAGGAATCGGATGCGAGTTGCACCGGCACGCTTGAGCGATTGCACGGCGGCAGCGGCGCTGCCCCCCGTGGCGAGCATCGGATCGAGGAGAAAGAAGTCGCGCTCGGCTACGTCGCCCGGCACCTTGAAGTAGTAGTCGACCGGTTCGAGCGTGTCGTGATCGCGATACAGTCCGATGTGTCCGACGCGAGCCGATGGCACGAGGCGCAGGATACCCTCGACCATGCCGAGTCCGGCGCGGAGTATCGGCACGAGCGTCAGCTTCTTCCCGCTCACGCGGTGTCCGACGGTGGACTCCAGCGGCGTGCTCACCGGCACGGGTTCGAGCGCCAGGTCGCTGGTGGCTTCGTACGCCATCAGCATGGCGATCTCGTCGACGAGCTCCTTGAAGATCTTCGTTGGTGTCGCGCGATCGCGAAGCAGCGTAAGCTTGTGCTGGACGAGCGGATGGGCGACGACCGAGAGCGTCGGGAATTCGGGGGAGTTGTCCATCGGCGACAAGCTACTAACTTCGCGCGCATGAAAGAATATCAGGCAGTGATTCACCGACTCACGCGCCACACGCGCGATGACGAGGACGTCCTGACCGACCTGTTGAATGAGCGCATGCGTGGCGGGTGGGAGCTCGCGATGCTGGCACAGGACGAGCATCGGCTGACGATCATTTTTCAGCGGGATACGGAATCGGAGCCGGGGAGCGTCGTGCGGTAGCCACAGCGGCGAATGCCGGACCGATGGGGATCTGGTCTCGTCCCGCCACCTGGAGAGGCGAATGCAAGTTGAATTCTTTGGAGCCGCCCGCGAAGTAACCGGCTCGTGTCACGTCCTGCGCGTGGCCGGGAAGACCGTCCTGCTGGACTGCGGACTGTTCCAGGGGAAACGCCGGGAAAGTGCGGAGAAGAACAAGGAGCTCCCTGTTCCCGCGTCGGAAATCGACGCCGTGGTCCTCTCGCACGCCCACATCGATCACGCCGGCCGGCTGCCCTATCTCGCCAGCAATGGCTATGACGGACCCATCTACTGCACTCCCGCCACGCACGATCTGTCGGCGGTGATGCTCGCCGACTCGGCGCACATCCAGGAGATGGACGCCAGACATCTGGCGCGCCGGCACAAGGAACACATCGCGCCGCTCTATACAATGAAGGATGCGACGCGCGCGGTGGAGCTGATGGTCGGGGTGCCATATGGACGCACGATCGACGTGGTTCCCGGCGTGCGCGTGACGTTCTCGGATGCTGGCCACATCCTCGGATCGGCCTCAGTGTCGCTTGACTGTCGCGAGAATGGCGTTGAACGTCGCTTGGTTTTCAGCGGAGACATCGGCCGGAAGGGGCTCGCGATCATTCGCGACCCGCACCCGCCAACCGACGCGCATGCCGTGATCATCGAGTCCACCTACGGCAATCGCGATCACGAGTCGGTGGCCGGCGCTCGAATCAGGCTTGGCGAGGTCATCCGTGAAACGGCGGCTCGTGGCGGGCGCGTCCTGATCCCCGCCTTCGCCGTTGGCCGCACCCAGGAGCTGGTGTACAACATCCATGCGCTGGTGCGCGACGGCAAAATTCCACCCATCCCCATCTACGTCGACAGCCCGCTTGCCACGGATGCCACCTCGGTGTTCGCCATGCACCCCGAGGCGTTCGACCATACGGAGGACCTCGTTGGCCAGGTACACGACCTGTTCGACTTCCCGCTCCTGCGCTTCACGCGCGACGTCTCCGAATCGAAGGCGCTGAACACGTCGACCGGTCCCATGGTCATCATCGCCGCGTCGGGGATGGCGGAAGGGGGGAGGATCCTGCACCACCTCGCCCATGGCGCATCCGACCCGCGCAACACGATCCTGGTGGTTGGCTTCATGGCCGAGCACACGCTCGGTCGCCGCATCGTCGAGCGACGGGAGGTGATCAGGGTGTTCGGGGATGAGATGCCGTTGCGGGCCAGGGTCGAGATCCTGAACGGCTACAGCGCCCACGCGGACCGCGCGGAACTCAAGGACTGGCTGGATGCCGTGCGCGAACGCTCGAGCGAGCTCGGACCGGTGTGGCTGGTGCACGGCGAACCCGAGGCGCAGTCGGCCATGACGGAAGCGCTCAGCGCCGACGGCTACCAGGTCTCCGCGCCCGCGCGTGGAGACATCGGTTCGTTCTGATGACCGGCACCGGGACGGGGGAACAGGCCGAGCGGAAGCGAGGGGCACCCGAGCGCATCCTCGAAGCCGCCGCCGAGCGCCTGGTGGCGGTCGGTACCGCCAACGTGAGCCTGCAGGATGTCGCCGACCTCGCCGGCGTTTCCAAGGGCCTCATCCACTACCACTTCAAGGAGAAGGAGACGCTGCTGGCGGTGCTCGCGCAGTGGATCGGGCGCGAGTCCGTGACGCGCGAGAGCCAGGCACTCCTCGACAGCACGGCGCGCACGGCGGTCGATGATCTCTGGCGCTGGGTGGAGGGGGAGCTGCGGCGTGGACACATCCGCGTGCTGCAGGAGCTGGCGTGCGAACCGGCGGAAAAGGTGCGTGCGGCGGTTCGTCTCACCGCAGCGGCGCGTCGAGAGGCTGCGGCCGAAACGGTGTCGCGGCTGTTCGACCTGCTCGAGCTGAAGCTCCGCGTGCCGGTGCCGCTCGTGGCCGACGTGATCGTCGCGTTCGTCGACGGCATGTCGATCCACGCCATGCTGGAGCCGGTTGCCGCCCATCGCGTGGTGTTCGATGTCTTCTGGCTGTCGCTGCTGAGCCTCGCCGAATAGGGACGGCGGCGGGACGAACCGCATTGTCATCGCGTCCGCCCCGTCGTTTATCCTTCCGACGTGCCTCGGTCCCGTTCAGGTCTCGCGGGCCGTCTGACGCTGGCGGCCATTCTTGGCATGGCGGGCGCATGGCTGGTGTGTGTGCTCCTCGTCCTCATTTCGGGCGCGCAGGAGCAGGCACGCCGCGCGGATGCGATCGTGGTGCTCGGTGCCGCGCAATACGTCGGACGCCCCTCCCCCGTGCTCCGCGCACGTCTCGATCACGCCGTCGAACTCTGGCGTCGATCGCTGTCACCGTACGTCATCCTCACCGGTGGGATCGGCTCCGGTGACACGACGAGCGAGGCGGCCGTGGGGCGGCGCTACCTGATGAAGCAGGGGGTGCCCGACAGCGCCATGCTCCTCGAGGATCATGGACGCAGCACGCGCGAGTCGATGGCAGCGGTCGCGGCGATGATGCGCAGCCGCGGAATGTCCAACGCCATTCTCGTGAGCGACCCCTTCCACATGCTGCGCTTGCGCTTGCTCGCACGGATGCACGGCGTCACCGTTTTCACCTCCCCCACCCGATCGAGCCCGATCTCCGCCAGCCGGAGCCAAGCGCTCATCTACGTGCTGAGCGAGTCGGTCAAGGTGCCGCTCACGGCGATCATGTTCCTCCTTCCACGCACCGAGTGAGCGAGTCGCGATTCATCCGGTTCAAGCCGAACGATGCCGGCATCCGCCGCTGGCTGCGCCGTCGCCTGCTGCCGCTCGTGGCCGTCGCGCTGGCCATGCCCTGCCTGCCGCGATTGTCCGAGGCGCAGCTGTTCGGCACGCCCGAGCTGCGCTTCGAGCCGGGGATGATCACGCGCGACGCCGTCTCGGCGCCGGGAGTTCGGGACGCATCCACGGGGCTGCTCTTTCGCGTCATGACGATGGTGCCGACGGCCTGGCGGCACCTGGATCTGCAGGTTGGCACCGCTTTCGCACCGATCGGCCTGAGTAACGGGCGGTCGGTCGAGAACGACGTCGCCTTCTATTATGGTGTGAAGCTCGTTCCCCTGCGCACGTCGCAGACCGATGGCTGGCTGGAACTTGGCATCCCTGTGCTCGGTTACTTCCATCTCGCCGAGCGTGAGGACGCGAGACGATTCTTCGTCAACGATCTCGTGGTGCAGACGAGTGCGCGGCTGGCGCTGGGCCCTCGCCTGATGTCCGACATGGGCGGTGTATGGTCGCGGCTGACGTTGTATGTCGTGGCCGAGCAGAACCTGTCGCCGCCGCCTGACGAGTCGGGGCGGCGCGACCGCTTTCGGCCGGTGTTTCACTATGGCCTGTCCATTCCGATCGGACACTCGAGCTCCGATCGCTGACCGGCACCTGATCCCGCTTCCCTTCACCATGCAGATCCCGATCGAGACCTGGCGGCTGGACAACGGCCTGCGCGTGGTGTTCTCCGAGGACCACACGGCCCCCATCGTGGCCGTCAACCTCTGGTATCACGTCGGGTCGGCCAACGAGCGCGAAGGTCGCACCGGGTTCGCGCATCTCTTCGAGCACATGCTCTTCCAGGGGAGCGAGAACGTGGCGGCCAACGAGCACTTCGAACTCGTGCAACGCGCGGGCGGTACGCTGAACGGCTCCACCTGGCTCGACCGCACGAACTATTTCGAGACCGTGCCCTCCAACCAGTTGGCGCTGGCGCTCTGGCTCGAGGCCGATCGCATGGGTCGGCTGCTGCCGGCGATGACGCAGGAGAAGCTCGACACGCAGCGCGATGTGGTGAAGAACGAACGCCGGTGGACGGTGGACAACCAGCCGTACGGAAGCTGGTGGGAGCGGCTGCCCATGCTGGCATTCCCGCCGTCGCACCCGTTCCACCACTCGCTGATCGGCTCCATGGAAGATCTCTCGGCGGCGAGCCTCGACGACGTCGGCGCGTTCTTCGCGACCTGGTATGCGCCGGACAACGCGGTGCTCTCCATTGCCGGCGATTTCGATCCGCGCGAAGCCACCACGCTCGTGCAGCGCTACTTCGGCGGCATTCCCGCCGGGGGGGAACGACCCCCGCTGCCGCCGATGGCGCTGGAACCGGTGTTCGGCGATCCGCGCCGCGAAGTCGTGGAGGATCAGGTGGCGCTCCCCCGGCTGTTCGTGGCCTGTCGCGTGCCGCCGTTCGGCACCCCGGAGCACGTGGTCGCGCGCACGCTGGCGGCAATCCTCGGACTGCGACGCGGGAGTCGCCTGCACCGCGTGCTGGTGCGCGAGCGCGAGGTGGCGGCGGAGGTCGGCGCGTTCACGTTCGATCTGTCAAAGGGGAACGACCTGCTCATCGTGGATGTGCTGGCCCGTGGTGAAACGTCGGCGAGCGTGCTGGAGGAGGAGGTGGAACGATTGCTGGATACCGTGCACGAGTCGGGGGTCACCGCCGCCGAACTTGAACGAGCGCTCGCGTTGATCGAGACGTCGTTCGTGTCGGCGATGCAGAGTGCGGGAGAGCGGGCGGACCGGCTCTCGATGTTCGCGACGTACTTCGATGAACCACGCATCGTGAACGAGGAGCTGGCGATGTTTCACCGAGTCACACTCGCGGACGTGAACGCGTTCGCGAGCCGGTTCCTTGGACGGAACAACCGGGTGTCGCTGCTCTACATCCCGAAACCCGCGCCGCCGGCGGCCACGGATGCCCCGGTGGTGGAGGCGCTGTCGTGACGGCGGTGCGGCCGGTCCCCGGCCCGACCCGCGCGTACCAGTTTCCGGCATTCG
>DASSBZ010000074.1:0-66570 GCA_035698205.1 Gemmatimonadaceae bacterium | reverse complement strand
AGTTGATCGCCCCTGCTTCAGCCGCTTCATGCGCAGCCACCATTCACGCGGATTCGGCAGTGGACGAACGCGATCGACTCCTGAGGCGTCGTCGAATGCGTCCGCCTCCCCGGCGGCAATGATGCGAACGCGGTGGCCTCGCTCGCGCAGTGCGGCAGCCAGACGAGCGGGACGCACTGCTCCAACGGCGGTGTCGGGCGGATAGTAGTACGTGAGAAGCAGGATGCGGCGCGGGCGGTCGGGGTTCACGTCGGCAGCGTTCATGGGCGTGGTCGGGTGTGTTCCAGCAGCACGCACGCCGGCCCCGGCGTCTCGAGCGGCGTGGAGCGCACCTCGAACATCAACGTCTCGCGCGCCACGACCTGAGATACATCCAGCTCGCGGCAGATCGCGGTCAGCAGCGATCGCGCCCGCCTGTAGTCGTAGCCGGCCGTGGAAAGCACAGCGTGCGTGACACCCCTTGCACGCAGCTCCGACGCGAAGGAATCCGCCGGCACCTCCAGCAGCGCATCCATGATTGGCAGTTTGAGCCCCGAGTGGTAATGGAAGGCGCGCTCCTTGGGCGCAAAGACCACGGCGTCGCCCGGAAGGGTGCTCCCGGCGGCACGCGCGAGCGACACCAGGTCGAGGCTGCGTGCGTCCGCGCACTCGAGACGCTCGTACGGATCCACGCGACAGGTCGTCGCGCTCGCCACTGTATCGGCATCCGTCGCGAGTGCCGGGGCGGCGAGCAGTGTCAGGACGACACCAACACCCCATGCGCCGGCGCGCGGTGTGATCCGCGAGGCAAGCCACGACGCCCCGACGAACATGGAAACGAGGATGAGCGGGAGCGCCGGTTGCAGAAAGCGATCGACGTGCCACGTCCACGCCATGAGCAACGAGCCGTAGACCACCAGGAACAACGCCGCCGGCCGCCAGCGCTTCCACAGGAGCACCAGGCCGGTAAACGCACAACCCAGGTTCAGCGCGAGCCAGAACACATTGTCGATAAGCGTCCCAGGCACTGTCGGCTGGGCCAGCTTCCACGGGAGGTCTTGCGACAGGTAGGTGCGAGCGCTTCGCGAGCCACGAACAGCAGCGTTTACGATCGCCGACTGCTGGTCGCTTTGTGTTTGCGCGATCTTCGCGGCGTCCGCGACGTACGATCGGCGCTCGACGCTCGTGGGCGCGACGACGGTCCACGCGTGCCAGGCGCCGATCGTGCACGCGAGCACCAGCGCCAATATCGCCAGCCGTTTCCAGCGCCGGGTGAGTGCCCAGTGCAGCAGCAGCACGAGCGGCACCGTCAGCCCTGCCGCCCGCACGAACGACGCGGCGATTGCGAGCGCCATCGCGAGCACCGCGTCACGCGAACGGTTCGTTTCGTCGGCGCGAACCGCGGCCCAGAGCGTCAGCAGGATCAGCGACGTGAATACCGCCTCGCTCATCGCTCCCCCCGCATCGCTGACGAGAGCCGGATTCACCACGATAATGGCAACACTCGCGAGGCCGATGTCGGAGCCGATCCGTCGCCGGACGACGTCGTAAAGTGCCACGAGCCCCACCACCGAGAAGCCGATTCCCAGCAGCGTCGCCGCCAGCAACCCGTTGGGTACCAGCAGGCGCACGATCATGAGGAGCGCGGGGTAGCCCGGGGGGAACCGGTTGGCGATCGGATCGCCCAGCCATTGCCACTCCCGGTACGTGCCCTCCCGCAGGGCATCGGACAGCAGGAGATAGCCGGCGTCGTCCTCGCCCGTGTATATGCCGGTCTGTCGGGTGGACCAGACCAGGAGCGCGTACGCCGTCAGGAGTCCCGCAAGAAGCCACCATGAACGGCGCGACGCGGGAGGTGAATCGGAGATTGCCTGATCCAGAAGACTCTTGAGGGAAATGAGAGGTCGGAGCTGTGCCGGATGGCGTTGGACTGCAGGCCGGTTACCTGGCTGACGGGGCACGCGCGTCGCCTGAATGCTTCCAGCGAACAGGCGACGGGCAAACATCAGGCCCTTCGCGTCGCACGGACCGCCTGGATCATCACGCGGGTTCTCCCGCGCAGCACGACAGGAAGCTAGCGGGGTCGCGAATCGCGCCGCGAACGAATCGGCCCATGAACTGGCCAGCCGCGTTGGAACCGCACCACCGTTGCCTCGTCGCCACACATGAGCCGTCCCGCGACCGCTCCCCGAACGTGGCGCGAGTCTCGATATTGCGTTCGCAGCCGGCCGCCAGCCCGACTCGACCGATCGCGGCATCCGAACCCCCTTCAGACTCCTTCCCAGACGCCGTGAACGTACTCGTCGTTGCCGGAGCGCGCCCGAACTTCATGAAAGTCGCGCCGATTCTCCGCGCGCTCGCCGGCGGGGGCTCCCCGGAGAGTCACGAGGCGCGGCTGGTGCATACGGGTCAGCACTACGATGCCGCCATGTCCGATACCTTCTGGCGCGACCTCGGACTTCCTGAGCCGGCGTTTGCGCTCGGCGTCGGATCAGGGACCCATGCCGACCAGACCGCACGCATCATGCAGGCGTTCGAGCCGGTGCTGATGGAGGTCCGTCCGGACTGGGTCGTGGTAGTCGGTGACGTCAACTCGACCCTCGCCTGTGCGCTCGTCACCGCCAAGCTCGCGCCGCAGCTCGGCGCTCGCGTGGCCCACGTCGAGGCCGGGCTTCGAAGCGGAGACTGGCGCATGCCGGAAGAGGTGAATCGGGTGCTCACCGATCGCCTCTCCGACCTGCTGCTGCTCCCCTCGGACGACGCCGAGCCGAACCTGCTTCGCGAGGGGCTCGATCCCGCCCGGATGCGGCTCGTGGGGAACGTGATGATCGACTCCCTGTATGCGGTGCTCCCCGCGGCCCGGGCACTCGGGGTGCCGGCGGCGACGGTCCCCGGTGCCGAGCGATATGCGGTCGCAACGCTTCACCGGCCGTCCAACGTGGATGACAAGGCGATGCTCGCGCTCACGCTCGACGCACTCGGCCGGATTGCGAACGCGATGCCGGTCGTACTGCCGCTGCATCCGCGAACCAGGCAGCGCGTCGAGCAGTTCGGTCTCCAGTCGTCGCTCGATCCGTTGATCGTGCGCGAGCCCCTTGGCTATCTCGAAATGCTGGCGCTGCTCGACGGCTCGGCGGTGGTGGTCACAGACTCCGGCGGCGTGCAGGAAGAGACCTGCGTGCTCGGTGTGCCCTGCGTGACGCTGCGCGAGCAGACGGAGCGTCCCGTCACGGTCACGCAGGGCACGAACAGACTCGTTCCCTGGCCGCCGACGGTGGACGGGATCCTGGCCGCCGCGGAAGCGGCGCTCGCGGTCGGACGCTTTGCGGTGGGAGAGCGCGCGCCGGAGGGGTGGGATGGTCGCGCCGCTGAACGCATCGTGGCGGCGCTGGTCGAGGGGCTCGACGCGCCGCCGCTCGCTTCGGCGCACTGAGACGCCGCCGTTCATGGTGCCGCTCGCGTTCACCGCGTTGAGTCGGGACATCGGGGAGGTGGCGTGGTGATATGGCTGGCGGTGCTGCCCGCGCTGCTGCTCCTCTATACATGGGCGGGTTACCCTGTGCTCGTCCGCGTCATCGGTGGAGCGCGCCGACGCACGATGTCAACAGGCGCGCCGTCCGGTGCGAGCGTGAGCGTGATCGTCGCGACGCGCGACGAGCCGGACGTGGTGCGAGGCCGGGTGGAGAACCTGCTTGCGGGCGCGGTGGCGACCACACGTTTCGAAGTCATCGTCGCGATCGACGCCCGCGCGGAGGCCACTGAACTGGACCTCGATCCGGAGCGCGTCAGGTGCGTCGCCGGCGACCCGCCCGGGGGCAAAGCCGCGGCGCTGAACGCTGCCGTGCGCGTGGCGAGCGGCGAGATTCTTGTGTTCGCCGACACGCGACAGCTGTTCGAACCTTCGACGATCCAGCGACTGGTCGACGCATTGAACGACTCTACGCTGGGCGCCGTCTCGGGGCGGCTGGTGCTTTCTGATGCGGGAGAAGGCAGCGGCCTGATCGGTCGATACTGGCGGATCGAGCGATGGCTTCGAGAATGGGAGGCACGCTGGGATTCCGCGATCGGTGTAACGGGAGCTGTCTGGGCGATGCGACGCTCCGCGTGGAAGCCCCTTCCGGAGGCGGTGATACTCGACGACCTACACACGCCCATGCGTCTCGTGCTGGAGGGGTGGCGCGTCGGCTTCGAGCCGTCGGCCGTGGCGACCGACACGAGGCCGGTCTCGACGGATCAGGAGTATCGGCGAAAGGTTCGTACGCTGACCGGGGTCTTTCAGGTCTGCGCACTGCTCCCGGATGTGCTTGGACCCTGGCGCAACCGCGTCTGGCTTCAGTTCGTCTCGCACAAGCTGCTTCGACTCGCGACGCCGCTGCTCCTCGCGCTGGTACTCGTGGGGTTCGCGGGCACCATGAGCAGCCTGTCCGCGAATCCATTGCGTGACGTGCTGATCGCCGCCGCGGCGGTGCTGGTGCTGGCCGCGCTGGCGCTGGCGACGGGCACGTGGCCTCGGGTGCTGCGGGCGCTTCGGGTGGCGTGGGGGATGAACGCCGCGATCGTCGCTGCGGCACGCAACGCGATGCTCGGACGCTGGGATGTATGGGTGAAGTGATCGAAAGCGGACGGAAGTACTGATGACGAGCTCCGCTGTCACGATACGCGTCGGTGGATGAAAAGCTGACCAGGACGGGGGTGCGCGCGCCCCGCTGGTCCAATGGAAGACCACGCTTCGTGACACGACTGGAGCCAGGCCGGTCGTCGCAACCCATTGATTAGTAGCAGCTTCGCAAGCTTGACCGATTGGTCAGTCTTGTGATCGCTTTGTGATCTGCGTCATGTGGCAGTATGACCGAACGCGGCGCAAACTCCGCGTCATCTCAGAACTGATCGGGGGATCGCGGCCTCCACGGGCGCGCGACAAGGGCAAACCCGCCGAAAGGCAGGGGCGCAAAGCTGCAGGGCTACCGCACGCGGACGCGTGCTACGCCGGCTGGGCTGCCGAACGCAACCGCCGGGAGGCTAGAAATGACGCACGTAACTCGTCGCATTCGGCTCGCCGCGATCGCTGCTCTCATCGCGCTGGCCGGCTGTGGCGATGGCGCTGTCGCCCCGTCCGACCTGCCGGACCCCCACGTAGCCGACGCCGCCCAACACGATAACCGTCCGACAATTCGATGGACGATGACGTTCTCATCCCGACTCGAAGTCGGAAAGACGATGCGCGTCGGAGCTCGCTATTACGATGCGCGCGGGCGCGCGGTCGCCTCGAACGTCGTCAAGTACACCTCGTCGGACCCGTCGCATGCTACCGTCGACGGGTCCGGCCTCGTTCGTGCCCTATCCGTCGGAGGCACGACGATAACGGCTCGAGCCGGCAACCTTCGATCACAATTCCAACTCGAGGTCGTGTCCGCGACGGAGTCAGCGTCGCGTGTCGTCATCAGCCTTCCCGACAGCACCGTCACCCCGGGCGCCACAATGCGTGCGAAAGCTGTCGCGTTCGACGCATCCGGGAACGTGGTCGACGATGACAGCGCCAGGTGGTCGATGGTGCGGGGAGCACCGAACGTCGCGACCGTCGACGCCAGCGGACAGGTCAAGGCAATCGCGCCGGGGCAGGCAGTCATTGCCGCCACCGTGCTCGGCGTACGCGACACGGCGGTGCTTACCGTCGCCTCGACGCAGTCCGAACCCTCGACCACGGCGTCGCTGCGGCGTACGGATGCCGGCGGGAACACCCTCGATATCGGGCAGCAACTGCAGCTCACGCTCGAGGCGCTCGACGAATCCGGTGCGGTAATATCCGGCAAGACGATCGCCTACAAGTCGTCGGCACCGAGCATCGTGACCATCACTGCGACGGGACTCATGAGCGGCGTTGCCCAGGGGTCTGCCACGATCACGGCATCCGCTGACAGCGCCTCGCTCGAGCTCCCGATCGTCGTCACCACGCAGACGTCCAGCACTTCGCCGCCCTCCAACGGCTCGCCGCCGCCGCCGACCGGCAACGGCGTCGCCGTGGCCGTACAGCGCTTCGACGGGGGCAGCGGCAGCGTGCTCGTTTCCAACGCTATTCCGCTGCCGAAGGGGCGACTGTTTCCGGCCGACGCCGGGAAGGTGCGCGTGTACGTGAATGGCGCCGAGCAGTCGGTCTATTCCGAAGCGCTCAAGGGGCTGCATGCCGACGGCTCGCTGCGCAGCGTGCTGGTGCAGTTCCAGTATCCGGTTCCGTCAAGCGGGAGTGTGGCGGGGCAGGTGGTGATGGGGCAGGCGCGCGGCACAACGGATCTGGCGAAGCCGTCGGCGAGCCGGTCGCAGTTGACCGCGGTGGCGCTTCCCACGGACGTGAACTACCTGCTGAGCACGGAGATAAACGGCCCGACCATCTCGGTGGCGGCGAGCAAGGCCCTGGGCGGCGCCTACGCGAAATACGAGAACGACTTCGTGAACTTCGCCAATTATCACTGGAACCTGAACGGGGCGGAGTGGGGGGAGAACTACTACGACCGCGCACTGATCTACTATGCGTTCTGGGTGCGATCGGGGAACCCGGAATACTTCCGGCGCGCGTCGATGCTGGCGGTGAACTATCGCCATGACTATCTCGAACGCAACAGCTACCGCTCGTCGCCGCACTGGTCACAACTCGAGGGGCTCGAACAGCACTATCTCCTCACCGGCGACGATGCGTCGCGTATCGCGGTCGGTCGAGTGGCCACCGTTTTCAGCCAGGGATACTACCCGAAGCTCTCCGACCATACGGTCTCGCCCTGGATGGAAAGCCGGATCCAGGCCCGCGTGCTCCAGAGCTTTCTGCTCGCGTGGCGAGTGCAGGCCCCCGGCCCAAGCTGGACAGCGCTGCTCGACGGGGGGCTGACGAAAATCCTCTCGACGCAATCCGCTGATGGGAGCTATCGCTTCCCGAATACCTGCAACCAGAGCCTGAACTACATGAACGGGCTGCTCAACGACGTGCTCATCAAGTACTACCGCGGATACCGTCGCGATTCGCGCATCCCCGACGCCATCCGGCGCTCGCTCGACTTCCTCTGGACGCAGTGGGTATCGTCGCAGGCGGGCTTCAACTACATCTCGGCTGACTGTCTCAACCTCTCCGGTGTCTGGGTAGGATTGAAGACGCCGGCCCCGGATCTGAACAATTTGATCGTCGCCGGGTTCAGTTGGTACGGGCGGTACGCCAGCGACGCGAGCTACAGCCAGAAGTCGGAGCTGATCTTCAGCGGTGGCGTGAACCGCGCGTTCCTGAAGGGGTCGAAGCAGTTCAATGAGGAGTACTCGGCCTCGTTCCGGCACCTCGGATTCCGGTGAGGGCGCTGCTGGCCTGACACCGCCCCGGGTGGTCGGAACACTGACCATCCGGGGCGTCGTCGTACGCGGCCCATCGTCGTGTCGACCGGCTCGTCAACCTTATCTTTCCCATGGTGCTCACGCTCAGCGCCACCGTACCCACCCTGGCGCCCCACCCGCGAGGTGCCATGGCGCGAATCACGAAGGTCGTCGGGCTCGGCGCGGGGGTCGCGGCGCTGATCGTCGCGGTGGTCGCCACCGTGAATGGAGGGCGAGGAGTATCGGTGAGCATCGGCGTCGAACCGCCGGGGCGGGAGCAGCCCGCCGCTCCGCCTGATACGCTGCGTGCCGTGCTTTTGCGTTATTCCCCGGGGAGCGGGGAAGTGCTCGTCTCCAACGGCATTCCGCTACCGCCCGGTCGACTGTTTCCGGATGAAGCGGCGCAGGTGCGGGTTCTGGTTGGTGGCGAGGAGCAGCATGTGCACAGCGAGCCGCTGCATGGACTGCACGCCGATGGATCGCTCCGCTCGGTCTTCGTGGAGTTTCTCCATACGGCGCGACCGGGGCGTGGCGAGGCGGCAACGATCATCCTCGGCGCCCCCCGCGAGGTGGATGATGTAGCGCCCCCCCCGGGTGATCGTGCCATTCCCGAAGCGGTCGTGCTCCCCGACGAGGCCAGCTACCTGGCGAGCACGGAGCTGGCCGGCCCGCTCGTCACGCGAGCGCGCACGTTGCGATGGGGCGATGTGTACCGGAAGTACGAGCAGAACTTCGACAGGTTCGCCGACGAGCACTGGCGCCGTGGCGGAGACGACTGGACGGAGAACTACTACGACCGGGCGTTGATCTACTATGTGTTCTGGATGCGTACCGGCGATCCGGAGTACTTTCGCCGAGCCACGCTGCTCGCGGTCGACTATCGCGAGAAGTACCTCGTGAAGAACGATTACGGATCGTCGCCGCACTGGTCGCAGCTCGAGGGGCTGGAGCTGCATTACCTGCTTACCGGCGACGAGGCTTCGCGTACCGCGGTCGCGCGCACGGCCGACAGGCTCCACGGCTTCCACAAGGTCCTCGGCGACACGCTACACACCGCCTGGATGGAAAGCCGTATCCAGGCGCGAGTGCTCCAGTCCTACCTGCTCGCGTGGCAGCTGCAGGCGGAGGGGCGGGACTGGGCGGCGCTGCTCGACGACGGGCTGACGGCGGTGCTCGGCACGCAGCGCCGGGACGGGAGCTACCGCTTCCCGAATACCTGCAACGAGAGCCTGAACTACATGAACGGGATGCTGAACGACGTCTACATCAGCATCTATCGCGTGTATCGCCCCGATCCCCGCATTCCGCCCGCGGTCAAGCGCTCGCTGGACTTTCTCTGGACGCAGTGGGATCCGTCGGCCAACGCCTTCCGCTACATCTCGGCGCCGTGCACGAATGCATCCGGGATGCAGGTGGGTGGACCCGTACCGGCACCGGACATCAACAACATGATCGTGTCCGGTTTCACCTGGTACGGACAGTTGAGCGGTGACGCAACATACCGGCATCGCGCGGAGCTGATCTTCGCCGGTGGCGTGAATGGCGCCTACCTCACCGGCACGAAGCAGTTCAACGAGTCGTATACCACGTCGTGGCGACACCTGTCGTTCCGGTTTCCCGTCGATTCAGGCGACACCGCGCGATAGCACGGCGATGTGACGGCCCGCACAGGATTGTGTCGCAAACGAGGTGCGCGGGCGTTCAACGACAGATTTTTTCCTGCCTGATCCGGACGGCGCACAGCTCACGTGTGCGCTGCATCGCATACACCAACCAAGCGGTCATTTCGACCTCGTGGATGAGGCGTAACTCACCGGTGACAAAGGATTTCCAAGCTCGTCCATAGCGTGAACGGCGCATGGTGCGCCGCCAAAAAACTGACCGGCAAGGATCGAGGGCCTCGCTCACCGAGGCTCGCGACAAGGGCAAACCCGCCGAAAGACGGGGACGCAAAGCTCCGGAGCTACCGCACGAACCTGTGCCATGCTGGCCGAGTTGCCGAACGAGCTGTGGAGAGTTTCGCATGTTTGCAAGCCCTCGCGGTCGGCGATTTTCGTTCGTCGTATCGAGTGTTCTGGTCGCGCTCGGATGCTCCGGTTCGGAGCCTAACGCGCCAATCGACAGCTCACCCGGTTCACGTCCGGGTGAGCAGATGTCGATCGTAATTGCGTCGCCGTCGCTGAACCTTGCCGAAGGGCAGGCCTATCCGCTGACGGCCACCGTGAGCGATGCTCGCGGAATCCCGACGATTCGTACGATCACCTGGACGAGCACCGCGCCGGAAGTCGTGAGCGTCGGCAGCGACGGCATCGTTGTCGCACACACGCCCGGACAGGCCCGCGTGATTGCCTCGGTGGGCGGCGCTGCCGACACCGCGTCGATCAGCGTCTCGCTCGGCCAGCTCGCCATCACGCCGGGCGCGGTCTCGGCGGTGGTCGGCAGCGAGCTCCAGTTCACGGCTTCGCTGCCCGGCGCGTCCAACGCCGCGATGTCGGTGTCGTGGACGTCGTCCGACCCGAAGGTCGCCACGATCGACGAAAGCGGCACCTTGAGCTCCCTGCTGGAGGGCACGATCACCGTGCAGGCCTCGGCCGGTGGACGCAGCGGCAACGCGACGGTCAAGGTCAACAAGCGCTCCGTCGAGAGTATCACGATTTCGCCGGCCACCAGTTCGATCTTCCCCGGCGAGACGACATCGCTTGTGGCGCGGATGTGGAACGGCTCCGGCAAGGAAGTGAATGGTCGCAGCGCCGTGTGGTCTTCGTCCGATGAGGGCGTCGCCACCGTCGACGGCAACAACGGCACGGTGAAGGGCATGGCCCAGGGCACCGCGATCATCGTCGCAACCGTGGATGGTGCGCGCGCAACCGCAACCGTGAACGTGCTCGGCGTGCCCGTTTCGACAGTCCAGGTCTCGCTGCCGTCGAGCGTCCTGCCGAGCGGCGGCAGCATGCAGGCATCCGTGGTCCTGCGTGATGCGTCGGGTACGGCGCTCACTGATCGGGCCGTCGCCTGGCAGAGTTCCAATTCGTCCATCGCTACGGTCGACGCGAACGGTATCGTCAAGGCTGTCGCGAACGGAAACGTCAACATCAGCGCCGTCAGCGAAGGAAAGGTCGGGAGTGCGGCGCTGGTCGTCGCGACGCCCGTCGCCTCGGGTGTGGTCATCGAGCCCAAGTCCGTCTCGGTCATGGAAGGGATGACGGCACCGATGACCGCGAGCGTCGTCGACCAGGGTGGCACACCGATCTCCGGCAAGACCGTGAGCTGGTCGAGCGACAATACCGGCGTGGTGACCGTGGGCCAGGACGGCAAGGTTCGAGGTGTCTCGGGCGGCACGGCGACGGTTCGCGCCTTCTCCGGCTCGCTGAGCGCCACGTCCACGGTGACCGTGACGTCCGTGCCGGTCGCCTCGGTGGAGGTCTCGCCGGAGATTGTGTCGCAACCCGTTGGATACGAAGCGACGCTTACCGCACTCGCGCGCGACGCTTCCGGCAACGTGCTCAGTGGACGACCCGCCGCCTGGTCGTCGTCCAACCCGGCTGTCGCCACGGTCGACGCGCGCGGGGAGGTCGCGGGTGTAACCAGCGGCACCGCCATCATTACGGCGGCAATCGAGGGGCAGACCGCGCAGTCACAGGTCACCATTACCGCGGCCAAGGCGACGGTACCCGCGGTGGCGTCAATCACCGTCACACTCGCCGCGTCGAGCCTCTCGCTCGGTGAGAGCACGCAGGCATCCGCGGTCCTGCGCGACGCACAGGGCAACGTCATGAGCGGGCAGCCGATTGATTGGGGTACCCCCGCGCCAGGGCTGATCAGTGTTTCGAGCACCGGACTCGTGACGGCGCTCGGTGCGGGCACCGCCGCGGTCACCGCGAGCAGCGGCGACAAGATGGGTGCGGCGACGGTCACGATCGCCGCCACCGACGGCCCGCCCGCGAGCGTGGCCAGTGTGGCGCTCACGATCGCCAGCAACTCGCTGGTGGTGGGCGAGAGCACGCAGGCAACAGCGGTGCTGCGCGATGCGCAGGGGCATACGCTCAGCGGGCGCACCATCGCATGGAGCGTCGTGCCCGCCACAGTCGCCACGATCTCACCCGATGGTCTGATCACCGCGACGGCACCGGGATCCGCGACGATCACCGCGACGAGTGAAGGCAAGTCGGCTTCGGCGGCGTTCACTGTCTACACGATGGCCATGGCGCCGGTCGCCTCGCTTTCGGTGACGCTGAACAGCCCCGCGATCATGGACGGTCAGACCACCCAGGCGTACGCCGTCGCGAAGTCCGCGACGGGTGCGGCCATTACCGGACGCTCGATCTCGTGGAGTTCGACGAACACGTCGGTCGCCACCGTCGATGCAGGCGGACGCGTGTCGGGTACCGGCGCGGGCTCCGCGAATATCCGCGGGGTGGTGGATGGAGTATCGGGCGCGGCAACACTGACGGTCGGGTCGTCATCGCCGACGGTCGCCTCGGTCACGGTGACGCTCGGCTCGAGCAGCATCACGGTTGGCAGCTCCACGCAGGCCCTGGCGACGGCGAGGGACGCGGGTGGCAACGCCATCAGCGGTCAGCCGGTGAGCTGGAGCGTTTCAAACGGCGCGATGATCGCGACCATTTCCTCGAATGGAACGGTCTCGGGCGTCGCGGTGGGGAATGTCATCGTAACCGCTACGGTAAACGGGGTCTCGGGAACCGCAACGCTCTCGGTGACCAGCGGGACGGCCTCGAAGCCGCCGCCGAGCGGCAGCGGGATCGCCGTGGCGGTACAGCGCTTTGATGGTGGAAGTGGCAGCGTGCTCGTCTCGAACGCGATTCCGCTGCCGCAGGGCTCCCTGTTCCCGGCTGACGCGCAGAAGGTGCGAGTCTTCGTGAATGGCGCCGAACAGTCGGTCTATTCGGAAGCGCTGAAGGGGCTGCACGCCGATGGCTCGCTGCGGAGCGTTCTGGTGCAGTTCCAGTATTCGGTGCCGTCGAGCGGCAGCGTGGCGGGGCAGGTAGTACTCGGGCAGGCGCGCGCTACGACCGACCTGGCGAAGCCGTCGGCCAACCGGTCGCAGTTGACAGCGGTGGCGCTGCCGACGGACGTGAACTACCTGCTGAGCACGGGGATCAACGGTCCCACGATCTCGGTGGCAGAGAACAAGGCGCAGGGCGGGGCATTCCTGAAGTACGAGAACGACTTCGTGAAGTTCGCCGACTACCACTGGGCGCTGAGCGGGGCCAGCTGGCTGGAGAACTATTACGATCGGGCGCTCATCTACTACGCATTCTGGGTGCGGTCGGGAAATCCGGAGTACTTCCGTCGCGCATCGCTGCTGGCGGTGAACTATCGTCGCGATTACCTGGAGAAGAACAACTACGGGTCGTCGCCGCACTGGTCGCAACTGGAAGGGCTGGAGCAGCACTATCTGCTCACGGGCGATGAGGCCTCGCGCACGGCGGTCGGTCGCACGGCGCAGGTCATGTCCGGCTATCACACGTCGCTCAACGACCTGACCAAGACCTGGCTCGAAAACCGCATCCAGGCCCGCGTGCTGCAGTCGTACCTGCTCGCATGGCGCATCCAGGCACCGGGGGACAACTGGGCGAGCCGGCTCGACGACGGACTCACGCGCGTGCTGTCCACGCAGCGCGCGGACGGGAGCTATGGCCCGTTCCCGAATACCTGCAACGGAAGCCTGAACTACATGACCGGGTTGCTCAACGATATCATGATCAAGTACTACCGGCAGTACAAGGCTGACAGCCGGATCCCGGGCGCCATCGGCAAGTCGCTCGACTATCTCTGGACGCAGTGGATCCCGACGTCGAACGCCTTCAAGTACATCTCGGTGCAGTGCGTGAACGTCTCCGGGATGAACGTCGGCGGGCCGACGCCGGCCCCCGACCTGAACAACTTCTTCGTCACCGGCTACAGTTGGTACGGCCGGATCTCGGGAGATGCCACGTATTCGCAGCGGGCCGAGGTGATCTTCAACGGGGGCGTGAACCAGGCGTTCCTGAACGGTACCAAGCAGTTCAACGAGAACTACTCGGCTTCATTCCGGTTCCTCGACTTCAGGAAGTAGAACACAGGGGTCTGCCGTGCACCGCAGTTCCGGTGCGCGGCACCCCGCCCTGTTTCGCTCAGATGGTGGTGGAAGGTGCCGCGTCAGGATGTGCTGACGCGGCACGCGCGTATGCCGCCAGGAGTTCGCGACCAATCGTTCGCCAGGAATAGCGTTCCTCCACCAGCCTGCGTCCGGCTCGTCCGAGCCGGTCTCGCAGGGCCGGATCCGCTTCGAGACGGCGAACCTGCACCAGTGTCTCCGCCACGCTGTCGGCGCGAAGGTAGTGCTCACCGTCCACGAGTCCGAGCCCTTCGACGCCGAGGCTCGTCGAGACGAGCGCCTTGGACATCGAGAGCGCATCGAGGATCTTGAGCCGGGTGCCGCCACCCACGCGAATCGGGCAGAGATAGATCGCCGCGGCATCCAGATACGGCCGTACATCATCGACGAATCCAGCGACGCGAAGCGAGGGCTCGTGCGTGGCCGCCGCGAGCAGCGCCGGCGGCGGGTTGCGCCCGATGACGGTCATGCGGCGCGCTGAACGATCGGCATGGAGCGCGGGCCAGAGTTCGCCCGCCAGGTACTCCATGGCTTCCCGGTTCGGGAACCAGTCCATGCCGCCCGCGAACACCAGCGCATCGCCATCCGGTGTCACCGACGGATCGGGCGAGAAGAACTGCACGTCCACGCCGTTGGCGATCACCGTGGTCGGCACGGCGCCCGCGACGTCACGCAGCCGGTCACGGTCGAGCTCCGACACGGTGAGGTTCATGCGCGCCTCTCGCGCGAGTTCCCGCTCGAGGCGAGCGGTGCGCACGGCCTGCTGGCCGAAGAACCAGCGCTTCGCCCCGGCTCCGGGCATCGCGGCGCGGCGCAGAAGCAGGTCGGACTCGATATTGTGATGGTTGAGGACGAGGGGCGTGCCAAGACCGCGCAGGTATCGCTTCAGAAAGACGATGTCCAGGTGAACCAGATCGAACGAGACAGCACCTGACAGCGTCCGCACGTGCGCGGCGAGCGAGGGAGACCAGAGCCGCCGCTCCCAGAAGCCGGCGCCGCCGGCGAGCGCGGTGACCGCCGCTCCAGCGCGACGCAGTCCGAGGGCATCGTGCGGAATGGCGAAGGCCGCAGCCGACGCCACCTTCGGTGCAAGCTCCCGGAGCGCATCGTCCACCGCCTCCGGGGTGGGATGCGCGTTAGGCACGGCGAGCGCCGCCAGGTGCACCTCATGCTCGCGCGCGGCCTCGATGAGCAGGTTGTGCGAACGCTGCAGCGCGCCGTGGCCGGTGGGTGGCCACGGCAGAAAGTGCGAAACCCAGAGGATCTTCATGCGGGTCCGGAATCCGGGTCGTGTCGGTCTCCAAAGAGGCGGTTCCGGGCCGCGAGATACGCCGAGCCGCCGCCAGCCTTGAGCGCCTTGCGCACGTTCCAGGTCACCCACTGCCGGTGTCGCGGCCACGAGGCCCCGCGGACGAACTCGTGTACGAGCGCCGCCGTGGAGTCGCGTCGCAGCGTGAACCGGCCCATCACGAGACAGTCGTCCGTGGTCGCGACACGCATCACCGGCTCGGACGTGAACAGGCAGCGGTAGCCCGCCGCCGCTGCGCTCTCGCCCACGCGTCGGCTGTAGCCGCCGCCCGGGACCGATGCCGTCACGATTGCGCTGCCGAGCAGGTTCGCGAGCCGGTCCCTGCTCTCCAGCCATTCGCGATCGAGCTGTTCGGTGGAACAGCCCGACATGCGAAGCGGATGCGAGCACGAGTGACTTCCCACGACATGCCCGCGACGATGCAGGTCGCGCAGCCCCGCCGCATCGACGAAGCCCGGGGTTCCGATGCGGTCCGTGGCGATGAAGAAGTGCCCGCGCCAGCCTTGTGTTTCCAGCAGGTCGGCCGTGCGCGGGCAGGCACTGGCCCCGCCGTCATCGAACGTGAGCAGGACGGGCACGGCGTCACCGTCGCCGGGTGCCGGAAACGACGTGCCCGCGAGCAACCGGCGATCCTCGCTGACCTGCCGCATGGCACGGAGGTGCGCCGAGAAGTCATCGGCGGAGATCTTGTAGCTCGCCGCCGCGCGTCCCGGGAACCCGCTGGCATTCCAGTCGTCCCCCTCGATCACATCATGATACTCGAGCGTCAGCGCTCGCATCAGTCCGATGCCTTCGATACTGCCGCTGACTTCCAGCGCCGCCACGCGCTCAGTCTCGGCTGCCCCCAGGCTGCCGACTCGCGTCCGGTGACATCCACCGGCGACGCGCTGCCGCTGGCGATTGCACGCACCAGGTCACGAATGGCATCCAGGTTGTCGAGTGTCATGCGATGCTGGATGACGATGTGCGTTTCGGTCCGCTCGTCCACATCCGCCGTGAAATAACCGAATACGGGACCGGTGTCGATGCCGCGATCGATGCGCAGCACCGACATGCCGACACGGGTGAGGTCACGCCTGGCAAGCGCCCAGAAACACCCGTGGGCGTTCCGGTACTCCGGACAGATGCCAGGGTGGAAGACGAGCGTGCCGGCGCGCGGAATCTCGAAGATACGCGGCGCCAGAATGTTCTTGCAAAGCGCGATCACCACATCCGGTCGTCGCTCGCGAAGAAACCGCTCGGCATCGCCACTGTTCGGGCTCGTCACGTGGCAACTCTCGATGCCGGCATCCGGGGCAGGATACGTGCGTCGGATTGCGGCCAGACGGTCGTCCAGCCACCGGCGATCGCGCCCTGCATATCCGGCGAACCGGTACCATGCGCGAAAGGCCAGGACATCGAGGAGGCCGAGCGTGCCTGATCGCCGCCACTCGTAACGGACCCGCCGACGCTTCACCGACGGCGGATCGTGGACGACCACACTGCCCGTGAACGTGGAGAACGAGGCCAGCCAGCGCGCCATGCCATCCGAATGAATGGGCGCATCGTGATGACAGATAAGTGCGGTTCTCAGCTCGCTCCCACCGTTCACGACAGCCACTCATCCAGCAGCAGCAGTCCGTACAGCCGCTGGCTGTGATCCCGTGCGCCACGCACATGCTCCTCCACCAGCGCGCGCAGGCCATCGCGCCGGAACCAGCCGCGGTCGAGCAGCCGCGGGCTGTCGGCCAGCGCGGCGATGCGCGGTTGCAGCGGACCGGCAAACCAGGGCGCGAGCGGCAGGCTGAATCCCTGTTTGGGGCGCTCGAACAGTGCGGGAGGAACGTGCCGGCGGAGCAGCGCACGCAGGACGCGCTTGCCGCCGGACTCGTCGCGCAGATACTCGTCGGGGAGCGTCATGGCGAACTGCACGAGCTCGTGGTCGAGCAGCGGCGCACGAGCTTCGAGTCCGTGTGCCATGGTCGCGACGTCAACCTTGGGGAGCAGATCCTCGGCCAGATAGCTCCCCTGGTCTGTGTAGAGCATGCGACGGAGCGCGCTCCCCTCGCATCGCGCATAGGCCGCGCGGAGCGCGTCCAGCGCCACCGCACCGTGCTGCAGACGGCTATCACGCAGCTCGCCCGCATACAGCCGGTCCATCTCTGCGCCGTTGACGAAAGACCGCAGCGCGGCGAAGCGGGCGGCGTCATCCGGTTGGCCGAGGACGGACAACGCCCGTCCGGCGCGCGCCGCGAAATCCGCGCGCGGCACCTGCCCCGCGAGCCCCGACAGCAGGCGCCCCGCTGCACCCGTCAACGACGTCGGAAGCCTGCCCGCGAGCCGCGAGAGGTGCAGGGCATTGCCGTACCACCGGTAGCCGGCGAAGGCATCGTCGCCACCGTCGCCGCCCAGCGCGACGGTTACGTGCCGACGGGCGTGCTGCGCCAGGATCCAGGTCGGAATCGCGGACGAATCCGCGAACGGCTCGCCGAAGTGCCTGACGAGCTGCGGCAGCAGCTCCAGCACGTCGGCGTGCACGCGAAAGGTGAGGTGATCGGTGCCGAGGTGGCGCGCCACGCTCTCCGCGTACGGGCTCTCGTCGAATGCATCGTGGTCGAAGCCGATCGCAAAGGTGCGGATGGTCGATGGCGATTGCCGCGCGGCCACCGCCGTCACGAGACTCGAGTCGATGCCCCCACTGAGGAACACGCCCAGCGGCACGTCGGATCGAAGTCGGATCGCAACCGATTCGTTCAGCAGCTCGTCTGCCCGATCCACGGCCTGATCGAACGAACCGTCGAACGGCGCTTCGGCGCGCGCGAGGTCCCAGTATCGTGCCACGCGCACCGCGCCGTCGCGAATGTCGTGCAGCGTTCCGGCCTCCAGCTTCCCCACCTCGCGAAAGATCGTTCGCGGTGCGGGGATGTAGCCGAGCGTGAGGTAGGCATCCAGCGCCTCCGGGTCGACCGTCCACTGCGCGCGCGAGGTCTCGCGCAGCGCACGCAGCGACGACGCGAAATAGCGACACCCCCCTTCGTCCACATGGTAGAGCGGCTTCTTGCCGAACCGGTCGCGCGCGAGCAGCAGCCGCTGCTCCGCGTTGTCGTAGCACGCGAACGCAAACATGCCTCGCAGCCGGTGCAGGGCGTCTCCCCATTCGCGCGCGAGCAGCGACATCAGCACTTCGGTATCGGACTCCGTGCGGAATGCCACCCCATCGCGCTCCAACTCGCGCCGCAGCTCGCGGTAATTGTAGATCTCGCCGTTGAAGACAATGCTGTAGCGGCCATCGGCGCTCTGCTGGGGCTGGTCGCCGGTTGCGAGGTCGATGACCGACAGGCGGCGATGCACGAACTGCACGCGACCGCATTCCGACCGCCAGCGCCCTTCGCCGTCGGGACCGCGGTGGGCGAGCAGCGTGGCGATGCGTGCCACGCGCTCCGGATCGGGGCGAGAGCCGGGGGCGAGGGCCACCGCGCCGCCTATTCCGCACATGGCACGACCCCGGTGGTACGCGTTGGCGCGCTCGCGAAGCCATAGACCTCGACGTAGCGGCGGCACATGGCGGCCGCGCTGTACGCCTGCTCCACGTGCGAGCGTCCGGCGTGGCCCAGCCGCTCGCGCCGTACGACATCGTCGACGAGTGAGAGCAGCGCCCTGGTCAGGGCGTCGACGTCCGCCGGCGGCACGAGCATGCCGCAGTCGCCGTGACTGAGCAGCGCGGGCGATCCTCCCACGGATGTCGCGACGACTGCCACGCCGCTGGCCATGGCTTCGAGCAGGCTCATCGACGTGCCTTCGTTGTTGGACGTCAGGGTGAATACATCGAAGTCACGATAGATCGGCGCCGCGTCGGCCACCTCGCCAACGAGACGGACGGCGCCGCTGATTCCCAGTTCGGCAATCCGCGACTCGAGGCGGGGCCGCTGGTCGCCGTCGCCCACGATCACCAGCGCGGCCGACGGTCTCACGCGCACGATGTTCGCGAACGCGTCCAGCAACAGCGTCTGGTTCTTGATGGCCGCCAGTCGTGCCACGTGTCCGATCACGGGTCCATCCTGCGCGAAGCCGAGTCGCGCACGCAGTGCGGCGCGATCGCCTCCGGGGTGGAAATGCATGGTATCGACGCCGTTGAGGATGACCGTCACCTTCGCGGCATCGACCCCGACGTCATCCACCAGGTGATGGCGCAACGGCTCCGACACCGCGACGATCGTGTCCGTGTGACGTGCGGCGAACCTCTTGAACATCGCGCTGTGCCATGGCTCGTGGTCGAGCAGCCCGTGAATCGTGTGGACCACGCATGGCACGCCGGCCATGCGCGCGGCGCGGGCGGCCTTGAGCCACACACCGCTGTGCACGTGCATCACGTCCGGACGGCGTGCCGTGA
The DNA here is from genome assembly GCA_035698205.1 of Gemmatimonadaceae bacterium. Lineage (GTDB taxonomy): Bacteria > Gemmatimonadota > Gemmatimonadetes > Gemmatimonadales > Gemmatimonadaceae > DASSBZ01. The sequence continues at coordinate 47,448 of DASSBZ010000074.1, read as the reverse complement.
AGCGGCGCACGAGCGCGTCGGCGCGCACGTTGGACTTGAGCCCCGGTGCCGGCGCCAGTGCGACGTCAAACCCGTCCGCGCGCATGCGATCGGCGAGTGGGCCTTCCATCTCCGTGCAGGTCGCGCCCACACTGAACCCCGCTTCGCGCAGCGCAAGCGACAATCGCACGACGATCATCTCCTGCCCGCCCGGCACGAGCGATGGCAGCACCATCTCGATCCGCCCGCCTTCTCGCGGCACCGTCGCTGATTGGATCAGGTGCGTCATCCGGCCCGCTGCAGTCGTGAGGCCAGCAGGTCGTCGTAGAGCTCCCGGTGTGCGGCGGCGCGCCGCGACAGCGAGAACCGCTCGACTGTGGCGGCGCGCGCCGCCGAGCATGTCACATCGTCAATGCGATCCAGCGCCAGCGCCAGCCCATCCGCGAGGGCATCGGCCGATCCCGACGGGACGAGCACGCCCGCATCCGGGTCGGTCAGCACCTCGGGGACCGCACCGACCCGCGTCGCAACCACAGTCCGATCGGCTGCCAGCGCCTCCAGCAGTACGTTAGGCAGCCCCTCCGAGCGCGACGGCAGCACGACGACGTCCACGTCGGCGTATACCGGCGTGATCGGGTTGATGGCACCGGTGAAGCGCACGCGGTCATCGAGGTGAAGGTCGGCGTTGAGCGAGCGCAGTGACTGGTCCTCGGGGCCGCTGCCGATCACCGCCACGGAAAATTCGATACCGCGATCCGCGAGCAGGCGAACGGCGTGCAGCAGGATGTCGACGCCCTTCTCGTGGCTCAGCCGGCCAATGCAGGCGACTCGCGGGCGGGGGAGTTCCGATAGTGGCGTGGACGCGGGCTGGCTCGTGTTGTCGGCGTGGTGCACGACGGCGTTATGCACCAGCCGCACGCGATCACCCAGCGCGCGAAACGCATCACGGTGCGCCTGCGACATCACGACGACGCGATCAGCCCGGGCGAGCAGACGGCGGTCGACCCAGTTATAGATGCGCACCTTGCGATCCTCCGAGGTGGCACCATGGAAGAAGGCAATCCACGGCCAGCCGGAACCGGTCAGTCGGAGGCCCAACGCGAGCGCCGCCGGGCGATAGCTGTGCGTCTGAATCACGTGCGGTGCGAAGGCATCGAGCGCGCGGCGCAACCGGGCGACGACGGTCACGTCGGCGGCACCACCCTCGGGAATCACGTCGAAGGGGACCGCCGCCGCGTCAAGGTACGCCTGGTACGGCGACGTTGCGGATCCCGCGCGCTGGAAGGTAAAGACGCGCAGGTCCACGTCGTGCGCGCGGAGTGCCCCCGCCACCGCGGCGAGCTGCCGCCCCGGCCCTGACACGATCGACGTATCAATGATCGCCGCGACGCGCAGGTGCGCGGGCGGGACCTCCATCATGGCGCCCGATGCGCGCGTGTCCGGGACACAATGGCGAGCGCCGGCCCGAGAAATGCGCCGCGGCTCGTCGCCACCGCCGGGTTCCCGATGGCTGCGACGCGGGTCGCGAAGGCAATCATCGCCAGCAGGCAGAACACCACGAAGAAGTATGCGTGCGACAGGAAGTACGCGCCCGAGCAGAACGCGACGAGACTCGCGAGGTACTCGGGCCGGCCTCGCATGATGTTTGCCTTGCCCCCCGGTGGGCGCGCGATGAGCAGGGCGCGCCGGAGGCCCGTCAGCAGCAGCAGAACGAAGACCGTTCCCCCCGGCACGCCGAGCTCCGCGAACGCCTGCAGATAGGCGTTGTGCGTGGTCGACCACTTTCCGTGCGAGCCCGCATCGGTCAGGGAAGCGCCTTCCGCAACGGGGAACGCGGAGATCCCCACTCCGGTGACCGGATTCTGGATGATGTAGCCGCGGGCGCGCGCCCAGACCGCCTTTCGACCGTAGTAGTCGGTGAGGTTGTAGTCGTCTTCGAGGTTCGTCAGCCCCTCGATCTTCGCCCGATACTGCGGCGGAGCCGTGAGCCAGAACGCCGTCCCCGCGATCGCCGCGAAGACGAGCAGCTTGAGGCGCCGGCTCCCCGGCTGGAGCAGGATCAGCGTCAGGATGCCGGTGCCCATCGCGAGCGTCCCGCCGCGCGAATTGAACCACCCCATCGCTGCGATGAACAGCGCACCGCCGGCCATCCCGAGCAGGCGCCGCCAGCCTCGCCCCCGCACCACCAGCGCCGCCGCGAAGGGGAAGGCCAGGGCGGCGATGCTCGCGTGATCGTTTGAATCGAAGGTGCCGTAGCCCATCAGGCGACCATCCCACGTCTGGTAGCCGAGCACGCGCAAACCGCCGATCTCGATCATCGCGATGACAACAAAGGCCAGCCCGAGCCGATCAAGGTTGTGCTCGTCGGGCTTCAGCAGCAGGATCGCCAGCATCATCACGAGCAGCGGCGGGACGAAGCTCGTCAGCATGCTGACGGACGACCCGGGCCATAATGAAAACGGCACCATCGCCGCCGCCCACCCCACATAGCAGAGCGTCAGCTTGAAGCTCACGTCGCCCATGGCCTGCTTCAGCGACTCCGCCGACGCGCCCGGGAACAGCAGCAGCAGCGACAGCACCGACAGCACGATCGTCGGATGGATCGCGCCGCTGGCCGGTACGAGTTCGTGCGCCCGGATGGCCAGCGTGAAGATGAGCGCCACCGAGAACGCGAACGCGGCACGCGGATAGCGGATCCCGCCGAACAGGCTGCCCAGCGCAAGCGGCCTGGCCGCCGTCGCCTGCGCTGCTCCGGCCGCGAGCTGCCGCGGCGCCATGCGCGCCAGCGAACGGCGCGTCCGCCAGCCGGGGCCGTCGTCTACGCGTGGTACCGTGGAACTTGCCATGAACCTCTGCGGGAGTGCGGAAACCGGCGAAGCTGAGACTTCCGGTGATGACGATCACGAGCGATCGGTGAAACCGGCCAAACACCGGCATGGAAGCAGGTTCGGTGCCCGCGACATCGTGGCCGATCCTCCGGAATCTACTGCCGGACATGGCCCCTCCCGGCAGGCGCGTCGCCGCGACCGCGCCACACCTGCCGTGCCGGCGAGACAGTGGGATCCCCCATCACCTGATCGCGCCGGACCGCCCCGCCGCCGCGCCGCCACTCCCCCTCCCGTAGATTGTGCCCGGTTCGTGCATCTGCTCTTCCGCCCGCGCCCCCTCACGTACACCGTCCGATCGCCCCCGCTTCATGACCAGAGTGCTCGTCACCGGCGCCGCCGGCTTCGTCGGCTTCCACCTCGCCCGCCGATTGCTCGATCGCGGTGACTCCGTCATCGGCCTCGACAACCTGAATCCCTACTACGACCCCACCCTCAAGGAGGCCCGGCTGGCCATCCTCCGCGAGTACCCGGGATTCTCCTTCGAGCAGATCGACCTCACCGACCACGATGCCATGCGCCGGCTGTTCACCACCGGCGGCTTCGATCGCGTGGCCCACCTCGCCGCGCAGGCCGGCGTGCGCTACTCCCTCGATCACCCCGAGGTCTACGTCGCCAGCAACGTCCAGGGCTTCCTGAACGTGCTCGAAGGCTGTCGCTACCATGGCGTGCGCCACCTCGTCTACGCCTCCACGAGCAGCGTATACGGCGCAAACACGAACATGCCGTTCTCCGAGCATCGGTCCACGGCGCATCCGCTCACGATCTACGCCGCGACGAAGAAGGCCAACGAGATGATGGCCCACTCGTACAGCCATCTCTTCGGCCTCCCCACCACGGGATTGCGCTTCTTCACGGTGTACGGCCCGTACGGTCGCCCCGACATGGCGCTCTTTCTCTTCACGAAGGCCATGCTGAGCGGACAGCCCATCGACGTGTTCAACCACGGCGACATGGCCCGCGACTTCACCTACGTGGACGATATCGTGGAAGGCTTCGTCCGTGTGCTCGATCGGCCACCGGCTGGCGACCCGGCGTGGACCGGGGACAACCCGGATCCCGCCACCAGCCGCGCCCCCTATCGCATCTACAACCTCGGGAACCAGCAGCCGGTGCGCCTCATGGACATGATCGAGGCGCTCGAACGCTGCCTCGGCATGAAGGCGGAAAAGCGCATGCTCCCCATGCAGGCTGGCGATGTTCCCGCCACCGCGGCCGACGTCTCGGACCTCGAGCGCGATACCGGCTTCCGTCCGCAGACCCCCATCGCCGAGGGCGTTCGGCGATTCGTGGACTGGTACCGCGAGTACTATGGGGCCTGAGCGCAGGTTCTGCTCGAAGGCCCATCGACTCGCTGCGCGACGTCCCGTCGTTCGCGCCCGCCGCGCCGCGTTAGAGGTAGCCGAGCGCGGCCAGCCGACGGCGGATATCATCCTCCTGGGCGCTCCGCTGCCCCTGCGGCCCAGGCGGAATCAGCTCCAGCAGCTCGAGCGCGCGGATAATGCGCGCCGCCGCTTCCTCCGGCTGCTCACGATCCGAGCGGATGTGAACCTCGGCTGACTCCGGCGGTTCGTACGGGGCGTTGACCCCGGAGAACTCGTCGATCTCCCCTCGCTGGGCACGCGCCCACAGCCCCTCGGTGTCTCGCGAGGCGGCGACGTCGGTCGGGCACTCGACGTACACCTCCACGAAGTGCTTCACGTTCCGTCGTACCTCGTCACGCGTGCTCCGGAACGGCGATACGGCGGCGCAGATCACGATCACGCCGTTGCGCGAGAGCAGCTTGGCCACGTAGCCGATGCGCCGGACATTCTCCTCCCGATCGGCCCGCGAGAAGCCCAGGCCGCGCGACAGGCTCTCACGCACCTCCTCGCCGTCCAGCAACTCCACCGGCAGCCCCCGGGTGCGCAGTCGCTGGAACAGCTCGCGCGCAATGGTCGATTTCCCCGACGACGGCAGGCCGGTGAGCCAGATGGTGATGCCCGCACCCGCAGCGTTCACAGAATCCCCAGGAAGGGCCACCACACCCTGGCGACGACGAGCAGGATGAGCAGCGACGTGAGAGTCATGACGGCGCCCGCCTTGACGACGTCGATCATGCGAAGGTAGCCGCTGGCGAACACGATGGTGTTCGGAGCGGAGCTGAACGGAAGGGCGAAGTCGAGCCCTGCGCCCGTGGTGGTGGCCAGCACGAGCGCAACCGGCGACGCGCCGAGCTGGTCGCCGAGGCTGAACGCGAGCGGCAGGATCACCGCGACCGCCGCGGCGTTGGACATGAACTCGCTGAGCAACAGGCTGGCCGCGGCCACTCCGGCAACGGCCACATAGGGCGGCACGGTCACGTCGCCCAGGACGCTGGTGATGAGCCAGCGCGCCGCCCCGGTCTGGTCGATCACCACGCCGAGCGCGATCGCGCCCCCGTACATCAGCACGATGTTCCAGTAGATCTGCGACTCCGCCTCTTCCCACTTGAGCACGCCCGCCGCGAACAGCGCCACGGCGCCGAGCAGCGCGATCACGGCCAGGTCGATCCTCGCGCCAAACCACACCCAGGCGGCCACGGTGAGCAGCACGATGACGAGGGTCTTCGCCTGCCGGGCTCCCATTGGCCCGAGCTCCGACACCGCTTCTTCGAGAACGCGACGTGCCGCGGAGAAGTCGACCGCCTCGTACGGAAAGATGGCTCGCAGGATGAGCGGAATCGCCAGCGCGCCGAGCAGCACCACGGGAAAGGCGGCGAGCACCCAGTCGGCGAACGGGATGGTTGCGCCATAGGCGCGGTGCAGCATGCCCAGGGCGAGCGCGGCCCTCGTACTGCCCAGGAAGCTCGCGGTGGACCCGACCATCGCGCCCCACGCCAGCGACAGGAACAGCACCTTGGCGTACGAGCTCTCCCGCGGGCGCAGCCGCAATGCGAGGGCGACCTCCAGCGCGATGGGGAAGAGCATGGCCGTGGTAGCCTGCGCCGGCATCCACACGGTGCCGAAGGTGGCGGCGAGTGCCATGCCGGTGGCGAACTTGTACGGCGAACGTTCGAAGCGGTGGAGGAAGAGCAGGGCGCACCGCTTGCTCAGCCCCGACGAGATGAGCGCCGCGGCGAGCACGAACACCCCGATCAGGAAGAACACCGCCGGGTTCCCGAAGGCCGCGAACGCATCCACGGGTGCCATCGCGCCGGTCAACCCGAGCAGGGCGACCGCGAGCAGCCCGGTGACACCGAACGGTAGGGCGTTGGTCACCCACAGGGTGGTGCCGAGCACGAAGATGGCGAATGCCCGCTTCCCCTCCGGCGTGAGGCCGTCGGGGAGCGGTGCGAGGTAGATCGCGGCCGACACCACGAGACCGAGCACGAGCAGCACGCGCCGGACGACGACCTGCCAGTCGGTCGCGCGCGGCGCTGGCGGCGCCGGCGCCGGCCGGCGATCCGCCGGCCACCGGAATCCGTCCACGTCGGCGTGTGCCGGCATGGAGGCGCGGTCCGCTGGCGGTTCCGCCGGCCGATGGTCGACCACGCGCCTAACGCGACATGGCCCGGGGGGTCCGGCGGGGGAGTGCGGAGATCGCCGACCGCAACGCGTCGACGTGCGGATCCGGTAACCGGATCGAGCCCATCCGCCGCCCTTCGTTCACATCGCCATGATCGTCGGATCCACCGGTGACGAGCAGGCCGTGGAGCGCGGCGAGGGCGGCAAATCGCTCCGTCATGGCTTCGTCATGCTGCGGGTAGAACACCTCCAGCCCGCCCAGCCCGGCCCGGGCCAGCCTCGCGATGTCGTCGTCCGTGAGGCCGGTGCGCCCGGGATGGGCCGCGACCGCCACGCCGCCGGCAGCACCGATCCGCGCGATGGCCTCGGCGGGGGAGATCTTCACCCGCTCCACATAGCAACGACCGCCGTCGGCGATGAACTCGGGTGTGAAGGCGTCGGCGATGGTCGGCACGACTCCGGCTTCCACCATCGCCCTCGCCACGTGCGGTCGCCCCACGTTCTCGCTCCCTGCAAGCTCCTGCACGCGCTCCCAACTGACCTCGTAGCCGAGCGCGTTGAGCTGTTCCACCATGTCCCAGGCGCGCCCGAGGCGACCGCCGCGAATACGCGCCAGTTCGCTGCCGAAGACCTCATCGTCCGGGTCCATGCCGTATCCCAGGATGTCGATCTGCCGGCGACCTTCCAGCGCCGACAGCTCTACGCCCGGGATCAGCTCGATGCCGTCCTCGCGGGCGGCCTCGCGTGCCTCCGACAAGCCCGCCATGGTGTCGTGGTCGGTGAGCGCGATGGTCCTGAGGCCGATGGCCGCCGCGCGACGAACCACCTCCGACGGCGCGTCCGAGCCGTCGGATGCGCTGGAGTGCAGTTGCAGGTCCGCGCCGTAGGGCGCAGCCGGCTCGGAAGCTGATACCGGCGATGGCACCGTCACACCCTGATTTCAGCCTGCTGGCGATACGCCTCGATGAGAATCTCGGCAACCTCGGGGCGCGTGAACTCCGGCGGCGGCATCTCGCCGCGTGTCAGCATCTCCCGCACCTTCGTGCCGCTGAGCACCACGTGGTCCTCGCGGCCGTGCGGACAGGTGCGCGCCGACGCCATGTTGCCGCACTTCCGGCAGGCGAAGGAATGCTCGAATCGGATCGGGGTGATTCCGAGATCGTGCGCCGGGATGGAGCTGACCAGCTCCTGCGCTTCGTAGGTGCCATAATAGTTCCCCACGCCGGCGTGATCGCGCCCGACGATGAAGTGCGTGCACCCGTAATTCTTGCGGCAGATGGCGTGGAAGATCGCCTCACGCGGCCCCGCATATCGCATGGCGGCGGGAAACACGGCCAGCTTCACGCGATCGGCAGGGTAGTAGTGCTTCACGATGGTTTCGTACGTGCGCATGCGCACAGTGGCGGGCACATCGTCCGACTTGGTGGCGCCCACGAGCGGATGCAGCAGCAGCCCGTCGATGGTCTCCAGCGCCACCTTCTGGAGGTACTCGTGTGCACGATGGACGGGGTTCCTCGTCTGGAACGCCACCACGGACTTCCAACCCCGCTCGTCGAAGGTGCGCCGTGTCTCCAGCGGCGTGAGGCGGTAGTCGGTGAACTCGTCGTGCGGCGGGCGGTCGATCACCCAGACCGGGCCGCCGAGCAGGACGTTCCCCTGTGCATGCAGCCGCGCGACGCTCGGATGGGCGGTCTCCGTTGTCCCGAACACGCGCTGCGCTTCCTTCTCCTTGTCCGGAGTCCACCGTTCGGTGACCTGCATGACGGCGAGCGGTGGGCCCGACGAGCCGGCGAGGGCGATCTCGCTGCCGTCGCGGATGGCCGTCGCCTGCTCCTCCGTGACCGCGAGCGTGACCGGCATGGACCAGACCTGGCCGTCGGACAGCCGCATGCTGTCCACCACGCATTCGTAGTCGAGCTTTCGCATGAAGCCGGTGAGTGGCGAGAGTGCGCCAACGCCGATCATCTCGAGATCCGCCAGTTCGCGTTCGTCCAGACGAACGAGCGGGAGCGTGGCCGCGCGTGCGCGTGCTTCGTCGCGCGCGCTTCCCGTGAGTTCGCGAGAGACGAGCGTGCCGCCATGCGGGCGGCTCGGTCCGGGAATCGCTTCCGCGGCGCCCGGCGCCTTGCGCTCGGTGACCTCGCCGACGCCATCCACCCGTGCCCCGCCCGGTACGTAGCCGCGCGACTCGAGCAGTTCCATGACTCGCGCCACGCTGGCTTCGATGTCCTCGTCGGCCGTGTCGAGCACGAGATCCGGATTCACCGGCTCCTCGTACGGGTCGTTGACCCCCGTGAAGTTCGGGATCTCGCCCGCCATCGCCTTCCTGTACAGCCCCTTCACATCGCGCTCGAGCAGGACCTCCATGGGCGTGCGAACGTACACCTCGAGAAACTCGCCGATCTCGTGGCGGCTGTAGTCGCGGGTCTTGCGATAGGGCGAGATGAACGCGGAGAGGACGATCACGCCGTTTCGCGTGAGCACCTTGGCCACGAAGGTGACGCGCTCGATGTTCTTGTCGCGATCCTCCTTGGAGAACCCGAGGTCGCGGGTCAGGCTCTGGCGCACCACATCGCCGTCCAGTCGCTCCGATAAGATGTCGCGTGCACGCAGCAGTTCATGGACGCGCGTCGCGACGGTCGTTTTGCCCGAGCCTGACAGGCCGGTAAACCAGACTGTAACACCTTTGCTCATGCGTGACATTGATTTGCGGTAGCGGAGGCCGCCGCGCGAGCGGTGCCCGACGACGAGTGGGGGAACGGACGAGGCTGTTGCTGGTTGCCGGAGCGAGGTTCTTGCAATAGCGTTGCCCGCGGGAAGTCTCGCAGCGCGCGGGCCCGACGTCAAAGGACGGGCGGGATGCGGAGGCGCCAGATCGGTCGCCGATCCCCCTGCGCGAGTGCGGTGCACTTCACTATAACCATGCGCCCCGGGTCGTGTTGATGACGACGGGACGCGCCCCTCACCGTAGGAGCGACCGAATGTATATCGGACCTGACGCGCTCATGCCGCTGGCCTCTGCACTCGCGGCTGTCGCGGGATTTGTCCTCATGTTCTGGCGTCGCCTCGTCGGCATGGTGCGTCTGCTCGCGAGCCGCGTGACGCAGAGGCTCGTCAGGCGCTGAGCCGGGCTCGTCGCCGTACGACGGCCGCAAGAAATGCGGTCTGCCTGGGCGCAATCGGGCTCTCGCTCACGAGAGCCCGTTTCGCGTTGCACTTGCTACCCCTGAGCCTCCATTGCACTCGTGAATGACGTCGAAAAGGTGATCGTGGTCGGTCTCGACGGCCTCGAACCCACCATCGTCGACCGGCTGCTCGCGCGCGGCGAGCTCCCCAATCTCGCCCGGTTGCGTGCGCAGGGCGGCTACAGCAGGGTCGCGACGACGACCCCGGCGCAGACGCCGGTGGCCTGGTCCACCTTCGCCACCGGCGTGAATCCTGGCGGGCACGGCATCTTCGACTTCCTGCGTCGGGATCCCGCCACCTATCTCCCCGACCTGGCCCTGAACCGGTACGAGCAGAAGAGCGCCTTTCTCCCCCCCAAGGTGGTCAACCTGCGCCGTGGCACGCCGGTCTGGCGGGTGCTCGGAGATGCCGGCATCGCCAGCGCGATCATCCGGTGCCCATGCACGTATCCTCCCGATGATTCCCGCGGGCGCATGCTGTCGGGGATGGGGGTGCCTGACCTGCGCGGCGGGTTGGGAACGTCCACGTTCTACTCGAACGCCGCCGATCTCGTCGCGCGCGAGAGTGAACAGGTCGTGCCGCTCGTACTGGAGAACGGCGGTACCCGCGCGACGGCCCACGTCATCGGTCCGCGCAATCCGAAGTCGCGCGCCGACCTCGTCGCGCCGATCACGCTCGAGCTCGATCCGTCATCGAGATCCGCCTCGCTTCAATCGGAGGGTCAGCCACGCACGATCCGGTTGCGCGAAGGGGAGTGGAGCGAGTGGTTGCGCCTCAAGTTCAAGAGCGGGCTGCTGCAGTCGGTCAGCGGCATCGTCCGCTTCCTGCTCGTCTCCGCCGGTCCCGACGCCGCGCTCTATGCCTCACCGGTGAACTTCGATCCGCTGGCACCGCACTTTCCCATCAGCCATCCGTGGGAGTACGCCACGGAGTTGCAGCGCGAGTTCGGTGACTTCTACACAACCGGCATGGTGGAAGACCACACCGGCCTGTCGAACGAGCGATTTGACGAGGCGGCGTACCTTGCGCAGTGCGACGGCGTCATGCGGGAGCGGGAGCAGATGCTGATGCACGAGCTGTCGCGTCAGCGCGAGGGGCTTGTCTTCTGCCTGTTCGATACCCCGGATCGGCTGCAGCACATGTTCTGGCGCTTCGGCGAAGAGGGTCACCCCGCCAATCGTGAGCAAGAGTCCGCGGAGTACGCCGGGGTGATCGAGGAGCATTATCGACAGTGCGACGCGCTCGTCGGGCGTGTGCTCGCCGCCGTGGACGACCGCACGCTCTGCATCGTGATGAGCGACCACGGGTTCAACAGCTTCCAGCGCGGCGTGCACCTGAATGCCTGGCTCCACGCGCAGGGGCTGCTGGCCCTCAAGCCGGGGATACGGCCGGGGGAGGACGCCGGCGAACTGCTGCGGCAGGTGGACTGGTCGCGTACGCAGGCGTACGCGATGGGGCTGGGCAGTATCTACCTCAACATCCGCGGGCGTGAGTCAGAGGGCATCGTCGCCCCCGACGAGGCGCCATCGGTTGCGCGCCGTGTTGCAGACGCGCTGACCGGCCTCGTCGATCCCGACAGGGGGGCGGTGGCAATCCGGCGTGTGCGGACGCGCGACGAGCTCTATTCCGGTCCCTTCGCCGAGGAGTCTCCCGATCTGGTGGTGCACTTCGCGGCCGGCTACCGCGTGTCCTGGACGACGGCGCTGGGCGGCGTGCCCGACGGCCTCGTGGAGGACAACGTCAAGAAGTGGGGCGGCGATCACATCATCGATCCCGAGCTCGTTCCCGGCGTACTGTTCATGAATCGACCGTTCGCCGGCGGGGCAGGCGATGTCGCTGCCGTGCCCGGCCCCCGACTGCAGGATCTCGCGCCAACGATCCTTGCCTCGTTGGGCGTGCCGGCTGCGCCCGCCATGGAGGGTCGATCGCTGCTCGACTGACGCGACGCGATCGCGCCGCGCCAACCAATACCGCATCCTGACACCCATGCGACTGCTCGTCATTGGACTCGATTGTGCCGCGCCCGCACTGCTGTTCGGCGACGAACGGCTCGTCAACATCCGCCGCCTCATGGATGCCGGCGTCTATGGTCGCCTCGAGAGCGTGATCCCCCCGATCACCATCCCGGCCTGGCGATGCATGGTCACCAGCCGTGATCCCGGCTCGCTTGGCGTCTACGGCTTCCGGAACCGGGGCGATCACTCGTACTCGAAGCTCGAGATCGCGAATTCGCGGTCGTTCAAGGCCCTCACCATGTGGGATCACCTCGCGCTCGAAGGGCGGAAGTCGGTGATCATCGGCGTGCCACCGTCGTTCCCGCCGCCGCGCGTGAATGGAATCTCCGTGGGCTGCTTCATGACGCCCTCGGTGGACGACGTCTACACGAACCCGCCGGAGGTCGCCGACGAGATCCGGGACCTGGTCGGTGAGTACCTCGTGGACGTGAAGGGGTTTCGCACCAACGACAAGGACTGGCTGCGTGAGCAGATCTTCGAGATGAGCCGAAAGCAGTTCACCGTGGTGCGGCATTACGTGGAGCATGCCGAGTGGGACTACTTCCACTTCGTGAACATCGCGCTCGACCGGGTGCATCACGGCTTCTGGAAGTACATGGATCCATCGCATCCGGACCACGAGCCCGACTCGCCCTGGCGCGACGTGATCTCCGATTTCTACCTGCATCTCGATGAGGAGATCGGGAAGCTGCTCGAACTCGTCGACAGCGAAACTGCCGTGCTGGTCGTCTCGGACCACGGCGCGCAGGCGCTGCACGGCGGCTTCTGCGTCAACGAATGGCTGGTGAAGGAGGGGCTGCTGGTGCTCGAGGAGTATCCCGACACGGTGACGCCCTTCGGGAAGCTCAAGGTGGACTGGACGCGCACAACCGTGTGGAGCGAAGGCGGCTACTATGCACGCGTATTCCTGAACGTGGAGGGGCGCGAGCCCACCGGCGCCATCCCCGCCGCGAGCTACGAGTCATTCCGCGACGAGATTGCGCGGAAGCTCGCGGCGATCACGGGACCGGCGGGTGAGCCGCTCGGCACGCTGGTATTCAAGCCGCAGGAGATCTATCGCGAGGTCCGCAACGTGGCACCGGATCTCATCGCGCACTTCGGCGCGCTGGACTGGCGATCCATCGGCGGTGTTGGCTACCAGGGCGTCCTCCACGTGCGGGAGAACGACACCGGTCCCGACGACTGCAACCACGCACAGTTCGGGGCATTCATCCTGGCGGCGCCTAACGTGCCGGCGCTCGGGGAGATGCAGGGGGCGCGGCTGCTCGACATCGCGCCCACGCTGTGCGAGGTCGGGGGCTACGAGATTCCCGACAGCTTCCAGGGACGTTCGCTGTTCGACGGCTCGCTCCGTGACGCCTCGACGGGCGGTGACCTGTCCGCCGAGGGCGAGGAGATCATCCGGCAGCGGTTGAGCGGGCTGGGCTACATCTCGTGATCCGGCGGGGGGACACGGCCGGGCGTTGGACGGCGGTGGATGTGCTGACACTCGCACTCGTGCTCGGCCTCGTCACGGGCATGCTGCAGGGCGGCGTGTATACGCTGCGCTCGGCCGTGTTCAACGGGTTCACGTGGATGCCGCGCGAGGTCCTCTGGATGTCCCCGCTCGCGAACGCGTGGTGGATCGGAGGTGCCGGCCTGTGCGTGGCCCTGCTGCACATGCTGCTCCCGCGCATCGTCACGCTGCGGGTGGTGCTGTTCGTCCTGCTTTCGCTCTCCGCGCTCTCGCTTGCTTTTCTCGCGACGAAGATCCATCCCCTTGCGCAAATCGTGCTGTCGCTCGGCGTTGGTGCGTGGCTCTCGGGCCTCGCCGAGCCGCGGTCGCTGATGATCCGTTCGCGCATGCGGCGCTGGCTTGTCGCGCTCTGCGCCATGGTGCTCGCCATGGCCCTCGGGTTCCAGGGGTGGCGCACCTGGCGCGAACACCGCGCGCTCGCGGCGGTGCCACCGGCGCCGGCGGGTTCGGTCAACGTGCTCTTCCTGCTGCTCGATACCGTGCGGGCGCAGAATCTCTCGCTGTACGGATACAACCAGCCGACGAGCCCGGTGCTCGATTCCCTGGCTGCGTCGTCCACCGTGTTCGATGCCGCCTGGGCGCCGTCGTCGTGGACGCTCCCCTCGCACGCCAGCATGTTCACGGGCGTGCTGCCGTTGCAGACGGGGACCGACTGGAGGGATCCTTTCGATACGACGCTCCCCGTGCTCGCCGAGCGCTTTCAGGCCGCGGGCTACGCCACGGGCGGATTCGTGGCGAATCTCGCGTATACCCATCGCGAGTCGGGACTCGCGCGCGGATTCCAGCGTTATGTCGACCATCGCGCCACGGTCAGGCAGATCCTGATGACGTCGGAGATTGCGCAGGTGCCGGTTGTGCACGAAATACGCTACGCGGCTTCCTGGCGCGCGCGACTCGCGAGCCTGAGGCGCTTCGAACTGCGGCGGGAGCTCTTCTCATACTCGCCGCGCAAGCGCGCGCCCGAGGTCGTTCGCGAGTTCCTCGACTGGGAAGCCGGTCGGGATCGGCCATTCTTCGCGTTCCTCAACTTCTTCGACGCGCACGAGCCGTACGGTGAGCCGGGGCCGTGGCGCGACTCGCAGTCCGGACCGCCGACGCCGATGGAACGCTACGACGGCGGTATCCGTCGCATCGATGCCAGCCTGGGCGCCCTCTTCGACGCCCTGCGCGAGCGCGGCGTCCTGGATCGCACGATCATCGTGGTCACATCGGATCACGGTGACCAGTTCAACGATCACGGACTCACCGGACACGGCAACAGTCTGTACGCGCAACTGCTTCGCGTCCCACTGCTCATCCACGCGCCGGACGGCCTCGGCGCCGGGGTGCGCGTCGCCACTGCCGTCTCGCTCCTGGATCTCGGTGCCACCATGCTCGAACTCTCGGGCGCCGATGCCCGTGGGTTTCCCGGTCGCTCGCTTGTGCCGGCGCTTCGAGGGCAACCGGTGAACGGCTCGCCGGTCATCAGCGGGTTCGGTGGCCTGCGTCAGTTCGATCCCACGTTCGACCCGGAGACCTTCCTGCGGATGCGATCGGTGGCGACCGACGACTGGCACCTCATCCGGCGCGAGGACGGGCGGGTGGAACTGTTCAACGTGCGGCGTGACCCGGACGAGCTGGTGGACCTCGCGGACGACGCGGCCTACGCGGTGATCCGCGATTCGCTGCGACGCGTCCTCGCTGAGAGCGCGCCCGATCCGGCGATCGATCCGTGAGTGCTCGAGATTCGATATCCACCCTGCTTGACCGCCGCCGCCCGCTGCGCTTTGCCATCGCGCTCGGACTCCTGCCTGCCGCTCTCGCGTGCACGGTCGATCCCTGGCCCGCCGATTCGTCGGCCGAACCGCGCTTCATGTCGATAGTCGTCCAGCCCGAGTCAACGTTTCAGACGATGACCGGGTGGGAGGCGACCATCAATGCGCGTCCGACCTTCGCGCTGAGCCAGGCACTCTCCGACAGCCTGATCGCGCGCGCCGTGGATGATGTCGGCATCAACAGGCTCCGCGTCGAGGTGCGGAGCGGAGCCGAAAACGCTCGCGACTACTGGAGCGAGATGGGGGAGAAGGACGACAATCCGGCCTGGCGATGCGTGCGCTATGCGACCGTGAACGACAACGACGACCCGTCGGTGATCGATACGGCTGGCTTCCATTTCTCGGAACTCGATGACGAGGTTCGACGCGTCGTCATTCCCATGCAGCGGGCCCTCGCCGCGCGTGGTGAGCGGCTGATCATCAACCTCAACTACGTGGCGTTCACCGACCAGCTCTGCGCCGGTGGCGAATGGCACCATGGTGATCCGGAGGAGTACGCCGAGTTCATGCTCGCTGCCTCGCTGCACCTGCGCGATCGATGGAGAATCACCCCGGATTACTGGGAGGTCATCCTCGAACCGGATAACACGCCGTTCTGGCACGGACGGGAGATTGCGCTCGCCATGCTCGCCACCGCGCGCCGCCTCTCCGAGGCGGGGTTCACGCCGCGCTTCATCGCGCCCTCCGACATGAGCATGAGCGAGGCCGTCGTCGATGTGGATGCGATGCTGGCGGTGCCGGGCGTGGAGCCGCTGCTGGCCGAGCTCTCGTACCATCGATATGCGGGCGCCTCGGACGAGACGCTGCGCGCGCTGGGGGAACGCGCCCGGCGCCTCGGCATCCCGTCAGGTATGCTGGAACACATCGGGAGCGGCTACCAGAACCTGTATCGTGATATCGCGATCGGTGGCGCCGGCGCCTGGCAGCAGTATGTGCTGGCGGGCATTTCCGAGGAGTGGCCCCCGCGCGATCGTGGCTTCGTGTACGTCCATGCTCGCGATCCGGGTCGCGACACGGCGAGGACGCCCGAGGTGCGTCTGTCGGAGAGCGCGGGCTTTCTCAAGCAGTACTTCCGATACGTGCGCGAGGGTGCCACGCGAATCGGCGCGTCGGGCACGAGCGACGCGGTGACACCGCTTGCCTTCCGGAACCGTGACGGTTCGCAGGTGGTGGTGCTCAAGCTCGACCGGGAGCGCGGTGCGCGTGCCTCGATCGTCGGGCTGTCACCGGGGCGCTACGGGGTGACGTATGCCACCTCGACGACTCCCCGGGGCAACTTTCCGGATGTGGAACTGACGAACGGCGCGGCGCTGAACGTGGGCTTGTCCGGGCGCGGCGTCGTGACGGTCTTCGCGCGAGCGAACATCGCTAAGGCAGACTCGTCGGTATCGGCTCGTTGAGACCGGGACCACCGGAGTGGTGTAGAGTACGGAACGGCGAGCCGTAGCTCGTGAGCCCGGTCGGTGGAGTCCGTGTGACATCGCTCACGCACTGCGCCGGGTACGAAGCGTGCGAGTGCATGGCGATTCGGGGCAGGCTTACGCGCGGGGCGAATTTCCTCGCAGAGACTGGTGGACATGATGCGAGCCGATCGATTCATCTTCCTGGGGATGCTGGCTGTTCTTCCGGCCTGCGGGCACGACGACCCCACGCAACCGGTGGTGATTCCGCCGCCCCAGGAGGCCAAGGGTGCGGCGATCTCGATCGATCCGTCGAAGAACTTCCAGACGATAGTCGGATGGGAGGCGACGGCCGAAGCGGGAGAGATCGAGTGCTCCAACTGGGGCAGCTACAAGTCGGGCGTGCTCGATCGGATCGTGAACGAGGTGGGCATCAACCGCCTGCGCCTGGAGATCCGTTCCGGCAGCGAGGGGGACAAGGACTGGTTTGCGCTCTGGCAGGCCGGCAGCATCTCGCGAGACGAGTGGCGCGCGCACCGGTATGCACCGGTCAACGACAACAGCGACCCGTCGGTGATCGCCCCGGGCGGCTTTCATTTCACGAACATGGACCGGGTGATCGAGGAAGTGGTGAACCCGGTGCGGCAGCGACTCGCGGCGCGCGGCGAGGCACTCTACGTGAATCTCAACTACGTGGACTTTGCCAACACCGCGTTCGAGCACAAGACGAATCCGGCCGAGTATGCGGAGTTCCTGCTCGCGACGTTTCAGCACATCCGCTCGAGCTATGGGTGGACGCCGGATGCCATCGAGATCATTCTCGAGCCGGACAACACGAACTGGACGGGGGCGGATATCGGCCGCGCGATCGTCGCCACGGGCGACCGGCTGAAGGCCGCCGGCTTTTCCCCCGACTTCATCGCGCCCAGCACCACGAACATGACCACGTCGCTGGCGTACGTGGAGCAGTTGATCGCCGTGCCCCGCGTGCGCGAGTACATCACCGACATCGCGTATCATCGTTACAGCGGTGTCTCGCTCTCCTCCCTGCAGAACATCGCGCAGCGGGCCGCTTCGCTGGGGCTTCGCACCGCGATGCTCGAACACATCGGGAGCGGCTACCAGGATCTGCACGCGGATCTCGGCGTCGGGCGCAACTCATCGTGGCAGCAGTACGTGGTGGCCGGTTGCGGGGGGGATGGCTCGCAGGGCGGCGCGCACATTGCCGTCACCGGAAGCGGGGCGAACGTCGAGTACGTCATGGGCACCCGAACCAGGCTGCTGCGTCAGTACTTCCTGTTCGTGCGCGCCGGCGCCGTACGCATTGGTGCCACGTCGGCGGCGGCGACGTTCGAACCGCTCGCATTCCGCAATACCGACGGTGGCTACGTGGTGGTGGTGAAGGCAGATGGCGCCGGCGAGTTCCATGTGAAGGGGCTTCCCTCCGGGACCTATGGCGTCAAGTACGCCACGGCCAGTGAATGGGACATCGATGCTCCTGATGCGATCCTCGGAGATGGCTACGTCCTGAACGCGTCGATTCCCGCCGCGGGCGTGCTGACGATCTATCGCAGGTAGCAGGGGGGGCCATACCGAACGAAAGTCGACCGCGGTGTCGCGCGCCGACGTCAGTCGACCGCGCTGTCGAACTTGACGTCGCGCCAGATCAGCCAGAGTACGACGCCGGTCAGCACAAAGAGCGGCAGCGGCGATACGTCCCCTTCCAGCCACGGCGCATAGCCCGAGGCCATCCGGTGCAGCACCGTGAGCGTCGGCAGTTCGAACCCTCCGACGAACACCTGTGTCAGCGCGCGCGGTATGGCCTCGCGCGTCATGGATACCACCCACGAGACGGTCACCGTCGCGACGATGAGTGACCAGCGGCCCCAGACCGGCATGCGCAGCAGCGCCGGGGCCGCGAGCAGAAACAGCAGCGGGACCGCCGGCATCATGTAGCGGATTCCGGTGTTCCACTGCAGGTGCGAGAACTGGTTCGCGCTCGCGAACACCAGGAGCGCGCCGCTGGCGCTCCAGATCACCGCCTGCTGCGACCGTGACGGGAAGCGTGCATCGGCGCGAAGGAACGGCGCCACCGCCGCCGCGAGCAGGACCGGCGCGAAGGTGAACAGCCCGTACGCCGGATCCGCCAGATTGCGCACCAGCAGGTCGAGCGTGGGCACGGTGAAGCCGAACCACCCCCGCACACTGAACTCCGTGGGAGGCATGTAGCGCTGCGCCGGGAACCAGGGATCGCCGAAGGCCCACCACTGATAGACCAGCAGCATCACGATCGGCACGGCCGCTGCCGCGGTGAACCACGCGCCCTCCCGGATCGCGCCGACGATCCCCCTCGCGCGCTCGCCGTCGCCGGAACGCTGCGCATCGCCCATGGCGCGACGGTACCCGATGCCCAGCACCCACACGCCGAACACGAGCAGCAGCGGTGCCGCGCTGTAGTCGGTGAGCAGGCCGAGGCCGAGCAGCGCCCCCGATCCCGCGACGGCAGTGAACGCCGGCAACTCACCATCGCGTCGTGGACGCATCCCCGCGAGCAGGACGAACGCAAACAGCGTATAGTGCGCCAGCAGCGCGTTGTGATTCAGGAACGCGGCGCGGAAGAACGTCGGCGTCCCGAACGCAAACAGCAGCGCGAGGCCGAGCGCTGTCCGTCGCCCCGGAATGCGAGCGCTGAACCACGCAAACACGACGAGCGTCGCCAGCGCACCCATGGGGCCCATGAGCCCCACCTGTGTGACCAGCGCCGCCAGCCCGAGCTTGATATCGAGCCCTCGCGCCCGCGCCTCGTTCATGAACTCGGTCCGGTTCGGGCGCGGATCGTCGTATGTCGCCGACGGCTTGGGCGCCACAAGGTCCGGCTTCAGACGGAACAGCACCGCCATCGCCGGTCGAGCCACGAACAGCGGAATGGCCCCCACGATGGATGCCCCGGGATTGCTGTTGATGTACGACCCGCGCCCGGGAATCTCGAACAGGTCGGGGTGCAGGCCGAGATATTCATCCACGCGTACGCTGCCGTGCTCGGCGAGCGCGAGCGCGAGATATGTCTCGCGCACCACGTTCGTGGTCGCGTGCAGCGCGTAGACGATCCAGACGGTCAGGAACAGTCGCCAGCGCATCTGCGTCAGTCCTCGACGACGTGCGTGGCGAACACGTCGCGGTAGCGACGCCAGCTCGCGGCATCGAACTCGCCGTCGCGGAGGCAGTCGACGGCCGCATACGCCATGTACAGCGCGTGATGCGTGTTATCGTGCGCGAACAACCCCTGCCGGCCGTAGCTGAGCAGTCGCGGCAGCGATTCCACCCATGTGTCGAGCGCGCCGAACGGTTTCTCGTACCCGGAGAGGTAGATGGGGTAAGCCTGCCGCAGTCGACGGGTGACCACGCGAGCCGGCTGCACCGGAACCGGGATCCCCGATCGCTGCAGGTCCTGAACGACCAGGTTGCCAAGCGCCTCGTCAGGCAGCGCCCACGTCTCGTCGTCGGGATCGCATGGCAGCTCGGCGCACAGCACGGTTCGGCCGACCGGCTCACTTCGCGCCGCGTAGTTCTTCTGCTCGGAGAGGCGCGTTATGCGAACGCTGCGCTCGGGGAAATAGTGCGCGTCGAACTCCGTGAACCGGTCGATGTCGAGGACGAGATAGACGAGTACCATCGCCCGGTAGTGGATGGCCGCTGCCGCCGCGCGTACCGCCTCGGGTACCTCGCCCTGATACGCACGCGCAATGATGGGAATGGGCAGCGTGGACCAGACGTAGTCGGCGTCGATGTCGTGCGACGCACCGTCGCGCTCCACCCGGACACGCCAGGGCGCACGATCACCGGACGGCGGCACGAGCCCCGTGACACGCGTGCCGAGCCGGACATCCGCACCAAGGGCACGCGCGGCATCGGCGTAGGCTTCCGTGATCTGGCCGAAGCCGTGTCGAGGATAGAAGAAGCGTCCGGCGCCGGCCGGCTTGAGCCCGGGTACGGAGCTGGCCACCTTCCGAACGAGCTTGCCGAACGATCCCGCCGAGACGCGCCGCCGCGCCTGGATGGCGGACAGCGCATCGGGTTCGCGCCCCCAGATCTTGCGCGCGTAAGGGAAGTAGAACTCGTTGCAGATGGTCGGACCGAGGTTGGCGCGCAGCACCGAGGCGAAGCTCTCGGCGCCGGCATGGACCGGCGTGCGCGCCGTTGCCTTGCGCACCATGTCGCCCAGGGTGGACGCGCCGAAGCCGGGATCGAGTCGAAGGAGGAGATCGAGCGGCTTCAGTGGAAAGTGGATCCAGCGGCCGCGGAGCCGGATGCGTCCGTGTCGGGGGCGATCGAGGAGGTCGTCGCCGAGCAGCGTGCGGATGTCGCGGAGTACCTCCGCGTCACAGGCGGGGTGCAGCCGGTGGCTCCCGAAGTCGACCCGCACGCCATCCAGCTCGAAGCTGCCCGCGTTGCCGCCAACCACCCGCTGCTGTTCGACCAGCGTGACACGCGCGCGCGCGCGATTGCGCAACTGCCAGGCTGCACCGGCACCCGCGGGCCCTGCGCCGAGGACCACCACGTGCGGTTCAGACATGTGCCGGTGAGGAGGTGTGTGCGCGTCGCATGGCGTCGCGTGCGGTCATGCCGGCGCCCCGGCGCCGGGCGAGGACCGTCCACAGCGCACCGCCGATCAACCCGCCGCAGATCATGACGGTCTGCCAGAGCAGCGCCGCGACCACGCCGGATGCGATCGGCACGCCGAATGGCAGCAGCAACGCCGCCAGCGTGGCCTCCCGCACCGCCAGCCCGCCAAGGCTGATCGGCAGCAGCCCCGACACCTTGGCCAGCGGCCAGACAAGGAACCAGACCGCGAGTTCCACCTGCACGCCGATGGCCCGCCCGAGCGACGCGTTCAGGAGCACGAACGTGCCCTGGATGATGAGTGACAGCGTCAATGCCATTGCCGTGACGCCCGGCGAGCGACGCATGCGTCGGAAGGAGACGAGGCTGCGCCCCACTGCTCGTCGAACACGGCGCGGCCATTTCGCGAGCGGTCGCCGCAGCAGGAACGGCACGCCCGACGCGCCGACGACCAGCCCGACAACCAGCAGGACCGTCAGCACCTCGCTCCACACGCCGGGAAGCGACCCGCGTGCCAGCAGCGCGCCACCGACTATCAGCAGCGCGGTCGCCAGCAGGTCGCTGAGCCGATCGGCCACGCCCCCCCACACGGCGGCCTCCGGACGACGCGTGAGGCGCCCCGCGAGCGCGGCGCGCAGGACGTCGCCGCCCACGATGCTCGGCAGGCAGATGTTGGCGAACAGGCCGGCGAAGTAGCACATCACGGCGTCCACATAGCCGAGTCGCGCCCTGCCGGCGTTCACCATCATCCGCCACTTGATCGTGCCGAGGAGGTGCGCCGCCACGAACAGCACGAGCACCGCCGCCCAGTGCCAGGGCGACAGGCGCTGCAGGCCGTCCCAGGCCTCGCGCCACGGAATGATCGCGATGAGCAGCGCGAGCAGTGCACCGCTCACCGTCACTCGCAGCGCCAGCTTCATCGCGTTGACGCCATGCGTGCGTTCTGGTCCGCCAGCAGCCCTACCGACCACACGACCAGGGCGCCCAGCAGTGCCAGCACCGCGCTTTCAGACAGGTTGTCGCGATAGATGTCGTAAACGAACTTTGCGCCGCCGGCGAGCGCCAGCACGCCTCCCAGCGGGATGAACACCTTGAGCGGGTTGAAGAACACGATCGTACGGAGAATCAGGATCGTGAAGTCGTACGCGTGTCGCGGGCGGATCTTGGATTCGCCCAGTCGCGCGTGATAGTCGATCGGCACGTAGGCGACCGGGTGCCCGTTGCACGCTGCCGACAGCGTGATCGTCGTCGTGAACGAGAAACCCGACGGCAGGAGATGTTCGTAACGGCTTACCAGCGACTTCCGCATCAACCGGAGTCCGGAGTTGATGTCGGGCAGCGGCTGGCCCGCCAGATAGCTGGCGAGCTTGCGCAGGAACCACTTGGCCGGGCGCCGTTCGATCGGGACCTGCACGGAGGCGCCCGTACGTGCGCCAACCACCATGGAATTGGCGTCGGCGTCGGCGAGCAGCCGTGGAATCGCCTCCACGGGATAGGTCCCGTCGGCATCCGTGATCAGGATCCAGTCGTATTGCGCGGCCCGGATTCCCAGCTTCAACGATGCGCCATAGCCGCGGTTGGGTCGACGGCGCAGCACGCGGGCACCGGTGGTTGCCGCCGCTTCCGCCGTACCATCGGCGGATCCGTCGTCCACCACGATGATCTCGTAGCGCCAGTCCAGCGTGTCCATCACGCCCTGCACGGCGCGGATCTGCTCGGCCACGTGGGCGGCCTCGTTGAACGCGGGAATCACCACGCTCACTGACTGGTCCAGGCGGCGAAGATCCTGGTCGGCAACGTCCTCGATCACGCGGTATTCCTCATGGTACGTGCCCGGCAGGGGGAGCGGCGAAAGCGGACGAGTCGGGATGGTCCGCGGCAGACGATGGTTCGCGCATCATGACGACGACGTCGCCGCCGCCGACGGTCGCGTCAAACCGGCGCGCCGACGTGTACTCCCGCTCCAGCAGGTCGAAAATCGCCGGATGCGAAGCGCGCAAACGGATGGGGAAAGTATAGAGCGCCCAGGTGCGCGCATCGCGGCTCTCGAGCGACTCCATCTCGCTTCGCGAGCTGGCGCCCGGCCAGTCGCGTCCGAGATAGCCCGACGTGATGCCGTGCACGAGATCGAGCGCGATGACCGTGTCCCCGGGACGACGCGCTGCATCGACGAATGCAACCGCACCCTCGAAGTCCTGCTTCGGGGCCCATGCGCGAGGTAGCGTCAGCGCACTCCCTGCCACCAGCAGGGCGCCGCCGGTCCAGGCGAGCGTGCTGCCGTGCCGATAGCCCAGCAGCCCCCGGCAGAGGACCACGCCTCCCCGGACAGCGAGCACGACCGCGAACGCGGCGCTGAAGAAGAAGAAGCGCGGCCAGAGGTTGTGCTGCATCGCGACCACCGCCACCGCCGTGACCAGCCCCGGCAGCAGCATCGCGAGCAGCGTCGCGGGAGCCTGTCGCCAATAGCTGGCGATGCCGGTGAGCAGAACCACCCCGGCCAGGCCGACGGTGACCAGCCCGCCGGGGAGCGCGCCGCCCAGCGATTGCAGCGTTTCCGCGACCATCCAGCGCACGCTCTGCCACTCCACGCTGGTCTCCGGCATGGTCGGCACGAGCAGAACCTCGAGCAGTTGCGGGAGCACGATCGCGTAGAGCAGCAGCGAAAGAAGTCCCGCGAGGACCGGCGCCGCGAGCAATGGCGCCAGTCGTTCGCGCACGCGAAGCGCGGGATCGCGTCCGGCGGCGATCGCGATCACCAGCACGTGCCCCACGACGCTCAGCGCGGCGGTGACATGTACATACGTGGCGAGCGCCATCCAGAGCGCGTACAACCATGCATCGCGACGAGGGGCGCGCGATGAACCCTCGAGCAGTCGAATCAGGCAGGTGGTGCCGAGCAGGGTGAACAGCAGCAGCCCGGTGTAGCCACGGGCGTTCTGCGAAAACCAGACGTGGTGGTACGACATCGTGAGCAGCGCCGTGGCCAGGATCGCTTCGCCCGTACCCGTGATTGCCCGCGAAAACCGCCAGGTGGCGTAGAGACTGGCCACCCCGAACAGCGCCGCCGGCAGCCGCAGCGCTGTCCGTTCGTCGGCGATCAGGTCGTGCGCCACGCGCGCCAGCGCCGAATACAGCATGTGCTGGTTCTGGCTGTCCACGGTGGTGAGGATGCGTGCCATCGGCGTCCGAACGTAGTCGACGAGCGTGTAGATCTCATCGATCCAGAGACCGTCGCCGAGGTCGTGGAGCCGCAGGGCGGCACCGGTCAGCACGAGACCGATGACCACGATGGCTTCCACGCGAGACGGCGCGGCGGATCGCGACACGGCGCGCGTGGCGCGAGCCGGAAGCCATGTCGGGGTCAGGGCGATGGCCGCGGCGGTGAGCAGCAGCGCGAGCTTCAGGAGCCAGACGCCGGCTCGCAGCGTCTCCATGGCGTTCGCGCCGCCTCCGCCCATCGCGACGATCGCCGCGGCGGTGGCGGAGGGCGGCAGTGCAAGCGCCGCGGCCGCGGCGAGCGCGGCGACGATGCGTGCGCGATGTCCGTCGCTCGCCGGCGTGCGGTTCGCGGCGTTGCGCGCGCGCGCAACGTCGACGCCGTTCGTCGAACTGCTCATCGGACCAGTTGCCACGCTGACGGGCCTCGACGCGTCACGTGAGGCGGTAGAGGATCACGCCGCAGTACAGCGCCCAGCAGACAACCGTGGCCAGCAACGTACGATCGCCGAGCAACGTCTCGGCGGGGTCGCCCCCCCGTTCGGTGTGCACGAGATACAGATAACGAAACACGCCATAGAGCACGAACGCGCTGCTGTACGCGAGCGCTTCCGACCCGAGCGCGACCGCGGTGTCGGACGTGAGCGTGTACATGATGTACGACACCACGGTCACCGCGAGCAGCACGCTCGACACCTGGTCGAGAAAGGCAACGGAGTACTCCCCGAGGACTGCCCGGTGGTTTCCCGAGAGGTCGCCCAGCAGCCGGAGTTCGTGACGGCGCTTGGCAAAGCCGAGAAACAGCGACAGCAATCCGCCGCAGAGGAGCAGCCAGACCGATGGCACCACGTCGATCGCACTCGTGCCGGCGAGCAGCCGCAGCACGAAGAACGCGGCAATGGCGAACACATCGAGGATGACCACGCGCTTGAAATACAGCGTATACGCCACGTTGAGCAGCACGTAGGCGGACACGACCAGCCCGACCCCCCGATCGAACATGAAGGCGAGGAGCAGGCCTGCCACGATCAGCACCGCACCCGTGGCGGCCGCCGCGGTGGGCGAGATGATGCCGGCGGCCACCGGCCGTTGCCGCTTGACCGGATGTACGCGGTCGACTTCGCGGTCGGCGACGTCGTTGAGGATGTAGACGCCGCTCGCCAACGCGCAGAACAGGGCGAACGCCGCCAGCACGGCCACGACCGCCCCGGTGTCGGTCGCTCGCCCCGAAAAGAGGAGCGGTGCGAGCACGAATCCGTTCTTCAGCCACTGACGCGGGCGCAACAACCGCAGCCAGACGGACGTGGTTGCCCGAAGTCCATCGACGGGAGCGATCGGCGCACCCTCCGCGGACGCCGTGCTGCCGGGTTGCTGAAGGGTCATGAGGGGCCGGTCGGAGGCGGGAATCGTGAGAAGGGGAAAGCGTGGTGCTCTGTCGCGGCCGTCTTTCCGCAAGAACCGTGGATCGGCTGACGCAGTCCGCTGTACGAATCCAACTCCAATCCCGAGCGTCAGTTGCGCGTGTAACGCCGCCTTGTCGCGAGCGCTCGTCGGGTGGCAATCGTGGCGCCGGGGCTACGGTTGCCCAAATATGTTACCTCACCGCCACCCCCGTCGAATCAGCGATCGTGACGAACCAACCGTGAACTCTGCCAGCGAACACGCCGGCGTCGTGCGTCGCTTCGCGCTGCTTGGCTCGGGCGAGGCGCTGGCGCGAGGCACCGCGTTCGTCACGATGGCGGTTCTTGCTCATCGCGTCGATGCCGCCGCGTTCGGCATGATCGCCTTTGCGCTGGCGGTGGTCCTCTACCTTGGCCGGGTAGCCGACGCCGGAATCGACCTCGGCGTCGGGATTCGCGAGGTCGCGGCCGCTCGCGGCTCGCTCGACGCGCTGGTGCCGGCCCTGCTCGCCCTGCGCCTCGTGCTTGCGCTCGGACTCGTGGCCACCTGCGGACTCCTTGCGCTGCTCTGGAGCGCCCCCGACGGACGGATCATCGCGCTCTACACGTTGACGCTGCTGCCGCTGGCCGCGGGAACCCGGTGGGTGCTCACGGGGCTGGAGCGAACCGCCGCGGTGGGCGCCGCCCGCACCCTTGGCGAGCTCATCGCGCTGTGCGGCGTCGTCCTCTTCGTGCGCGATGCCGGCGACCTCTGGCGAGTGCCGCTGGCGCAGTTCACCGGCGACTCGGTGGCCGCGCTGCTCCTGGCATATCGCGTTCGCCGTCTCGGAATCCCCGTGCGGCCAAGGTGGGATGCGTCCGTGGTCGCCCGGCTCAGGCACCATGTGGCGCCATACGTCGGGAGCACGCTGCTTGGTCTGGTCATCTTCAACTCGGACCTGATCTTCCTGCGGCTCCTGCGCGGCCGCGAACTGGTCGGCTACTATGCCGCCGCGTACGCGCTGATCAGCTTCCTGATCAGTATCAGCAGCGCGCACCTCCTCACGCTCCTGCCCGCGCTGGCGCGGCTCAACGGCGCGGTCGATGCGCAGCGCGTTCTCTACCGCGACGCCATCGCCCGCATGCTGGCAGTGGTGCTGCCGGTCGCAGTGGGCGGCGCGCTCATCGCGGGTCCGCTCGTGCGACTGGCGTTCGGCGATTCGTTTATCAGCGCGATTCCGGTGCTGGTCGTCCTGCTCGGTACCGTGCCCCTGTTCGCCCTTCGCGACATCGCCTCGTGCGCAATCCTTGCCCGTCGTCGCGAAGGCATGGTCTTCAGGATCTCGGCGCTGTCGGCAGTGTTGAGCGTGGTGCTCAACCTGTCGCTCATTCCCGGATTCGGCATGATGGGCGCGGCCTCGGCGACGCTGCTCACCGAAGCGATTCGACTGGTGCTCTGCGTGACGGCCGCGCATTCGCTGGGTTTTCCATGGCCGCCGCTCGCACGCGGATGGCGCCCGGCGGTGGCCGTGCTGATCATGTGGGGCGCCGTACGGACCATGCCGGCGTCGTCGCTCTGGGTGACCGTTCCCGTGGCGGCGCTGATCTACGGCGCGTGCCTGTTCGTCATGCGGGGGCTCAGGCGGGGCCCCGGCTGGCAGCTGTCGCTCGACGTCTGACTCGCGCGCTACGCCGTCGCGTCAGGGGGCGGCGTATCCGCCGGCTCGTCGCCCGCGTGCATCAGGGCACTCTGGCGGCGCACGGATTCGACGTGGATGATCTCGTAGAGCGCCCGTGCGTAGTCGGCCGAAAGTCCCAGCGACCGGGCCTGGCTCACGCGGTCATCGAGAAGCGCGCGCCAGCGCTCGACCTGGAGCGCGGTGACGTTGTTGTCCTTCTTGCAACGCGCAATCTGGTCGACCACCTGCATGCGGCGGCCGAGCAGGTCGAGCAGTTCGCGGTCGACGTGGTCGATCTGGTCGCGAAGGGCCTCGATGGCCGCGGAGTACGCCGCGGCGTTGGATCCGGGCGCGGGGACCACCATGCGCGCCAGCAGCTCGCCCAGCCGTTCGGGGGTGATCTGCTGCGTGGCGTCGCTCCACGCCTGGTCCGGGTTGGGGTGTGACTCGATCATCAGGCCGTCGAGTCCGAGATCCATCGCGGTCTGGGCGATCTCGAGGAGCAGGTCGCGCCTCCCGCAGATGTGGCTCGGATCGGCGAGAATGGGCACGTCGGGGAGCATGCGCCGGAACTCGATGGCGCGGTCCCACATGGGGGTGTTGCGGAAGCGAGTCTGTCCGGCCGTGGTGAAGCCGCGGTGAATGACGCCGAGCGCGCGCACGCCGGCGCCGTACACGCGCTCGACGGCACCAAGCCAGAGCGCCAGGTCGGGGCTGGTGGGATTCTTGATCAGCACCGGAACGGAGGTACCGCGCAGCGCGGTGGCAATCTCCTGCACGGAGAACGGATTCACCGTCGTACGGGCACCGATCCAGAGCAGGTCGATCCCGTTCTCCAGCGCCAGCTCGACGTGTCTTGCGGTGGCGACTTCGGTGGCGGTTTTCATGCCGTAGGTGGCGCCGGCGCAGCGCAGCCACGGGAGCGCCGTCTCGCCGATCCCCTCGAAGGTGGACGGGCGCGTGCGCGCCTTCCAGATACCGGCGCGGAAGTAATCGACGCGCAGGGCGCTCAGGCGACGCGCGGTCTCCATGACCTGCGCTTCGCTTTCGGCGCTGCACGGTCCGGAGATCACGAG
Organism: Gemmatimonadaceae bacterium; assembly: GCA_035698205.1. Lineage (GTDB taxonomy): Bacteria > Gemmatimonadota > Gemmatimonadetes > Gemmatimonadales > Gemmatimonadaceae > DASSBZ01. The sequence goes on along the minus strand of DASSBZ010000074.1, from coordinate 19,198 downwards.
TGGACGTCCTTCCACCCCCGACCACTGTGACATGGGCTGTGTCGCCAGTTCCATTCAGCTCCCGTTCCGGCGTGGCGTGGTGCCCATCGCATCGCGGCTTGCGTCGCTCGAGCGTGCGGTGTAACAATAGCTCCTGCGGCTCGTCGTCCGTACGCGCCGCGCCGCACCCGTGCGCGCGGCGGCAATGCGACTCGCGTGCACGTCAAACGGACGACGCGTCCATTCGGAGGTTACAGGCAGATGAAAGTCGGCAACGAGATCGAAACCGGGCGCGCGGAGTGGACATTCCAGGGCAACGTCGCCGACACGTTTGTCGATCATGTACGCCAGTCGGTACCGCTGTACGACAAGGGGCACGAGCTTGTCTGCGCGGTCAGCGACTATTTCGTGCACGACGACAGCGTCTGCTACGAACTCGGCGTCTCGACCGGCCAGCTCATCCGCAAACTCGCGGAGCATCATGCGACGAAGTCCGGTGTGCGCTGGATCGGCATCGATCCCGTGGAACCGATGATCGCCAAGGCGCGCAGCCACTGCACCGGAATCACGAACATCGAACTCGAGGGCGCAGACGCGCTCACCTTCGATTTCGAGAAGACCGACCTGATCGTTTCGTACTACTGCATCCAGTTCATTCAGCCGCGGCACAGGCAGGACCTGTTCAACCGCCTCTACGAGCGGCTCAACTGGGGTGGCGCGCTCCTGCTGTTCGAGAAGGTGCGCGGCCCGGACGCGCGGTTCCAGGACATGCTCGTCTCGCTGTACAACGACTTCAAGGCCGGCAACGGCTTCAGCCCCGACGAGATTCTCAACAAGACTTCGAGCCTCAAGGGCGTGCTCGAGCCCTTCTCCACCGAGGGTAACCTCGGGTTGATGCGACGAGCCGGATTCACCGACATCATGACCATCATGAAGTACCTCTGCTTCGAAGGCTTCGTCGCCATCAAATAGGGTACTGCTCCACGCCGCGGGGTGCATCATCAGGCGCCACGCACCGCGCGTACGCCGATGATGACATCGAAGTCGCGGTCGCGGTAGTCGAGTTCGTCCGGGCGCAGCTCCTCGGAGGCCAGTCCATGGAGCGCGCACGTGGCGGCGAGCACGTTGCCGTATGCCTCGATCTCGAAGCTGCCCTCGAAGTTCTCGTCGAACAGCGAACGGGCTGCCTGTCTCGTGAGGTGCCAGTACTCGCCCCATCCGTCGCGGTCGAGGTGACGGCCCACCTTGCTGATCCCGTGCGTCGTGAGCAGCAGCACGCCCCCCGGTTTGAGCATTGTCGAGAGGCGCCGGATCGCGAGGCGGATGTCGTAGATCATCTGGACGGTCTGCGTACAGACAATGCAGTCGAACGCAGCGTCGGGCAGCGCGTCGCCGTCGCCGGCCAGGTCGCCGACCACCGTGGCACCCGGTGACTCGACGTAGCTGAACACATCGCGCTGCACGAGGGCGGGGCCGCCGAACCTGTCCAGGTAGAACGTGTCGCCGAACTCCAGCGCGCGGCCGCGGATGTCGCTCGCATGCCCGCGCAGGAACCGTTCGATGTAGTAGCGTTCGATCGGGAATCCGCGGTCGAGCGCGAAGACCGGGCTGATCGGCGACAGTCGTCGGAAGGAGCCGAATCGCACGGCGCCTCGCGGCGGCCATTGCAGCCTCAGCCGGCGCTGCGCCTGTACCACACCATTGCGTACCGATCGCGGCAGGAAGCGGCGCGCGGCATCGATCAGACGGTCGCGCAGCGGGCGACTGACCGTCGTTGCGTCGGCGGGCACGCCTTCAGCGCCGGGCGAGGGGCGATGAAGCTGCAGCCACACGGGTTCGGTTCGACATCATGCTGTCTCGGAAGGATGGGCGGTGCGCGCGACGGGTCATCTGAAGCTGTGAACGGGAACGCAAGAAGCATGGTGGCGGTCGCGTCGGCGTCAACAGTCGTCTAACCGTCATGATGGTGTGGAGTTAGGCCGATCCGTGCGGATTTCATGCGGGTCGTACGCGTGGCGTGCAGGCAACGGCGTCGAGTGTGTCACACGGTGCGAATCACCGTCTCGCGGTGACCTTGACGACAAGCCGGGGCTGACGGGCGAGGATCCATGCAGCGAAACGCTGTAGCGGGCTCGCCACACAACGGGCGAGATTCTTGCGCCAAGGCTTGGAGTCCAGATCGATTCTACCGCCGTCGATCGTTGTGACACAACGTCTTACGCAATTTCACCTGCGAGCGGATATTCCGGACGCGTACGGGCGTCGGCTTTGCATTTGAGCCGGCAAATTCCTTCATGGATAAAATGACGCTGCCGTCCAGCTCTCGCTCCTCGCACTCATTTCACGGTCGCCGTTCATCGTCGAATCGAGCGACGTTGAGCGTCATTCTCGTGTCAACGTCGCCCCGTGCGATGGCGGAAGCGATCCTGCGACATCTCGCCCCCGCCTGCGACGCGATGGAAGCGGAGGTAATTGTGGTGCGCGTCGCGGAGCCGGGCTGGATAAAGCTTCCGGTGATCGATGAACTCGGGTGGCAACTGCTGGAGGTGCCGGCGGGCTGCACGCCTGCTCAGATGCGTGCGGAGGGAATGGCCGCGGCGCGTGGCGATGTCGTGGCGTTCCGCACCGACACCGACGCCGGCGACGGTGTCTGGCTCGATGCGTACGCACCAGTGGTCGGCGCGGAGCCGACGGCGCTCGATGTCGAGCGTCCGGTGCGACGCAGCGATGAACGAGGCGTCCCGGAGTCGCGGGGGCGTCGCCCGGCAACGGAGCGCGAGGTCTCGATAGTTCGCCGCTCACGCGACGTTCCCCTGGCCCGCGACGGCACCGTCGCGCACGAGTTGTAGGTGTCGGCTCCCACGCCCCGCCGCGCGTGCGCGGCTGCATGCCCAGCAGGACGCAGATGACAGCGTCGCTCCCCACTGCAAGCGTACCGCGCACGGTGGCGCCGCTTCGCGCCGGGCAACGGGTGGTGATCGTCGGCGCGGGTCCGGCCGGTCTCACCGCCGCCTACCTGCTCGCCAAGTCGGGCACCGCGGTCACGGTGCTCGAGAGCGATGACATCGTCGGCGGCATCTCGCGCACCGCACAGTACAAGGGCTATCGCTTCGACATCGGCGGTCACCGCTTCTTCACCAAGATCGCCCCCGTCGAACGACTCTGGCACGAGATCCTCGGCCCGGAGTTCATCTCGGTGCCGCGTCTCTCGCGAATCCATTACAGCGGTACCTACTTCGACTATCCGCTCAAGGCCAAGAACGCGCTCATGGGCCTCGGGATCTGGAAGTCGATCCTGATGGTCATCAGCTACCTCAAGTCCCACCTGCGCCCGTATCCGGTGGAGGACAACCTCGAGCAGTGGGTGTCCAACCGGTTCGGCAAGCGGCTCTATCGCACCTTCTTCAAGACGTATACGGAGAAGGTGTGGGGCATCCCCTGCACGGAGATCCGCGCCGAGTGGGCGGCGCAGCGCATCCAGGGGCTGTCGCTGGCCAAGGCGATTCTCAACGCCGCTTCGCTGCAGAAGCGGGATGACTCGATCAAGACCCTCATCAACGAGTTCCAGTATCCGCGACTCGGGCCGGGACAGATGTGGGAGATGGCGACGGAGAAGATCCGCGAGATGGGCGGCGAGGTGCTGATGCGCCACGACGTCACGGCGCTCGAGCTGAACCGCGGCCGCGTCTGCGCCGTTCGCGCGCGCACGCCGCTCGGCGACCGGCGCATCGAGGCCGATCACGTCATCAGCACCATGCCCATCCGCCATCTCGTCCGGAGCATCGAGCCGGCGGCACCCGACGACATCCTCGCCGCTGCCGAGGGGCTCAACTACCGCGATTTCCTCACCGTCGCGCTCATCATCGACGAGGAGAATCTCTTCCCCGACAACTGGATCTACATCCACACGCCGGGGGTGAAGGTCGGGCGCATCCAGAACTTCAACAACTGGAGCCGTGCCATGGTACCCCAGCCCGGCAAGACCTGTCTGGGGCTGGAGTACTTCTGCTTCGAAGGCGACGGGCTCTGGTCGAGCGCCGACGAGGACCTCGTGGCCCTGGCGACCGCTGAACTCGGCCAGCTGGGGCTCGCCGACGCGTCCCGCGTGGTGGACGGCACCGTTGTCCGCATGCCGAAGGCGTATCCCGTGTACGATTCCGTGTATGCCGATCATCTCGCGACCGTGCGCCGCTTCATCGACCCGATCCCGAACCTGCACACGGTCGGTCGCAACGGCATGCACAAGTACAACAACCAGGATCACTCGATGCTGACCGCCATGTTCGCGATCGAGAACATGCGTGGAGCGAGTCATGATCTCTGGGCGGTGAACACGGATTTCGAATACCACGAGGAACAGCGCGTCGAGACCGGCGCAGCCGACGCGCACAAGCCGCCCGGGCGCGAGCAGCGCATCTCCGCGGGTGCGTAAGGACAGGTGCGCGCCGACATGGAGGCCACCGCCAGCGTGAGTCAGACCGGTCGGGGAAGCCGCATGAGCGGCGATCACGGCCTTCGGTTCCTGATGCTGACGACGTTCTACCCGCCGCTCAGCTTTGGCGGGGACGCCATTGGCGTGCAGCGTCTCTCCCGCGCGCTGGTGCGTCGCGGGCACCACGTGACGGTGGCCTATGACGCCGACGCCTACCGCGCGCTCGCGCGTGACGTTGCCCCCGAGCCGGTGCTCGACGATGAGGGGGTGCGGGTCGTGCCGCTCGAGAGTCGCTGGGGGATGGCCGGTCCGCTGCTCGTGCAGCAGCTCGGACGCCCCGTGGTTCACCAGCGGCGAATCCGCCAACTCATCGACGACGGCGGCTTCGACGTCGTGAACTTCCACAACGTCTCGCTCGTGGGTGGCCCCCGACTGCTGGGAATGGCGCCCGACGTCGTCACCCTGTACATGGCGCATGAGCACTGGCTGGTGTGCCCCACCCATGTGCTCTGGCGCCACGGACGTGAACGGTGCGACGGGCGTGAGTGCGTGCGCTGCCAACTGACCTACAGTCGCCCGCCACAGCTCTGGCGCTCCACCGGCCTGCTCGAGCGCGAACTCGAGCACGTCGATACCCTCATCGCCATGAGCGAGTTCTCCCGCGACAAGCATCGCGAGTTCGGCCTCCGCCGCGGGATGGAGGTGCTGCCGTACTTCCTCCCCGATCCGGCACCGGGCGACAACCAGGTCGGCGCGGCGCCACAGGAGCGACCGTACTTCTTCTTCGCCGGACGGCTCGAGAAGATCAAGGGACTCGACGACGTGATCCCCGTGTTCCGGGATTTTCCGGATGCGGACCTCGTGATCGCCGGTGACGGTGATCACGCACCGGTGCTTCGCGCCCTCGCCGAGGGGCTTCCCAACGTCCGGTTCCTCGGACGCATTGCGCCAGAGGCGCTGCGTCGCTACTACAAGCATGCAATAGCACTCGTCGTCCCGTCGGTGTGCTTCGAGACGTTCGGCATCGTGATCATCGAGGCGTTCCGGCAGGGCACGCCGGTGGTGGCGCGACGACTCGGCCCCTTTCCGGAGATCGTGGAGCAGTCGGGCGGCGGCGAACTGTTCGAGAGCGCGTCGGAACTGCGCGCGGCACTGCATCGCCTGAGCAGCGATCGGCCGCATCGCCAGCGACTGGCGGCGGCCGGGTATCGTGGCTACGTGGAACGCTGGTCGGAGAGTGCGGTGATTCCGCGCTACCTGGATCTCGTGCGCCGCGCGGCGGAGCGGCGCGGACAGGATCACCTGGTCGAACGCCTGGCAAGCCTGGAGGAAGTGGCGTGAAGGTATTCATCACCGGCGGTGCCGGATTCATCGGGTCGCACCTTGCCGAGCATCTGCTGGCGCGGGGGGACCACGTCCTGGTGCTCGACGACCTCTCGACCGGCAGCATGGAGAACGTCGCACACCTCATCGGACGCCCCGGGTTCGATTACCGGATCGGGTCGGCGCTCGATGTACCGCTGGTCACCGAGCTCGTGGATCGCTGCGATCTCACGGTGCACCTCGCCGCGGCCGTTGGCGTGCGCCTGATCGTCGAACGGCCGGTACACACCATCGAGACCAACGTTCGCGCCACCGAAGTCGTGCTCGGTGCCGCCGCCAAAAAGCAGAAGCTGGTGCTCGTGGCCTCCACGTCCGAGGTATACGGCAAGGCCACGCGGATTCCCTTCCGTGAGGACCACGACCTGCAGCTCGGCCCCACTTCGCATTCGCGATGGGCGTACGCCTGCTCCAAGGCACTCGACGAGTGGCTCGCGCTGGCCTACTGGCGCGAGAAGGAGGTGCCCGTGATCGTGGTGCGCTTCTTCAACACCGTCGGACCTCGGCAGACGGGCCGATACGGCATGGTGCTGCCGTCGTTCGCGGCGCAGGCGGTGCGCGGAGAGCCCATCAGCGTCTACGGCAGTGGCGAACAGGCGCGATGCTTCGGCCACGTGGCCGACGCCGTGGAGGCGGTGACGCGCCTGATCGATACGCCGGCGGCCGTGGGGCAGGTGTTCAACATCGGCTCCGACGAGGAGGTGACCATCGCGCGGCTGGCCGAGCTCGTGAGGGATGCCGCCGGCAGTTCGTCGGTCATCGAGAAAGTGCCGTACGCCGAAGCGTACGCCGCCGGATTCGAGGACATGATGCGACGCGTACCCGATGTCTCGAAGCTGGAGGCGATGACGGGTTTCCGGCCGCGAACACCGCTCTCGAAGATCATCGCTGACGTCGTCGCCGACCAGCGTGCGCGGCAGGGGGGCAATGGAATCTGGCCTTCCTCCGTCGCCGGTTCGTCGAGCGAACGCTCGGCGCTGTCCTGAAGCGCGGGGACCACGTGGCGGTGCGTGCAATTCTCACGTATCACTCGCTTGACGACTCGGGCTCCCCGGTGTCAATCGCACCCGACGTCTTTCGGCAGCACGTTCGCTGGCTCGCCGCCGGCCCCGTTCGCGTCGTCGCGCTCACCACGCTGCTGCATGATGACGAGCCCGGCGACGCCGTCGCCATCACCTTCGACGACGCGTTCGCGAACTTCGCGACGCTCGGCGCGCCGGTGCTGCGGGAGCACGGAATGCGCGCGACGATCTTCGCGGTCAGCGACCATGTGGGTGGCACCAATGCGTGGAACGGCCTGCACGACGAGCGCGTGCCCACGCTCCCGTTGTGCGACTGGGACTCGCTCGGCGCACTGTCGGCAAGCGGGTTCGAGATCGCGTCGCATACGCGCCGGCATGCGGACCTGAGCACGCTCGATGTGGCAGCCATCGAAGACGAGATCGGCGGATCGTGCGAACGCATCCGGGGCGAGCTTGGCGTGGCGGTGTCGTCGTTCTGTTATCCGTACGGCGGCGTCAACGCGGGTGTGGCCGACGTGGCGCGGCGTCACGTCGCACTGGCCGTGACCACGGAGCTGCGCACGCTCGGGGCACGCGACGACGTGCATCTGCTGCCGCGTATCGACATGTACTACCTGCGAGATGCAGGCAGGCTCGAGGCGTGGGGGTCGGCCGCGTTCCGCCGCCGGCTCTGGCTGCGGGGCCGGGCACGCGGACTGCGCGCGCTGATGGCGCGAGGGAACGGACGCGCATGAGCCACCGTCGCCCGTTCTTCTCCGTGATCATGCCCGCGCACAACGGCGAAGCCATGCTGCCCCGCACGCTTGGCGCCCTGCGCGCCAGCAACATGCCCACCGACGACTGGGAGTTGATTGTCGTGGACGACGCCAGCGCGGATGATACCGCGGTGATCGCGGCGTGCTACGCCGATACGGTGGTTCGCCTGCCGGGCAAGCCGCACGGACCGGCCTACGCGCGCAACCGCGGCGCCGAGGTGGCGCGTGGCGAGTGCCTGGCGTTCTTCGATGCAGACGTCGTCGTGCAGCCGGATACGATGACGCGATACGCGGACGTGCTCCGGAGCAATCCCGACGTGGCGGCGGTATTCGGCGCCTACGACACGCACCCGCCGGCGCCGGGGCTGATGTCGCAGTACCGCAACCTGCTGCACCATTACGTTCACTCGCGCAATGCCGGCGACGTGGAAACGTTCTGGGCGGGGGCCGGGGTGATCCGCCGAGGCGTCTTCGAGGAGGCCGGCATGTACGACGAGTGGCATTTTGCCCGGCCCCAGATCGAGGACATCGAACTCGGTCATCGCATCCGCTCGCTCGGGTATCGCATCCTGCTGCGCCCCGAGATACAGGTGACGCACCTGAAGCACTGGACGTTCGCCAGCGTCGTGCGTACCGATCTGCGCGATCGCGGCATCCCGTGGGCGCGCCTGCTCGCGCATCGGGGAACCATGCTGACCAGCGGTACGCTCAACCTGAAGTGGACGGAGAAGCTCAATACCGTATTCGTCTGGCTGAGCACCGCGCTCCTGGTTGCGGCGCTTGTCATGCGCAACGCGACGATACTCGTTCCCATCCCGATCCTGCTGGGGATCGTGGTGGGCATCAACCATCGGTTGCACGCGTTCTTCTTCCGGGAGCGGGGGATTCTTTTCGGCCTGGCCGTGATTCCGGTGCACCTGATGTACTATCTTCTGAACGGAATCTCCTTCGGGTTCGGGCTGCTCCTGCACGAGGCGCTCGGCGCCCCGGTACAGGATCCGACGGTCGATGCGTTCGCGGAGGTCGGGGTCCGCAGTTGGCCCCCGGTTCCCCAGAAGGACCGGCGCAGTTCGTGGACCAGGCAGGACTGACGATGCCATCTCCTGAATCAACCTCGGTACGCTCTCGCGGCCTCACGCTCGACCGCACGGCTCCCGCTGACGGCGGCGGTCCATCGCCGGCGGAGAGGCAGGTGCTCCTGGCGTTCGCGCCGCTGCACAAGCGTGCATTCGGGTGCGCCGTCGGCGTTGCCAGCGCGCTCCTGCTTGGCGCGGCCACGGTGGCCGCGCTGCTCATCCCCGCCGTGTCGAACTTTCCGCTCTATCTGCTGGGTCAGTACTTCATTGGCTACAGCGTGACGTGGAGCGGCTTGCTCATCGGGATGGGGTGGGCCGCGTTCGTCGGCTTCGTGGCGGGCTGGTTTCTCGCGTTCTGCCGGAACCTGGCGGTCGCGCTATCGGTGTTCACCATGCGGACGCGTGCCGAGCTGGCGCAGACGCGAGACTTCCTCGATCATATCTGAGCATGGATTCCGTTCCGCACCGTCCCGGCACCGATCCCGTCGTCCAATCCGCGCTGCTGCGTCTGAACGCCCGGGCGTGGGGTATCGCGGCTGCCCTGCTGCTCGGCGGCGGGTTGTTTGTGGCGACGAACATCCTGGTACTGCGTGGTGGAGTCGACCGTGGCCAGCATCTGGAGCTGCTGTCGGCCTTCTTTCCGGGCTACCGGGTCACGTTCGTCGGCAGCCTGATCGGCTTCGTGTATGCATTCGTGCTCGGCTACGCGCTCGGACGCATCATCGGTTCGGTCTACAATCGACTGGCGGTCACGAAGCGTTGAGCGTTGATGGCCGCCGCATGTCGGCGGCCCGGTTCGACCAGGAAAAGGGGGCGGATCCACGGATCCGCCCCCTTCGTGCTGCAGCGATGCCGAGCGTTTCCGACCGGCTTACCAGCCGCGCATGCGACCCAGCACTGCGGGAATCGTGCGCACCATGATGACCAGGTCGAGCCAGAGGCTCTGTTCGCGCAGGTACTGCACGTCGAACTTCACCTTCTGCCGCACGTCATCGAGACACGAGTCGTACTGCTGGTTGATCTGCGCGAGTCCGGTGATGCCGGGCTTCACGCGCTGGCGGAGCTGATACTCGCTGATGTCCTCGCGCAGCCTGACGACGATGCTGGGCCGCTCGGGGCGCGGACCGACGAGGTTCATCTCGCCGCGCACCACATTGAGGAGCTGCGGGATCTCGTCGAGACGGAACTTGCGCAGGAAGCGTCCGATGGGCGTGACGCGCGGGTCGTTGGCCGTGGCCCACACCGCGCCGGTCTGCCATTCGGCGTCGACAAACATCGAGCGGAACTTGTAGATCGTGAAGGCGCGTCCGCCGAGGTCCTGCAGCCGGCGTTCGTGCATGGCCAGCGTACGGCGCCAGCGGCGATCGAGCCCCACCCGGGTCTGTGAGTAGAAGATCGGTCCCGGCGATGTGAGCCGGACCGCGATGGCGACGATGATGAACACCGGGCTGAGGATGACGAGCCCGATCACGCCGAGCGTGACATTGACGATACGATTCAGGCGCTCCGAACGGGTGCGCGGCTCGATCTCGAGTTCCGGCGCCTGCAACGGGGCCGCCACCGCTGGCTCCACACCGCGCAGTCGCTCGATCTCGCGATCGGGCACCGCGTCGCTGAGCGGACGCCGCCGCCTTACGGGCAACGGCATCTTCGCCACAAGTCCACCCCCCACACCAGGAACTGGCGACTCCATTCTGCCTCTCGAATGCTGAAGTACGTCTGGCGTCATGTCTGCTTGAAAGACGAATGTCAGAAACGCGTGGTCAACCACGCGATACTCGCAATTGCGCCAAGCACCGCGATGGTGCCGCGCCCCCACGTCAACCACTTGCTGCGTTGTGACTGGTCCGGCACCCACATCTCATCACCGGGCCTGGCGCCTATGTCACTGAGCGTCAGGCCGGCTCGCACAGCGTCCCGCACGGTCTCCTTCTCGATCGCGACGTCCTTGCCCCGCTTGATGACGATGTCCTGCAGGCTTGCCGTCCCCGTTGGCCCTCCCGCCTTCATCAACGCATCCGAAACCGGCACGTCGATGGGGAGCGAGTAGAACCCCGGTGCTCCGACTGCACCGGTGATCGAGATCCGAAGCAGGGTTTGTGCCTCGACCATCGGATCCCGCAGATATTTGCCGAGTTGTTCCGTAAGGAACGACTCCAGCTCCGAATCCAGGACGCCATTCAGGGAAATCGGCGGCACGTTGGGGAGCAGAAGTTGGCGGTCACCGCGGACGGTGAATGTGTCGGAGAGCACAGAATCGCCGTAAACCGAGAGAAAGATCCGGTGTCCGGCCTGAAAGTCTCCCTCCTGGAGCCGCTGGCGGATGCGCGCGGCCTCTTCGAGCTTGGCCCGCCGAAGGTCGCCGTCCTTCGCCTGTCGCGCCAGCAGATCGGCATTCTCGGCCGCCTGCTCGAGATCTTCCCGCGACGCGAGCGAACGGCTGACCGGGCCTGACGTCAGTCGCTGCGCCAGGGAGACCGAGGGCAGCGCGACGAGAAGCGCGACGGACGCGAAAAGCAGTTTGAAGGAGCGACGACCCATGTGTTCGTATGCCTGTCAGATGAAGGCGGTGCGCAGTTGCACTCCCGGTGGATGCACCGGACGTGCTACGGACGCGAATCCCGCTGAATTCTCATAACATCATGTTAGCGAACGAGTTGCAAATCTCAACCTTCGCGCCCCGGCGCGCCCCGAATGTTTCGGTGTGGCGGCTGCTCCACACGATGCACGTCGCAGACCAACAGCGGCCGTGACCCTGTCGCGGTAAGGTGCAAACTCCAGCCGATGGCGAATCAAAAGATTGCGTCCGACGTCCGGCTCGGCGCGATTTCCGAAGCTTGAGTTACGTCACAGAATATTTGTGCGCCATGTCGCAGTTTCATGATTCCCTCGCTTGTGTAGCTTCCAAGCATCATGCCGCTTTCACGGGTGTCGTGTAATCGAGGCTAAGCCGTTGTATCGAGGATACTTAGTCGCGGACTCGTTTACTGCATGAGATGTGCATCACGGCCCGTCGACCACCGATCGACTTCCGTCAGCGCCTCCTCATGTGACTCTCGCACTCCCCGTGCCCGGTATGCCAGACAGCGAGCGACTCTCGCCGCCGCCACTCGTTCTCGTGGCCAACGACCAGGAATGGTCGGCACGTTCGCTGGAGAGCATCTTCGCGCCGCAGGGTTACGCGGTTGTCCGGGCGCACACCGGTCGTCAGGCGCTCGATCTGGCGCGGCGAACGCAGCCGGACGTCGTCATCATCGACTCCGGAATGCCCGATGTGAGCGGCATCGAGGTCTGCCGGCTGATCACCGAGGACGGGCTGTTTTCTCGGAGCACGCCTATCGTCGTGACCACCGCCGGTCCGGCATCGCGAGCGGAGCGGCTCGCCGCGTACAAGGCGGGCGCATGGGAGTACGTGAGCCAGCCGCTCGACAGCGAGGCATTGCTCCTCAAGCTGCAGAACTTCATCGCCTCCAAGCGGCAGCTCGACCGCTGCCGCGAGGATAGTCTGCTCGATGCCTCAACCGGCTTCTACAATGTTCGCGGCCTCGCTCGCCGGGCGCAGGAGGTTGGCGCCGAGGCATCGCGCCGTCGCGCCCCGCTGGCCTGCGTCGCTGTCTCGCCGGCGTCGTCGGACGAGAGCCTCGATGAAGATCCCGCCGTGCTGTTCGAGCGCCTGGCGGAACATCTCAGCGACGTGTTCCGGCGAACGGCCCGCATCTCCGACATCATCGGGCACCTCGGGAAGACGGAGTTTGCGATCATCGCACCGGCCACCGGTGCCACGGGCGCGCTGCGTCTCATCGAACGGCTTCGCGAGACCATGGCGGATGCGAGGCCCGACGCGTCGAACCGCTTGCCCGCACTGGATGTGCGCGCCGGATACTGCGCCGTGACGGACTTCGGCGAGTCATCGGTGGACGCGGTGGAGCTGCTGCTTCGCGCGGCGACGGCGCTGCGACATGCGAAGTCGGGCGGTGTGGAGCGGGTGAGCGCTTTCGAGGACGTGCCGACGCGATTCGTGCACTAGCCTGCTGCGCAGTTCGTGGCTCGCTGCAACAGGAAACAGCATGCTGCGAGCTTCATGCTGCTAGCTGGTGGCTTCGTGCCTCCCGCGGCGCCCAGTTGGCCACCGGCCGGCTGGGCGTCCTGCTTGGTGGTAGGTACCCTGGGCGGCGGTGCCGCCTGCCGCAGCGCGGGCCAGGCGGTGTCGGTATCTCTCCACTGCGGGCCCTTCACACCCTGAAACTTCGCGGCCCGTCCTCCGTTGTCTCCAGAGTCTGTACTCAATCTCTGGAGGCCCGATGCCCGACGTGATGCCGCTCGTGAAGGGGACCCTCGACGTCCTTGTACTCAAGGCGCTCACCTGGGCGCCGATGCACGGGTTCGAAATCACGTCCTGGCTGGAGGCACGGTCAGGCGGCGCGATTGGCGTACAGGACAGCGCCCTCTACCAGGCGCTCCACCGTCTCGAAGCGCGGGGCCTCGCGGCGGCTGACTGGGGCGTGACGCCGAACAACCAGCGGGCCCGCTACTACCGGATCACCCGCCAGGGCAGAACCCATCTCGCCGCCGAGACCGCGCAGTGGGTGCGGTATGCCGACGTGATGACCGGTATCCTGACAACCCGACCGCGAACTGCTTGAGGGACAATCTCATGGAACCGTCCGAGATCCGCCCGGGCATCCGGCGCCTCTTCCATCTCGACACCGACCGGCCAGACCGCGTGCAGGCGGACGCCGACGCCGAGATCCGCCTCCACCTGGCCTTGCGCACTGAACAGCTCGTGCGAGCGGGGTTCACCCCTGACGTGGCGCGCGACGAGGCGATCCGCCGTTTCGGAGCGATCGAGGAATCTCGACAACTCCTGCACCAGTCCTCGGCGAAGCGCGAGCAGAAGCGGCGGATCCGGGAACGGGTGGACGGCATCGCGCGCGACCTGCGGGTGGCGCTCCGCGCACTCCGCCGTTCCCCGGGCTTCGTCCTGACTGCCGTCAGCTGCATCGCGCTCGGCGTGGGATCCAACGCGGCGGCATTTTCGGTCTTCGAGGAACTTCTCCTGCGGCCGCTTCCCGTGCACCGGCCCGGGGAACTGGTGAACCTGTCGGCGCCGGGACCGCGGATCGGCTCGGACCAGTGCAACATGTCGGGACCGTGCGACGAGGTCTTCAGCTATGCCATGTTCCGGGATCTCCAGCAGCGTCCGACAGGCCTGGCCGGGATCGCGGCGCACCGCACCTTCTTCGCCAGCATCGGCACGCCGTCTGGCACGCGCCACGCCGCCGAGGCCGAGGGGCTGTTCGTGTCCGGGTCGTACTTCCCGGTGCTGGGGGTCCGGCCGGCACTTGGCCGATTGTTCGCGGCGGCGGACGACGAGACCCTCGGGGGACACCCGGTGGCGGTCCTCAGCCACAGCTGGTGGACGACGCATCTGGGCGCCGACTCCACGATCGTTGGCCGCCAGCTGCGAGTCAACGGGCGCCTGCTCACGGTGCTCGGAGTCGTCCCCGCCGGCTTCGAAGGGACGACGCTCGGGCGGCGTCCCGCCATCTACGTGCCGCTGACGATGGAGGCGGCGGTGGATCCGAACTTCGGTCCAGCCTCGGAGATGCTGAACCGTCGGCGGTACTGGCTGTACCTGTTCGGGCGACTCGCTCCGGGCGTGACGCTCGCACGTGCCCAGGCGGAACTCACTGCCGCTTACCAGCCGATCCTCGCCGAACGCGATGCGCCACTGCAGGTGGGCATGAGCGCCGCCACCATGAAGCGGTTTCTGGCGCGCGAGGTGGGAGTGACCGATGGCCGCCACGGCCAGAGTGTCCTCCGCGACACGACCCGGGACCCGCTGGTCCTGCTGTTCGCTACCACAGGGCTCGTGGTGCTCATCGCCTGCGCGAACATCGCCAATCTCCTGCTGGTGCGTGGCGCGGGGCGCGGTACCGAGATCGCCGTGCGGCTGTCCCTTGGCGCGAGTCGGCGGCATCTCGTCGCTCAGCTGCTGACGGAGTCGTGCGTACTCGCCATCCTGGGGGGCCTCGCCAGCCTCGTGGTGGCGTGGGCGACCTTGCGACTCATCGGGTCCTTCATTCCGCCGGCATCCCTTGGGTTCGGGGCCGCGCTCTCGCTCGCCATCCGGCCTACGGTGGCGCTGTTCGCTGGGGCCGTCGCCCTGGGCACCGGGCTTCTGTTCGGGCTCTTTCCGGCCCTGCACGCCACCCGCCCCGACCTCATCGCGAGGCTCCGCTCCGGCGCCGGCCACATCACCGGCGGGCACCGTGCGGCGGCGCGCTTTCGCTCGTCGCTGGTTACCGCGCAGTTCGCCCTGTCAATGGCGCTTCTCGCCTCGGCTGGCCTGTTCATCCGCAGTCTGCAGATGGTGGGGGACGTTGACCTCGGCATGCAGACGGAGCACGTGCTCACCTTCACGCTGCTTCCGGAACTGAGCGGCTACGACCCCGGTCGCTCCCGTGCACTGTTCGCACGTGTGGAGGAGGAGGTGCGCTCCGTTCCCGGGGTCGCGTCCGTCTCCGGATCGGCGTTGCCGTTGCTCACCGGCTCGTCATGGGGCGGGAACGTGAGCGTCGAGGGATTCGAGCGCGGCCCTGACACCGACGTCAACACGCGCCTCAACAAGGTGAGCCCGGGGTTCTTCCACACCTTGGGCATTGCGCTGCGGGAGGGGCGCGAGTTCAGCGCCAGCGACCGTGCCGATGCGCCGCGGGTCGCGATCGTCAGCGAGGCGTTCGCACGGAAGTTCAACCTCGGTCCCACGCCTGTCGGGAAGCGGATGTCCATCGATGGGTACTCGCCCAAGGGCACGCTCGACATCGAGATCGTGGGCGTAGCGCAGGACGCGAGCTACAGTGACGTCAAGAGTGTCGTGCCTCCGCTGGTGTACACGCCATGGCGGCAGGACACGACGGTGACCACCATGGCATACTACGTCAGGACGACCGCCGCACCGGAGGCTGTGCTCTCCGCGATCCCCGCCGCGGTCGCGCGCCTGGATCGGTCGCTGTCGGTGTCGATGCTGAAGACCTTCCCGCAGCAGATCCGCGAGAGCGTCTACCTCGACCGGATGGTCGGAGTGCTGTCGGCGGTTTTCGCGGCGCTTGCGACCTTGCTTGCTGCGGTCAGCCTGTACGGCGTGCTCTCGTACACAGTGGCCCTCCGGACGCGCGAGATCGGCGTGCGCATGGCGCTCGGGGCCGACGGCCGCCGGGTTCGGGGGATCGTGCTCACGCAGGTGGCACGGATGGTGGGCGTGGGCGCGCTGATCGGGCTGGTCGCCGCGCTCCTGTTAGGACGCGCCGCGCAATCGCTGCTGTTCGGCGTGCAGGGGAACGACCCGATCGTCATCGGGCTGACGGTCGCGCTCCTGGCGGTGGTGGCGATGGGGGCGGGCTACCTCCCGGCCTGGCGGGCGTCGCGCCTCGAGCCGATACAGGCGCTGCGGCGGGACTGAGCGTCCGGCACCGCCCGCCTCATCTGACGAGGTATTACCGGCAACACTTCGTGCAACAGGGAGACCACTCGTTCCCGGGGCTGCGAACTCAGCGCGGTACGACGTGCCGTTGTGGCGAATCCGGTGACACCCGCTTCAACCCCTCCCGTGCCGCATCCACGCGCGGCCTCAGCTCCTGGTCCGCGTTCTTCCACAGGTCGATAAACGCCGCGTAGTTCTCCGCTGCCTTCCGTGAGTTTCCGGCTGCCTCGTAGAGCATCGCCAGCCGCTCGCGAATCGTTGGCACGAGCACGGGATCCAGGCCGGTCGAGAACTTGAACGCGAACGGCGTCGCCAGGTAGCGCTCGTACATCACGATCGCTGAATCGCGCTGACCTGCCGCCTCGAACGCGCGTGCCAGGTCGAACGACGTGCACGGTGCGCACTCGTGCGCCGGTGCACCGTCCGATCCCACGTCCGCCCGCCGGAACTCCACGAGCGCCTCGGTGGGCCGATCTTCCGCGAGCGCGATCTCCCCCAGGACCTGGTGCACATCGCTTTCGCGCGATCGCCGCAGCGACGTGTCCGAGACCTCGGCACGATAGCGCGCGAGCATGGCACGCGCACCCTCGGAATCACCGGTGTACGCCAGTGCTGCCGCCGCAAAGACATACTCCCGGTCGACTTCCGCCAGCGCCGGTGCGGTGGCGTGCACGGTCGCGGAATCCAGCCGCGCCACGGTCGCCGTCCCCGGTCCGGCAACCATGATCTCGGCGAGAACGTCTTCGATGGTCTCGGCGCTACCGGTGGGGCTGTCGGCAGATTCCATTTTTCGGAGCCGCGCTGATAATTTGCGGAACGTGCGCAGCCGCCCCTCGGCGATTGCATGGTTGCGGTCGAAGATGAGCACCAGGTCGGTATCGCCACCTTGCGCCATGATGGTGTCCAGCAGAGCCTGCAGGCTCGTCCGATCGCCGCGCACGGCGAAGATGAAAGCCTGCCGGCTCGTGCCGTAACTGCGCGACACCTCCCGCAACCGTGTCGCGGTCTCCGCCGCCTCCTCGAACTTGCCCTGGTCGATCTGCAGCTCCACCATGTTGCCGAGTGGAACGGCGCTTCCTGGCGCCGTCCGCAAGCTCGCCACGTTCAGCGACTCGGCACGCGCGAACTCCCGCCGCGTCCGCAGCATTTCGCCCAGGTTCACCAGCGCGCCGCGGCCGCTGTCGCCACGCGCCAGCATGGACTCGTAGGCAGCAATCGCCCGGGCGCGGTCGCGTCCGGGGCCGAGCGCGTAATAGCGCGCAACGATGTAATCGCGCTCGCTCGGCGACACGCGCTCGCGGAAACGGAACGCCTGCGACAGGGCCGAGTCAATCGCGGACCGCGGGGCGCGCTGGTTCGAGAGCGCCGCGCCGAGGAGACTCCAGGCGGTCGCGAAGGTGGAGTCGCGCGCCACCGCTTCGCGCGCCACGGCGACGGCGCGCGGATCGCCCAGCGCGTTGAGCCGCACTCCCTCGCTGTACTTTCGCAGTGCGTCGAGTGATGCCGTCGTTGCCTGTCTCAGCGGCGGGGTGGCATTCACCTCGCGCAGCGATTCGCCGGCGCGGCTCCGCAGCGCGCGCGCGAGCTTGTCGGCCGCGTCGATCAGGCCGCGCGGCCCGTCGCCCGTTTCGCGGAAGGACGCCAGCTCGATGCCGGAATCCGCCCGCACCAGGCTGACCGACACGATGTAGCCGCCGGTCACGCCCGTCACTTCGCCATCCACGATGACCTTGATCCCCTCCCGCAGCGCGATCTGGCGCGCAACGGCGGAATCCACGCGCGTCGTGGGCGGCTTGCGCATCAGCTCCAACGCACCAACCACCGCGTTCGGCGAGACGAGCGTGAATGCGGACGATCCCGCGAGGCCGGCGCGTACCGCGTCGCTGACGACGCGCCCCAGCGTGGAATCCGTGTTCGAGGTCCGGAAGTCCGCGATCAGGATGGGGTCTCTCGCGTTCATCCGTCCCGACGCCAGCAGCGACCCGAACGGACCGATACCGAACGCGCGCATGCCCATGAACAGCGCGATCAGCACGATGAACGTGCCCATGGCGTACACGCCGCCGCGCGCCGTCCGGTACCAGCTCACGTGCGGCGCCGCCCGGAGTGCCATTGTCGCCATTGTGCCCTGTCCGCCCGCCGTGGGCGTACCGCCGGGCGTGTACGTCGGCGTCGCGGCGAACGCGCGGCGCGTCACGCGCTGCACGTAGCCCGTCCAGAGTACCACCGGCAGGCCGAGCCCCATGATCAACAGCGTGCCGGGAAAGACCCACTCTGGCAGCCCGATGCCGACGATCGCCCCCTTCGCCAGGATGGCGGCGGCGACGAATGCCGCGGCGTAGATCGCCAGCGCCTTGCCGAACATCCCCGGGCCGCCCAGCAGCACCGCCGGCATCGCCTGCATCCCGCTTCCGCTCGTGATGCTCTCGAGTGCGCGCGTGATGTCCGTCGCTGTCGTCGGGCGGTCGTCGGGATCCTTGGCGAGGCAGCGCATCACGAGATCCGCCAACTGCTGCGGGACGTCGACGCGGAGCTCGGTGATTGCCCTCGGCATCTCGCTCATGTGGGCGGCGAGCATCCGCTGCGGCGTGCGCCCCGCGAACACCGGCTGCCCCGCAAGCAGCTCGTACGCGAGCGCGCCTAACGAGTAGATGTCGGCACGCTGGTCGATGTCCGCATCACCCGCAGCCTGCTCCGGCGCCATGTAGGCCGGCGTGCCGATGCTGGTCCCGAGCTGCGTCAGCGTGGCATCGCTGTGCGCTGTACGCGAGGCGCTGATCGCCTTCGCGATCCCGAAGTCGGTGACGACCGCGGTGCCCTCGGAGAGCAGGACGTTATCGGGCTTGATGTCGCGATGCACGACGCCCTGGCGATGCGCGTAGGCGAGGGCCTTGGAGACGTCCCGCAGGATGCCGATCACCTCGCCCACCGGCAGCGGGCCGCGCGCCAGTCGCGCGCGCAGCGACTCGCCCTCGACGAACGGCATCATGTAGAAGGGAAGCCCGTGCGTCTCGCCCGCGCTCAGGACGGGAACGATGTTCGCCTGCTGCAACGCGGCCGCGGTCTGGATC
>DASSBZ010000073.1:0-5220 GCA_035698205.1 Gemmatimonadaceae bacterium | reverse complement strand
GGGCGGCGAGCGTCATGGACAAGCGGCGCTCGCGGCACTCGAAGAAGCGCACCGGCGCGCGTCCCGGGATCCGATCGTTCGGTAGACGGCTGCGCGTGCACCTGGCGGGCGGGCCAACAATTCCCCCATGAAGCGAATTGCACTCACGCTCGGCATGCTAGTGGCCGTGGTGGCCTGCGACAAGGCGCGCGCCATCGACGCCGCATCCGACGCGCAGGCCGCCAACGCCACGGAATCGATCGACCTCTCGAAGCAGCCGGAGATCGTCTTTCAGCTCTTCGGCGAACGGGACGATCCGCGCATGATCCCCATCGCGGCGATCGTGGGCGGCGCGCTGCAGCCGATCGAGCTCTCGGACGCCGGATGGCACCGGTTCGACGCCATGTACGCCCGCGCCGGCACCTCCTACCCCCTGTATCGCGACGGATCGCTCGCCGGCTCCGCCTCGGTGCGTCGTGGCATGTGGTCCGCCGGCGAAGAGCCGTTGTACTCCCTCCCAGGCTGCTCGCGGCTGCGCCCCCTCTCGGCGGTCACGCTCGCCACCGCCGCCACCGTCGGTTACACGGTGGAGTTCCTGGCGACCACCCCCGGTTTGACCCCGGCCATCCGGCCGACCGTGACGCCGTCTCCCGAACTGGAAGCCGCCGCCCGCGAAGCCGCGCACGAAACCGTGCGGAACGCCGGCCTGTCCGAAGCCGACCTCGACGAGAAGTCCTTTCGCTATGCCGCCATCCGGACGGGCGCGAGCGAGAGCCCCACGCTCGTGGCCTGGTACCTCGACCTCAAGGTCGAAGGACAGGTGGCGTCGACACATGTGATGGTGGTCTCCGACCGCAAGGACGGGGGATGGGAGGCCACGTATGCACTCACCGGCGCCGGACCCGTGGGGCAGCGCGAGTTTCGGCGGTACGTCGATCACCTCGACGTGGATGGCGACGGCGTGGACGAGCTCCTCATGGAAGGGTGGCGCTTTGGCGGCGACACCTATCCGATCATCCTCTCGCTTCGCGTGGGGAAGTGGACCGAGGTGTTCCATGGGCGCGCCAGTTGGTGCCTCGATCCGCAGGCGCCCTGACCGCCGGCTGATGAACGGCGCGTGCGGACCTCAGGGTGCGCGACGCGCAGCGCCATCATGAGACGCCGATGTCCCAGGCCTGCTCCAGGTCCTTGCGCGAGTACGCCCGGAACGCCGTCAACGTCTGCGTCTTGAGTACGCCGGCCACCGCCGGGAAGCGCTCGGTGACGACCTCGGCGATCAGGTCGTATTCGGCCACCTTGACGATGGCCACGAGATCCCACTCGCCGGAAACGGAGTAGACCTCCTGCACGCCGTCTATCCCGGCCAGTTGCCTGGCGGTCTCCGGGATCTGCTTCGGATCAGCCTTGATCAGTACGATGGTCGTGATCACGATTCGTCTTCGGGAAACGGGGGAACGCGGAGCAGCCAGACACCGGCAAGCCGCTCGGTGTCGTCGATGTCGAGCAGAATCTCGCTCGCGATGCGCACCGTGCGCGACGGCCGGCGCCTGCCGAGGCGGAAGTGGAGCGTGGTTTCATGCTCATCCGATTCGGCGTGCACGAACGTGTTCATCTCGAGCGCGAGGACGTCGCCGTTCGCGTCGCCGCCGATCTGCACGCGCGCGTCGCACACGGAATCGGGCGGTGTGAGCGAACGCCGCCTGAGCACCCGTGGCCAGACGGCGATCTCGACACCACGAATCGTACCCGATTCCACGTCGAGCACCAGCCACGAGCCGTCGCGCCCCTCGATTTCCATCGCGCCGGTGCCGCCATCGCTCACAACCGCCATTCGCCGCACCTGCGCGCTGAGAATATCGGTGTCACGATCCCAGCGATAGTCCACCCTGCTCCCGCTCCCCGATTCGTCCGTCGGCTGAACCCGCATGGATAGCGCCATGACTGCTCCTGGTCAGGTTGCTCCCAGTGTTCGCCATCGGTCAGTGGTACGCAGCGCCGAATCGTCGCACCCATGATCAGCACAACGCCAGCACAGCATACGTGACCGGCGATCGACGTCCATCGGTCGCGCTCAGTCGGTCGCACGGTACAGCGCTGCGACCCGCCGCACCCCTTCCACCACGTCGTCCGTTGGTGCCGCGTACGAAACGCGCAGCCAGCCGGGCGCGCCGAACGCCTCGCCGGGGACCGTCGCCACACCGTGGCGATCGAGCAGCCGCCGGGCGAAGCCGGTTCCTCCGATATCGCCGCCGTCGGTGCTGGAACGGGCAGCCGCCGCAGCACCCACGTCGAGCAACAGGTAGAACGCACCATCGGGGGGCACATGTGGAATGCCCGCCTCGATGACGATCGTGCGAGCGGCGTCGCGTCGTGTGCGGAAGCCCCCGCACATGCGCTGCACATCCACCGTCGCGCGCGGAATGTCCGACAGCGCAGCGAGCGCGGCGTGCTGCGACACGGTGGTGGCGTTGGAGGTCATCTGCGACTGCAGCGCGGTCATCGACGTTATCACCTCGCGCGGGGCGATGGCCCATCCCAGGCGCCAGCCCGTCATCGCATACCGCTTGGACACGCCGTCCACCACCACGAGTCGATCGCGATTGGCGGCGACGTGCAGCGCCGACGGCGCGTCGGCGGTGAATGTGATCCCCCGATAGATCTCGTCGCTCACGACCCACCAGTCGCGTTCGGCGGCGAGCGCCAGCAGGGCGCCGAGCTCCTCGGCCGAATACACCGCGCCGGTGGGGTTGCAGGGCGAGTTGAGGATGAGACCTCGCGTACGCGGCGTGGCTGCGTCGCGCGCGGCATCGGCGCTCATGCGGAGTCCGCGCTCCGGATCACCGGGTACGGGCACCGGCGTGGCGCGAGCGAGGCGAAGGATCTGGTCGTACGAGGGCCACGACGGTGACGGCACGAGTACCTCGTCGCCGGCGCCGAAGAGCACGAAGCAGGCGCTGAACAGCGCCTGCTTGGCGCCCGTCGAGACGATCACCTGGTCGGCCTCCACGCCATCGGTACCCGCCGCGGCGCTCTCCGCGGTCGCGGCCCGGGCGATGGCCTCGCGGAGCGCGGGGATGCCGGCGACTGCGGTGTAACGGGTCGCGCCCTCGCGCAGGGCCTTCGACGCGGCATCAACGATCCAGGGCGGGGTCGCGAAGTCCGGCTCCCCCGCACCGAGGTCGAGCACGGTTCGGCCGGCGGCCCGGAGCGCTCGCGCCTGCTGGGAGACCGCGATGGTCGCCGATTCGCGCAGTTCGGCGACGTTGTCGGAAAACTCGATGAGGTTCGGCATTCGGCGGTTCGGAGTCGACCCAATGCAGGAAGAGCCGGGAATTGGCTATCTTTCGGGACTCCCCACGAACGTAACGCGGCCACCGCCGCGCCATCAATTTTCATCCCCGAGTGTTCCGTGCCTGAATCCGATCGCGAACCGACCGGCGCTGCCCGCGCCGCCGGACATTCCGTTCACGTTATGGCACGCGACGCACGCGGCGACGAGCGCATCGGCCGCGCCGCGCTGGAGCGGCTGACCGTCGAGAGTGCGGACGACGTGGACAATGGCGGACATCGTCCGCTGGAGGCGCTGGTGCTCGCACCCGACGCGGAGTCTGCCATGGCCCTGGCCCGCGCCTCGCGCGACCTCGCCGACGCGACTCCCGGTGCGGCACTCGTGCCACTCACCGCGGCCGGGCGAGGCGCACGCCTGCTGCGCGCCGGCGGCATCCGGGCAGCCGTAACCACCCCCCGCGTGGCGGCCGCGCTGCGGCAGTCGGCCGCGCTCAAGGTGGATGACATTTCGGTGATCGTGCTGGCCTGGGCGAGCGACCTGCTCGACGCCGGCGAAGGGGACGCCCTGGATTCGCTGCTCGCCGATGCACCACGCGAGAGCGCGCGCGTGGTGGTCACGAGCCACCTCACCGACAGCGTGCGCGAACTCGTGTCGAGGCATGCCCGGCGCGCCCGCCCCACCGCGACGGCAGAAGCGGACGCCGCCGAGGCGGTCGACCTGCGCTATGTGGAGACCTCGGCCGTCATGCGCGACGCCAACCTGCGCCGGCTGCTCGACGAGATCGATCCGCCCACCGCCCTCGTCGTGGCCTGGGGCGACGACGCCGCCGCGGCAGCGACGCACGCGTTAGGCACGATGGGATACGGGGACGACGATGCGCTCGTGCGCGTGAGCCGTGGCGAGATGCCCGAGCATGTCACGCTCGCCGTGCTCTACGACCTCCCCGGCACCCCCGCCGAGCTGGCCGCCGTCGGCGCGGCCAACCCGACGCACCTGCTCGCCCTGGTCACCCGGAACGAACGCACGCGGCTGCAGGCGCTGTCGAGCGGCACGGTCACGCCGTGGGTGGCCTCCCCCGCGGTCGCCAGGGCGCGCGCCCGCGCCGACAGGCTGCGCGACATGCTGCGCGCCGAGCTGGGCGACGCCTTCCCCGCCCGCGAAGTGCTGGCGCTCGAGCCGCTGCTCGACGAATTCGACGGCGTGGAGATCGCCGCCGCCGCCCTGCGCCTCTACGAGCGAGAACGCACGCGCGCCTCGGCGGTGCCGGCACCGGCGCCGGCCGCGCGCTCCGAGGCACCGCGCGACGCCGCGCCCTCGCGCGTCGCCGGCGCGTACACGCGGGTCTTCCTCAGCATCGGCAACGACGACGGCGTGCGCCCCGGCGACCTGGTCGGCGCCATCACCGGCGAGTCCGGCATCACCAGCAGCGACGTGGGGAAGATCGACATCCGCGACCGCCATTCGCTGGTGGAGATCGCGTCGCATCTGGCACCCAAGGTCATCGAGAAGATGACCGGCGTGACCGTCAAGGGGCGTCGCGTCATGGCGCGTGAGGATCGCGGCGTGGACGGCGGATCGCGCGAGCACCGCGGCGGTGACCGCCCGCCGCGTCCGGGCAAGCCAGGGTTCCGGGATCGCGAGCGGCCGGGTGGCCGTCCCCCGGCACGACGGGGCGCCGGCGACCGCGACGACCGGCCGTTCCGTGGCGGCGGCCCCCGCTCGGGGGGAGATCGCCCGTTCCGCGGTGGCGGCCGTGGCGGCGACGACCGGCCGTTCCGTGGTGGTGGCCCCCGCTCGGGGGGAGACCGCCCGTTTCGTGGTGGCGGCGGCGGCCGCGGCGGTGACGACGGGCCGTTCCGTGGCGGCGGCCGCGGCGGCGACGACCGGCCGTTCCGTGGCGGCAGCCCGCGCCCCGGGGGAGCTCGCCCCTTCCGGGGCGGCAGACCGCGCCC
>DASSBZ010000072.1:0-3303 GCA_035698205.1 Gemmatimonadaceae bacterium | reverse complement strand
TCGGCAAGCGCGCCCCCCAGCGCAATGAGGGCGGCATCGAGGTCCGGTGCGGCGCTCAGCGACTGCGCCAACGAGGGGAGCGAACGTGACATGTACTGGGGCGACCGGCTGCGTGACGCGGGGTCACAATGTGTCGGGGGGGCGGTGCCAAGTCAAACCTGTTCGTGCTCGACGGGTTTCGGTGTGCGTCGTCGGCGATCTGCGGCGGGGCCGGCTCCGCATTTTTCACCACAGAGGACGCGGGGGGCACAGGGGATGGATCTCGCGGCGGCGCTCTACGTCGCGGGCCGGGCAGGTGGGGTGTATTTTCGGCTCTTCGAGGAGAACCGGGGACGCCGTGCGGCGTGCCGGTTGGCAAGGAGACAAACAATTGAACCACGAAGGTCGCGAAGGAAGACAAAGACGAGGGTTCGTGCACACCCTCCTGAACCGATTGATCAAAGGCCTTTTCCTGGCGGTTCGATAAGCGACCTTCGTGGTTCAAGGGATTATTCCAGAACACCGGCTCGAGCGAATCCCCCTGTGCGTTCCCCCGTGCCCCCCGTGTCCTCTGCGGTCCATGCAGTTCCCTTCGTGACTTTCGCGACCTTCGTGGTTGATTCTGTTCCCTTCGTGACCTTCGCGACCTTCGTGGTTCACACTGTGATACCCTGCGCCCCCTGCGCCCCCTGTGGTAGCGCCGCAGGCCACGGAGCCTGTCGGACCGCTGGCACTCGCCACGCACACGGGCATCAGTGCCCCCGGTAACCTTGCCCCCCCGCACGGTGCAGCTCGTCCTGCACTACGACGGCGCCGGCTTCTCCGGATGGCAGCGTCAGCCCGACCAGCGCACCGTCCAGGGGGAGCTCGAACGGGTGCTGCACCGGCTGTGCAACCAGCCCGTCGCCGTGCAGGGCGCCGGTCGCACCGACGCGGGGGTCCACGCCCGCGGGCAGGCCGCCGGAATCACCGTGCCGCGCAAGTGGGAACCGGACGCGCTGCGCCGGGCGCTCAATGCGCTGCTCCCCCGTGACCTCTGGGTCGCCGCTGCCCACGAGATGCACCCCGATTTCCACGCCCGCTACCGCGCGGTCTCGCGGCGCTATCGCTACCGGATCGGTACGGACGACGAAGCCCGCTCCCCCTTCCGCCGTCCATATGAATGGGCGCTCACCGGCGCACTCGATGTGGCCGCCATGCACGCCGGCGCCACCGCGCTCCACGGTCGCCACGCGTTCAGGGCGTTCGCCGTCCGCGGCACGGCCCCGGACACCGACGAGCACGAGTGCACGATTCATCGCGCCGAATGGATCGAGCGCCCCGGCGGTACAGGCCTCGATTTCATCATCGAGGGCGACCGTTTCCTGCACCACATGGTGCGCTTCCTGGTGGGAACGCTCGCCGACGTCGCTCGGGGGCGCCGACCGCTGGCCGACGTGGCGCGGCTGCTCGCCGCCGCCGACAACAATGAGACTTCCACGCCCGCGCCCGCACACGGCCTCTTTCTGGAGCATGTGGAGTACCCGTCGGCGCTCTACATTTCCCGGGCATGAGAATCTTCCTCGCCAGCGCCCGGCTGGAAGACATCCACTGGGCATGGGAGAACGGGCTGGTCGACGGCGTCCTCACGTCGGATGCCGAGCTGCGCCATGCGGCGCTGGACGGCGACGGCGAAGCGCGCCTGCGTGACCTCACGAAGGCCACCACGCTCCCGGTCTGCACCACCGTGCGCGCCATTCGCGCCGACGACATCTACACCGACGCCCGCGATCTCGCGCGGCTCTCCGACCGGCTCATCGTCCAGATCCCGTTCTTCGAAGAGGCGCTCTCCACCATCCGCCGGCTCAGCGCCGAAGGGGTGCGGGTGGCGGCCACCTTCGTCTTCACCGCCGCGCAGGCGCTGCTCGCCGCCAAGGCCGGCGCGCTCGGCGTGCACGTCCCCATCGACACGCTCGACGGTCAGGGGCTCGACGGCGTGCCGGTGCTCGCGGAGATCTCATCGGTGTTCGACCTGCACGGCATCGAGTGCGACGTGGTGGCCATCCGCCCGCACAACAGCGCGAGCTTCACCGCCTGCGCGATGAACGGCGCCGACGTGGTGGCCGTCACCACCGACGTGTTGCGCGGCCTGCTGGTGCACCCGCTCACCGATCGCGCGCTCGACGGCTTTCTGGCGGACCTCGGCAGCCGGCCCCGCGTGCCGGTCGCCCCATGACACCGAAGCGCTGGTCGGCCATCATCCTCGCCGCCATCATCGGCTGCGGTGGATCCGCTCCCTCCGATTCCAACGCACAGACGCTGCCGGCATCGCAGGGCCTTCCGGTAAGCGCCCCCGATTCCATCACCGCGTCGCGGCAGACGGCCATCACCCGCGCGGTTGCACGCGTGGCGCCGGCGGTGGTCACGGTCCAGACATCCACGGTCGAGCGCGTCCCCGCCGACCCGTTCGAGTACTTCTTTGGCGGCCGCAGCGGACAGCGCTCGAGCGCCGGCATGGGCTCTGGATTCTTCGTCCGCGGCGACGGCGTGCTGGTGACCAACGCGCACGTGGTGAGCGGCGCGTCGACCATCTCGATCATGACGCGCGATGGCAATACCTGGCCGGCCGAACTCGTGGGCGAGGATCTCACCAACGACCTCGCCGTCCTGCGCATCAAGACGGATGACGTCCCCACGGCACCGCTCGGCCGCTCCGACAACCTCATGATCGGCGAGTGGGCCATTGCCATCGGCAACCCGTTCGGCTTCCTGCTCGGCAACACCGAGCCGAGCGTCACCGCCGGGGTGATCAGCGCAACCGGGCGGAATCTCGTCGGGCGCGGCGAAGGCCAGGGCGTCTACGTGGACATGATCCAGACCGACGCATCGATCAACCCCGGCAACTCCGGCGGACCGCTGATCAACGCCGACGGTGAAGTGATCGGGGTGAACAGTTCCATCTATTCCCCATCCGGCGGATCCGTCGGGCTGGGCTTCGCGATCCCGATCAATCGCGTGAAACGGGTCGTGGAGGATCTGCTCGCGCACGGTGCTGTGCGCCGTCCATGGATCGGCGTGAAGCTCGACTATCCGTCCTCCGGCAACGCACGTGCGGCGCTGACCGCCGGCGTGGTGCTGCAATCGGTGGTGCCGGGCTCCCCCGCCGAACGCGCCGGGCTGCGCGCCGGCGACCGGATTGTCCGGTCTCGTGGTCGCGCGATGCAGAACGTGTACGACTGGGAGGCCGAGCTGCTCGAACTGCGCGTGGGCGAGACGATCCCGCTCGACGTTCGTCGAGGCAGCCGCGACCTGAGCGTCAGTGTGGAGGTCGCCGACCTCCCCGAG
>DASSBZ010000071.1:0-4277 GCA_035698205.1 Gemmatimonadaceae bacterium | reverse complement strand
TGTTTCGCCACGCCCGCTGGCGTATTTCACGCATGCCCCTGCCGGCGGCTGCGGGGCATGCCTTTCGGGGCTGCTATCCGCGGGGGGCGGGCCAACATGGAGCCGCCATGCGCGCGGTGTCAAGCTCCCGCGGTGTTCCCCTGCCACCGACCCTCCCGGCTCGGGGCATCGACCACCCGGGGCGGGGAAACCCGGCCGCCCGTTGCGAGGTCCAATCGACATGAACAGAACAGCTGGCCGCCTCCACGCCCCAATCGCCAGTACCCAACTGGCTGTTGCGCTGGTCACGTTGCTCGGCCGTGGCATTCCGGTGGCAGCGCAGACCGCGCCGGCCGCGTCATTCGATGCGTCCGCGGTCATCGCCGAGTCGACACGCCTTGCCTCGCGCGATCTCTGGCCGGGTTTCGAACCATCGGCAATACCGGCCGCAATCTTCGACGGGGAGTCGACATGGCTGTTCGGACACGCGTCGTCGCCAGCCGGGTTCAAGCCGGTGTCGGGTGCTGATGGCGTGTCGCGAACGTCGGGCCGCCTCGGGGCTGTCACCGCGAACACGAGCGTCGAGATTGGCGGCGTGCTTACCGCGACGCTGCTCCCCGGCGACTCGAGTACGTCGATCAGGCAGCGTGCCGCGACGCTCCTGCACGAGAAGTTCCATGTGTTTCAGCGAACTCGCCATGGGACGTGGACGGCGAACGAAGCCGACCTCTTCACGTATCCCGCGACCGACGCCGACCTGCTGTCACAGCGGCGGCTCGAAACACAGGCGTTGCGACGCGCGCTGCTGTCGACGGACGAGGCGCGCACGCGATGCCTGGCGCGGCTGGCGATGGAGATCCGCGTCAGGCGGTTCGCGGCGCTTGGGCCATCGGGCACGGCGTACGAGCGGGGCACTGAGCTGAACGAGGGGCTGGCGACGTACGTAGAGCGCGGCGCCGCTGGCGCACCCGATTCGTCGGCACTGCCGGTGGGGCCCTTTGCGCCGGACGCCGTCAGGCAGCGAGGGTATCGAACGGGAGTCGCGATTGCGCTGCTGCTGGACAGGGTCGCGCCGGACTGGAAGCAGCGTCTCGAGGCCGACGACGGCGCGTCGCTTGACTCCTTGCTGCGCCGGGTGGTCGGGCCGTCGGCGGAGGAGCAGGCGGGCGATGCGCACGGAGATGACGCGGGCGCGTGTGCGTTCAGCGCGAGCGAACAAGCAGGGGCGCGGACGGCTGCGGTGCGCGACGTCGAAGGGCTCGAGAAGCGCCGTGCAGCGGCACGCCGTGCATTCCTCTCGCGCGACGGCTGGCGGGTCGTGATCGAGAGCGCGGCCGCGCCGCTCTTTCCACAGGGATTCGACCCGCTCAACGTGCAGGTTGTCCAACGCGGCGAGGTGCTTCATGCGCGCTATCTGAAGCTCGGGAACCAGGTGGACACGCTGGAGGTGATCGGCAGGGCGTCGCTCACCGAGGGCGCCGGAGCCCACCCGCTGTTCAACGGCGTACGGCGCGTGACGATCACCGGACTCGACGCCGAGCCAAAGGTAGTGACATCGGCGAACGGCATCGTGCGGTTGAATGCGGACGGGCTGAGGGCGACGTTTCGGGGAGCGCGAGTGCTGCGATCGGGGCGGGTCGTGACGATCGTCGTGGGAGGATAAGGGGGGCGTGCGCTACTTCGCGGGGACGGCGAACGTGCACTGCGGACCTGGCGCGCGGGTCAGGCGCGAGTCAAGTGTGGCCAGTGGAACGCCAAGCAGCTCGGCGATTGCAACGTACCAACTGTCGTACACGGTGAGGTGCTGCCGCAGCTCCCACGTTCGGTGCGCTACCGGCTCATACGGAATGAGATCAATTCGGAGCGACAGCAGGTCCCCGTGTGCGAGCGACGCCGTGTCGCCGGAGATGTCACCGGAGAGCGCCGCCCGGCGAAGGATGGTGGCGACCTCGGCTGGTAGCAGCTCGGGTGCGACCAGGTACTCACGCGCGATACAGTCCTCCGCCCAGCGCCCATGGGGCCCGGAGTCAACGAGCGCGGCGACGACCACCGACGGTGATGGACGTTGTCATGCCATCAATATGCCGCAAATGGCTGCAAAATGCAGTCATGGCGTCCGCGCGGGGCAACGTACTCGCTCACTGACCATTCCGTGTCCATGTCAGCACTCACCATTGCGGCCCGCCTGCTGCTGGCGATCGTGATCGCGGCGGTCCTGTTCATCGCGCTCTCGCTCGTGACCTTCCATATCGCATGGTATTTCTTCGGTCTCACCGGTCACCCGGCGGCACCGGCGGCGCCGGGGAGTATCTACCTCACGTACCTCGTCGCAGCACCGCTGCTTTGCCTGGGCACCGGTGTCTGGCTCGTGTTCCGCAGGCGTCCGCGCAATCACCCATCCTGAACTTTCACCGCGAGTGCACATGTCTCGAACACTGCCTCGAGTGCTCGGTGTCGTTGGACTGATCGTCATCCCCGGCGCGCTCGCCGCGCAGGCCATCGATACGACATTCGTCGAGGTGGATGGACATCGTGTCGCGCTGTACGCGACCGGTATCGCGGGAGGGCCGACGGTCGTGATGGAAGCGGGCGGCGGCTCCTGGCACCGCGACTGGGTACGCATCGCCCCACGGCTCGCCACCGAGGCGCGCGTGATCATGTACGACCGACCGGGCTACCGGCTCTCCGAGCCGTGCGACAGTGCTCGCACGGCGGAGCGCGTCAGCCGCGAGCTGAACCTGGCACTGAACGCCGCGGGGTACACGGGGCCGGTTATCATGGTGGGCTGGTCGCTGGGTGGCGCCTTCGCGCGCGTCTTCGCGGGTACGTATCCGGAACGAGTCCGTGGACTGGTCCTCGTCGACCCGGCACCAACCGGGTTCTATCCGCGCATGCCACGCGACTATCCCGACGAGTGGTCGCTGGGGGTCGCCGAGCACTTCAGCGCCGTCTTCAGCGACTCGACCCGTCGCGCCGAAGCGCAGGAGCTTGCCGCGTTCGACGCCAGCATGGCCCAGGCGCGCGCGTCGGACGCGCGACACGCGACGCCGTCCATCGTGCTGATCGCCGGCCGCGACGATGAGGTCGCGACGGACGTCATCTCGCGCGTGTGGGTGGAGGAGCTCTCCCGATGGGCCGCGACGCGACCCCGGACGACGGTCACCATCGTGCCGGATGTGGGGCACCATATCCCGGCGCAGGCGCCGGATGCCATCGTCAAGGCAGTCATCGAACTGATCGCGCGCACGAAGTGACGCACTGGCCCGTGCGTGACGCCATCGCGCGCGGCCTACCTTTCACGACATGACCGACTCCGCTCCCGCGCGCCCCGCGCCCACCACGATCGATGAGTCGCGCCGTCGCATTCGCCAGGCCCTGCTCGATGCTCGACGCGTGGCCGTCGGCTCCCACGCCGGCGAGGAGGTGCGCGTACGCATGATGCACCCCGGTGCCTGGCTCCCGGACGACGAGGCCGATCGGCCGCTGGTGTATCTCGCCTCGATGAAGTCCGACCCCAAGGTTCGCGAGATGAGTGCACGCCCCGAGGTCGCGCTGCTGCTGCACGAATCGCCCACCGGCGAGGAGAGCACGAGCTGGGAGATGGAGGTGACCGGGCGCGCCGAGATCGTGCGCGACCCGGAGGAACGCCAACGCGCGATGACGGCCACCATCCGCACATCGTCGATCGTGCGCTATCTCGACTCCGTCGGGCAGACCGACCTGCTGGCGTTCATTCGCGTCACGCCGCGGTTCATGAAGCACCGCATCTTCGGCGAGATCGTCGCGGGACGGCCGCCGTCGATCCTCGAGTTCGCGAACGCCGGGGCGGAGCGTCCGGGTGATCTCACGCTGCTGCGCCGGCGGCTTGGCGTCTGGAAGGAAGGTGTGCGCTGGGCGTCGCTCACCGCGAGCGCGGCGTCGGTCGCCGTTGGTGTTGCCGCGGCGTTTGCCACCACCGGCGTCGTGCACTGGGGGTGGGCGGCGCTCACGCTCGTGGCCGCGGTATCGCTGCAGGCGTGCACGAACATCCGCAACGATCTCGACGACCAGCTCTCCGGCGCCGACGACAGCAATCGTACCCCGATTCTCGGCCTCACCGGCGGATCACGCGTGATGCAGCGCGGGCTGGCGACGCGTGCGGATATGGTCGTGGCGATGGTTGTCTTCGGGCTCCTGAGTACGGCAATCGGATTCTGGATGGCGTTCTCCGGTCGGCCCGGCGTACTGCTCTTCGGACTGGTCGGACTCGCCATAGGACTCATCTACACGGGCACCCCGCTCAAGCTGGCCAATCGCGG
>DASSBZ010000070.1:0-6515 GCA_035698205.1 Gemmatimonadaceae bacterium | reverse complement strand
ACCACCGATTGCGTGCGTGCGGCCGGGTGCGTCGCATGGGCCTGATCTCGTCCGGCTCAACCACCGATTGCGCAGATTGAACGCAGATTGTCGCAGATTCGCCCTCAATCCCGAAAATCTGCGTAATCTGCGTAATCTGCGTAATCTGCGTAATCTGCGTAATCTGCGGATAACTGTTGCGACCGGCGGACGAGACGAAAGCCGGCCGTGGTGCGCGAATGCCGGATCTGCGCGACTCCCTTAATCGGGGATGACGGCGGGCAGCACGTACGTCAGCGGATCGACGGGCTTGCCATTGACGATGATCTCGTAGTGGAGATGCGGTCCGGTGGCGAGGCCGGAGTTGCCCACGGCGGCGATCTGGTCGCCCCGGCGGACGTGCTGGCCGGCGCGTACGTCAACGCGGGAGCAGTGGGCGTAGCGCGTCACCATGCCGTTGCCATGGTCGATCTCGACCATGAGCCCGTACCCCGACTGCCGCGTCACGCGCTTGATGGTGCCGGCGGCCGGGGCGACGATCGGCGAGCCCATCGGGGCGCTCACGTCGATGCCTTCATGACGACGCGTGCCGTGCAGCAGCGGGTGCACGCGGGCGCGCGAGAAGTGGCTGGTGAGCCAGCCGGCGGTGGGCATGATCGATGGCAGCGATTCGAAGCGCCGCTTGTTGCGCGAGAGCGAATCGGAGACGGCCTCGAACCGCGTCGACAGGAACCGCGCCCTGGCGAGCAGCGAATCCACGTTCTCGGCGATCTCGCCGGTGGGGGTAGCGGCCACGCCGGCCGATGCGATCAGCGTGCCGGCCTCCAGGTCGGCGAGGTCTGAGGTACGCATCACCGAATCCCTCGATGGCAGCCCGGCGAGCAGGCGGATCTGCTCTTCGCGTTCGCGGATCAGGGCCAGCGTGTCGCGGAGGTTCTCGACGCCGCGCGCGATGGCGCGCAGTTCATCGCTGGAGTCGGCCTGCTGGGCGGCGAGCGGGGCGGGTGCGAACGCCCGCGAGATGCCGGTGATGGCGTAGCCGACGCCGAGGAGCGCAACGAGCGCCACCGCCGCGCCAACGGATGCAGCAACGCGCAGTCCGCGCTCCGACACGGAGAGGCTCCGTGGTGAATCGCTTCCGTGCGGAATGACCATCACCGTCCAGCGGCGATCCTTCATGTCGTGGCGCCCTCCGTCGCGCGTCACCTCGCAGCAAGGACGGCTTCGGGGGGGGAGCGGTCACGGATTTTCCGGGGGTGCAACAGGCATGTTGCTCACGTTGCCAGTATGCTGTGATGCGCATCGCATACCACGTTGCGGGCACAGCGTCACGCGGAGGTACGCCGAGGGCTCGCGGAGGGGCGCCGAGGCAGGACGTGTATCGTGACGCGAGACGTCGCGCGTGCGACGGCTGTTGTTGTTTCCTTTGGAGCAACCTTGAACGCCTTGCTCCACAGCTTCGAGGGCATGCCACGTCGAGCGCTTCTCCGCGTACCTCTGCGTGACCTCCGCGCCCCTCCGCGAGAGCCCGCCGCAGGCGGATCTGCCCGGTCGCGCGAGAGCCCGCCGCAAGCGGATCTGCGCGGTTGCAGTCAGCTGCTGCCGGCCACTCCCGGTCTCGGGAAGAGCGGTTCACCCTTCGTCACGTGCCAGCCGGTGACGTCGATCGATCCGATGTTGCTGAATCGCTGCGTTGCGAGATCGCCAGGTGCGCCAAGCTGTGTCCAGAGCTCCGCCGTCTTCACCGGCATGAAGGGAAAGAGCAGCACGCACTGCCTGGCAAGCTGCCTGACGAGCGATGCAAGCACGGCGTCGAGTTCGCGCGCGGCGTCCGGATCCTTGGCCAGCTTCCACGGTGCCTGGCGGTCGACGTACTCGTTGGCGCGCGCGATGGTCGACCAGACGTGTCGCAGCCCGTCATGGAGCAGATAGCCGCGCGTTCCGTCGAGCGCCGAGTGATAGCGCTCGATGTCGCCCGCATCGGCGGCGTCAACCTCGTTGGTGGCACCTGCGGGCACGAGCCCGTCGCGGTAACGTTCGACCATGGCGATCGTGCGGCTGGCAAGATTTCCAAAGGCGTTCGCGAGGTCGGAGGTGTAGCGCTCCTCGAACCGCTCCCACGAGAAGTTGCCATCGGCGTCGAAGGGGATCTCGCGGAGCAGGAAGTAGCGCAGCGCGTCGGCGCCGAAACGATCGATCGCCTCGTCGAGCTCGAGACGCACGCCGGCCGACTTGCTGAACCGCTCCCCGGCGAGTTGCACGAACCCGTGCGCCCACACGCGACCAGGGAGCGCGAGCTCGGCGGCCTGCAGCATGGCCGGCCAGATCACCGCGTGCAGCCGCGTGATGTCCTTGCCGATCACGTGGAGCTGCGCCGGCCAGCGCGTGCTCCAGTCGCCGTCCGGGAATCCCGTGGCGGTGAGGTAGTTGGGGAGCGCGTCGAACCAGACCCACGTGCCCTGCGGCACGCCATCGGAGGTGGCGAGCGGGAAGGGGATCGCCCACGACAGCCGCGAGCGCGTGACCGAGATGTCCTCGAGCCCCTGGTCCAGCAACCCGAACACCTCGTTGCGGCGGCTTTCGGGCTGCAGGAACGACGGCTGATTCTCGAGCAGCTGCCGGATAAACGACTGGTACGCCGACAGGCGGAAGAACCAGTTGCGCTCCTCGGTCCACTCCAGCGTGCGCGTGGGGTGCAGGATGCACCGCCCGTCGACGATCTCGGTGTCGCGCTTGAACAGTTCGCACCCCACGCAGTACCAGCCCTCGTACGCCTTCTCGTAGAAGTCATCCGGGTTGCGCTCGTGGAGGCGCTCGATGAACGCCAGCACGCCGGCCTTGTGCTCCGGGGACGTGGTACGGATGAACTGGTCGTTCGAGATGCCTAACGCGCGCCAGGTGCGCTGGAAGCGATCGGCCACCTGGTCGGTGAGGGCCTGCGGGTCGATGTCGCGGTCGGCGGCCGCCTGCGCCACCTTCTGCCCGTGCTCGTCCATTCCGATGAGGAAGTGCACGTCGCGGCCAGCCAGGCGGTGATAGCGCGCGATGGCATCGGCGCCGATCTTCTCGATCGCATGGCCGATGTGGGGATCGCCGTTGGCGTAGTCGATCGCGGTGGTGAGATAGAACCGTTCGCTCACGCGGCGTCTCCCCCGCCCGAGGCGGGACCGGCCGGCGGGCCCGATGGTGCACCCGGTGGCGACGAAGGCGGTCCACTGCCGTCGCCGCCGCCCCGGTTGCCGCGGCCACGTCGACCCCCGCGACGTCCACGACGCCGGGTTGACTGGCGGCGTTCCGCGTCGTGCGTTGCGTCTGCGGTGGCCGATACATCCGACTGATCGCCGCGGGGTGTGCCGGTTGCCGAGGGCTCCGCGCTGGACGCGGCGCTCGCGGGGGCGGTGCCGCCGGATGCAGTGTGCGAGGGCGCAGCGCCGCTCGACGAGTCCGTCGCATCGTTCGTTGCGCGTGCAGCTTCACTCTCGGGCGCGGCGCGCAGCGGGTCATCGCGTCGACGCCCCGTCCGCCCGGCGGGCTCCTTGCCGCCCCGCTCCGCAGTGGCGCCTGAACCCTTCGCGCCACCCGCTGCGGCCTTTGCGTCGCCAGCCGCGTCGCCTGGACGCCCGCGCCGGCCGCGTCGCTCGATCACGACGGGGCGGTCGCCCAGTCGCTTCCCCATGCCGGGGCGCCAGGCCGGTCGTTCGGCCGTGTCCTGAAGGCTGATCAGCTCCTCGCTCAGCTCCTCCGGGAGCACCACGGCTTCGAACTCGGCGGTGCTCGTCGTCAGCGCACTTGGTGGCGTGGCGGAGCCCGCTGCCTGGATCTCGAGCTTGAGCGCTTCCAACGGCAGCACCCGCGTCTCGCCATCCACGTTTCGCAGCGTCACGCGTTCGTTGAAGATGTCGTTCGATACCACGCGCTCCTCGCCGACGGCGGAGTAGATGATGCGCCCCTCCTTGGGAAAGCGCTTGCGCGCCTGCACGTAGAATTCGTGTTCGTGGCGCAGGCAGCACATCAGCCGCCCGCAGGCGCCGGAGATCTGCGTCGGGTTGAGCGAGAGACGCTGATCCTTGGCGATGCCCAGATTGACCGGGCGCAGTTCGGGGAGCCACGATGCCGAGCAGTACTCACGTCCACAGCGTCCGACTCCGCCAAGCCGCCGCGCCTCGTCGCGCACGCCGATCTGCTTCAGTTCGATCCGGGTGCGGAACTGCGCCGCGAGGTCGCGCACGAGGTTGCGGAAGTCGACGCGCTTCTCGGCGGTGAACCAGATCGTGAGCTTCTTGCGATCCCACTGCCACTCCGCGTCCGTCAGCTTCATGACGAGTCCATTGGAGCGGACGTGCTGCATGGCGGTGCGTCGCGCCGGCTCGTCCTCGGCGCGTATCGCCTCGAGCTGGCGGACATCTTCGCTGGACGCGAGCCGGAGCGCGCG
Source organism: Gemmatimonadaceae bacterium (assembly GCA_035698205.1). Lineage (GTDB taxonomy): Bacteria > Gemmatimonadota > Gemmatimonadetes > Gemmatimonadales > Gemmatimonadaceae > DASSBZ01. The sequence continues at coordinate 2,104 of DASSBZ010000070.1, read as the reverse complement.
CCGAGCGGGCCCCTCGGGCCCGGGCCGATGCGCCACACCGGACGCGCGCTTCGCGGCGAGATCCCCGGTGGAGTGCACGCGTCCGACATCCTCCCCGCGGTCGGCCTCGACCACCAGGGCAGCCCGCAGCGCCGGGGGCGACTCGGCCTCCCAGCGGAAAAACTCCTTGCGGTTGCCTTTGAAGGCAATTTCGATCAAATGCACGTTTGCAATTTAGCAGGCACCAACACAGCACGCTGCAAGCAGCAGGCTTTTTGCTGGTGGCTGCGTGCCTCGGATGCTCGCGCAGGAGCTGGTCAGGGCTTGACGGGGCGCAGCAGGCTGCATGCTGCGCCCCAACGAGACGTCCTCCGCTCCGCCTCAGGGCCCCGGATGCACGAAGCCACCAGCATAAAGCGTGTAGCTCGCAGCATGCTGTGTAACAGCATGCTGTGACCTACTACTCCTGAAAGACACCGATTTTCGCGAACCTCTCCCGCCGCCGCCGGACGAGCTTGTCCGGCTTGAGTCGCCGCAGCTCTTCGAGGTTGCGCTCCAGCGCTTCGCGCAGCGCGCCAGCGGCGGCGTCATGGTCGGCGTGCGCCCCGCCGACGGGCTCGGGCACGATCTCATCGATCACGCGCAGTTCGTACAGGTCGGGGGCGGTGATCTTGAGTGCGTTCGCCGCCTTCTCGCGCATCTCGATGCTCTTGCCGTCCTTCCACAGGATCGCCGCGCACCCCTCCACGGTGATCACCGAGTAGACGGCGTTCTCCATCATGAGCACGCGATCGGCGACGCCGAGTGCGAGCGCCCCCCCCGACCCGCCCTCGCCGATGACCGTCGCGACGATGGGGACTTCGAGCCGACTCATCTCGAACAGGTTGCGCGCGATCGCTTCCGACTGGCCGCGCTCCTCGGCGCCCAGCCCGGCCCAGGCTCCCGGCGTGTCGATCAGCGTGACCACCGGCACCTGGAACTTCTCGGCGAGCTTCATCAGGCGGAGTGCCTTGCGGTACCCCTCGGGGTGCGGCATGCCGAAGTTGCGTCGCAGGTTCTCCTTGGTATCGCGTCCCCGCTGGTGGCCGATGATCATGATCGTCTCGCCCTCCAGCCGGGCCCACCCGCCCACGATGGCCGCGTCCTCCCGGAACAGCCGGTCGCCGTGCAGCTCCACGAAGTCGGTGAAGCAGAGGCGGATGTAGTCGAGCGTGAACGGCCGTCGCGAACTGCGCGCCACCTGCACGCGCTGCAGCGGCGTGAGGTTCCGGTAGACCTCCTGGCGCAGGTCGGCGAGCTTCTGCTCGAGCGGTGCGATCTCGGCGTCGACGTGCATGTGATTGCCATCGGCCATCCGTCGCAGCTCCTCGATCTGCTTCTCGAGGTCCTGGATGGGTCGTTCGAAGTCCAGCGCCGGCGTGGAGGCCACGAATCAACTCCCGCGAACGAGGCGAACGCGCTCGTCACCGAGCAGCGCCCTGAGTTCCTTGAGGGCGGCGTTGGTCGCCGACATCGTGATCGAGCGCGATCGCCAGCGGGCCTGCGTCCCGTTGCCGTCGCTCCAGCGTACCTCCAGCGGCGCCGCGCCCGGATGCGCCTCGGCGACCGCGCGTACGTCGCGCATCACGTCGGGGAGGAGCATCGCGGCCACGTCCATCTCGTCGTCGAGGCCCTCCTCCCCCGGCGTACCGTTGCCGTTGCTTTCCCGCGGCCGGCCACCCAGCTCGATCGCCACGGTGACGTGTCCGGCAACGCGCAGCTCCTCGAAGCGCTGGACGGTCTCGATGATGAACGTCGGGTTGTCGGCATCGCGATCGCGGCGGGAGTAGGAACCACGGATGAGCAGCGGAACGTCGGTGCGTACCTTGTCCTGCAGCACGGTCCACGCCTCGGGGAACGCCAGCGCCTCCGAAGATCCCGAAAAATCCTCGACTGTCAAGCGGGCAAAGGTCGCACCTGAGCGTTTGCTCATCTGTGTACGGATGGCGGTCACGACGGCGCCGATGGCCAGCCCCTCCTCCTGCCACGTCCCGAGCTGCGACACGGTGTGGGTGGCAAACAGCTCGCACTCGCGCCGGTAGGGCTCCAGCGGGTGCCCGGAGATGTAGAAGCCGAGCGCTTCCTT
>DASSBZ010000069.1:0-12459 GCA_035698205.1 Gemmatimonadaceae bacterium | reverse complement strand
TCCTGGCTCGTTAGGCGGCGGGGCCGCGGTCCACATGGTGTCATGCACCGGCAAGCCCGCCGGTGCGCGTCAGGCCAGCGATGCCGATGCCGCCCGGGCGCAGGCCGCCAGCACCGCCGCACCCACGAACAGGCTCTCCTCGGCGGCCACGAATCGCGGCGAATGGGCCGCGTACCACGGGCCGCCGCGCTCCCGCGCCCCGATGCGCAGGAAGCAGCCCGGCATCCTTTCCAGATAGAAGGCGAAGTCCTCGCCTCCCATATTGGTCACGCCGAACGGGACCACCGCGTCGGCGCCGAGCAGCGCGCGCGCCGCATCGGCAGCAATGCGCGCCGGCCCCGCCGGGTTGACGATCGGCGGCGTCCCGGTAGTGATATCGACCGCGATCTCCAGCGAGTGTGCCGAGGCGATGCCGGCGGCGATGCGCCGCAGCTCGTCGTGCAGGCGCTCCCTGGTCGCGGCCGTCGTGGCGCGGATCGTGCCCCCCAGCCGGGCCTCGTCGGGGATCACGTTAGGCGCCGAGCCGGCGCTGATCGTCCCCACCGTGATCACGCCCGCCACCCCGGGATCGAGCCGGCGGGCCACGATCGTCTGCAGCGCGCCCACCAGTGCCGCCGCACCCACGATCGGATCGTCCGCTTCATGGGGGCGTGCCCCGTGCGCCCCCCGCCCCGTGATGGTCATGGCGAACGTGTCGCTGGAGGCGGCCAGCGCGCCCTCCTCGGCCACCACCTCTCCCACCTCGAAGCGCCGGTCCACATGGCCGCCGAAGATCATTCGCACATTGTCGAGCGCGCCGCTCTCGAGCACGCGGGTGGCCCCCTCGCCCAGCTCCTCGGCTGGCTGCAGCACGATCAGCACGTCGCCGGCCGCCGGTTCGCGCGCGAGCAGCCGCGCCGCGCCCACCGCCCATGTCGCATGAACGTCGTGACCACAGGCGTGCATTACGCCATCGTGACGCGAGGTGAAGGGGAGGCCCGTTGCCTCCTGGATGGGGAGCGCGTCGATGTCGCCGCGCACGGCCACCACCGGCGCAGCGCGATCGCGCCCGGCGATGCGCGCCACCAGTCCGGTTCCGGCCACGCGATCGAGCGCTGCCGGCTTCAGCCGCTGGAGTTCCGCGGTGAGCGCGTCAGCCGTTCGATGCTCTTTCCACGAGAGCTCGGGGTGCGCGTGAAGATCGCGGCGCAGCGCGATCAGGCGCTCCACGTCGTCATCCGAGAATTGACCGGCGAGCGCCGCCGGGATCCCTGACGGGTCGGCTGTCGGCCGGCCCGGCCGCGGCGGCGTGGTCATGTGAGCTCCCGACGCCTGACTGTCAGGTCGTCGATACGCGACGTGTCCACGTCCACGCCGATCCCCGGCCGGTCGAGCGGCACGCGGACCATCCCCTGTACGTCCATCGTCCACTCGGGCGTGACAACGTCGCGCGCCCAGTAGCGTGCACTCGGCGAAACGTCCCCCGGCTTGGTGAATCCGGCCAGCGACGCCAGCGCCACGTTATGCGCGCGCCCGATGCCGCTCTCGAGCATCCCGCCGCACCAGACCGGGATGCCGTGCTGCTGGCAGAAATCGTGGATCGCGAGCGACTGCGCGAACCCGCCGACGCGTCCCGGCTTGATGTTGATGATGCGCCCCGAACCGAGCGTGACCATGTCGCGCGCACGATCGAGCGACGTGATCGATTCGTCGAGGCAGATCGGCGTGCGAAAGCGTCGCTGCAGCTCGGCGTGCTGCACGATGTCGTTCCATGCGAGCGGCTGCTCGATCATCATGAGGTGCAAGTCGTCGAGCGGGAGGAGATGCTCCGTGTCATCCAGGGTGTAGGCGTTGTTGGCGTCGACCATGAGCGGTGCGTCGGGGAGCGCGTCGCGCACCGCGCGTACCCAGTCAATGTCCCGCCCGGGCGCGATCTTGATCTTCACCTTCCCATAGCCCTCGGCCACCGCCGCCCGCGCGCGCTCGATCAGCGCATCGATATCCGGCTGGATTCCAAGGGAGATCCCGGTCGCGATCGCATCGCGGGTACCGCCAAGGAGCCGCGCCAGCGGGATGCCCTCCTTCACCGCTGCCAGCGCCCACATTCCCATCTCGACCGCGGCCTTGGCCATCTCGTGTCCGCGGAAATCCCGCTCGAGCACCGCGTGCACTTCACCCGGGTGCTCGAACACCCCGCCGAGCACGCGCGGCGCCACCCATTCCGATATGGCCAGCCACGCGGTGTCGATGGTCTCCGGGGAGTAGTTGGGCGTGTCGCCGGCCACGCATTCGCTCCACGCCGAGGCGCCGTCGGCGTCGTGCAGCTCCAGCAGCAGGATACGCCGAGTGCTTGTCACCCCTGACGAAATGCGAAACGGCTCGCGGAGGGGGAGCTGGATTTCGTGGAGCGCGATGCGGGTGGGGCGCAGGGTCATGTCCGCCGATCAACCGGTAAGGAGTGATTGCGATCTGATCTGCGCAAATCTGCGCCATTGCCGCCGCAGATGGCAGCATCCGCAGATTACGCAGATTCGTCGCCGAAGCCCGGAAAACTGCATCCGCACGTTACGCAGATTCGTCGCCAGATCTCTGACAGCTGCATCCGCAGCATCCGCCGATTCGTCGCCGATGCCCGGACAACTGCATCCGCAGATTACGCAGATTCGTCGCCAGATCTCGGACAGCTGCATCCGCAGATGACGCCGATTCGTCGCCGAAGCCCAGACAACTGCATCCGCAGATTACGCAGATTAGCGCAGAAACAGCGGTGGCGGCGATTCACGGCGCGTCGTCATCCGATACTCCGGGGTTTGGCCTCGAGGGCGCACCACTACAGACTCACGTGCGATCCTTCACAACGAACCGCCCCCGCTCACAACCAGCCGGCTGCGCATGACGACACGCCTCGAATTCACGCTGCAGTCGGTTCTGCGTCAATCTGCGTCAATCTGCGCTAATCTGTGGTTCGCGGTTCGTGGTTCGTGGTTCGCAGTTCGCCGTTCGTGGTTCGCGAAACAGGCCGGACACTCGACAGCACGTCATGCCTCGGGCAGCCGGTCGACGGACTCACGAACGCCGCATCACGTAGCACGGATGACTATCTGCGGATCCGTGTTCGAACCCGACCACGGAGTACCCTCGTTCGAGCCGCGTGAGCATCGCTTCCCGGACCGCGAGCCGCCATTCGAGTGCACGGGCCGGATCTGATGACAGCATGGCGGTGATGTCGACCGGTATCGCCACACGCACGTACTCGTGATCGGTCAGTGGTGTCGCGCGAGGCACACCGTTCGCGCCCACCGAAATCGCATCGGCGGCGTTGTCGCCCACGGCAAGGTCGGTCGTGATTGCCGTGCCAACGGTGGTAGCGGCCTTATCGCGTGCGTTCGCCCCGCGACCGGCATGCTCTCCTAACACCCACTCGGCCACGATGCGATCAGTGGGAATCCCGCCATGCAACGTGCTTCCGGTGACGCCGTACATGTCGGGGACGTACTCGGCGACGCGCGCGCCGAGGCGGGTCAGGTTCAACTGTGCGTTCCGGGCCTGCAATGGATCGAACGTCCAGAACATTGCCTGGCAGCCGGCCTCGCGGGCGAGTTCAGCCTGGTATTCCTTGAGCCGCGCGCCGATCCCCCGCCGTCGCTCCGGTTCCCGCACGGCAAGCAGATCGGACCAGTGGACGATCCGCCCGTCGCGCACGCCGGTCATCCCGAACACGAAGCCGAGCATGCGATCGTCGGCGTCGAAGGCACCGGCCGTCACGCCGCCGATCTTCTGTACGACCATCAGGATGGCGGTGGGGACGCCTTCGGTGAAGTCGCTCCCCCAGATCTCGCGCTGGATGGCGCACGCCTCGTGATATTCGTCGAGCGTGGCGAGGCGACGGAGCGTGATGTCGATCGCGCTCACGCGAACAGCCCGACCTGGCCGCCGGTGTGCCAGACGAGCACCGTTTCGTGTGGCGCGATCTGGCCGCCGCGCGCCCAGGCGATCAGCGCGGCCAGTGCCTTCGCCGTGTACGTGTGGTCGACGAACAGCGCCTCGGTCTGCGCGGCCACCGTCTGCGCCGCGCGCGATGCGTCGCTCGGCACACCGTAGCCGTCGCCCACGAAGCTGTCGTCCACCATGATGTCGGCGGCCCTGACGGCGATCTCGCGATCCAGCAGCGTCTCCATGCCGCCGATGATCTCCCCGATCGTCGCGCTCAGCGCGTCAGCGGGATCGTCGGCGCTCACGCCCATCACGCGCGTCTCGAGTCCGAGCAGCGCGCAGCCTGCGAGCAGTCCCGCCTGCGTGCCGCCCGACGAGCTGGCATGCACGATCACGTCGGGGCGCACCCCCTGCGCCACTATCTCGTCGATGCCCGCCGCGAACGCGAGCGCGCCGAGCGGGGTGGATGCGCCGAGCGGCACCACAAACGGCTTGCCGCCATCCTTGCGAACCTTGCGAGCAAGGCGGTCCATGGCCGGCGCGCGATCGTCGCGGTCTTTCACGTATGTGAGCTCGGCGCCGAGCAGCTTCACGAGCAGCGCGTTGCCGGTGGGGTGCTCCGGCTGCTTGCCATTGGCGACCAGGAGGCAGCGCATGCCGAGCTGCGTGGCGGCCGCCGCCGTCGCGCGCGCGTGGTTGGACTGGATGCCGCCGCAGGAGATCAGCGTGTCGGCGCCGTCGGCCAGCGCCTGCGCGCCGACCATGGCGAGCTTGCGCACCTTGTTCCCGCCGAACCCGAAGGGGATGGCGTCGTCGCGCTTGACGAGGATCCGCGGGCCGCCGCCGATCGCGTCGCGCAGCCGCGGGAGTTCGTCGATCGGGGTGGGGTAGTGGCCGAGCGGAACCGTGGGGTGCGCGCGCAGCAGCTCGCCAAGGATGGTCATGCGGAAGAATGTACACGCATTGTCACCGGTCGCGCGCGGCCGCGATCTTCCCCCAATGGGATTCAGGCGACGCCGGGGTGGGTTGGGCATCTATGTCATCGCGCGGCTCGGCGGCCGTCTCGCCGACGAGATCCACGAGATCCAGCGGCGTTTCGACCCCAAGCTTGCCAACCGGAACCCACCGCACCTCACTCTCGCCGGCTCGTCGGGGATGGGGCCGATCGATCCCGCCACCGACGCGGTGGAGCTTGAGGCACGGCTCGCGCCCATCGCGGGGAGCACGCCGCCGCTGATACTGGAGCCGACGCCGCCGCAGCGATTCATGCAGACGGAGATCATCGTGCTGCCGCTCGATCCTCACGGGCCCCTGCGCACGCTGCACGAGCGGATCAAGTCCAGCGGGCTGACGTTCGAGGAGCCGCGCTTTGCGTTCACCCCGCACGTGACGCTCAACTTCTACAGGACGCTCGATGCGGAGCAGCGTCGCGACCTGCTCGCGTGGCGCGCGACGGAGCCGGTGCTGGTCGACGCGATCGAGTGCTCGTTGTCGCGGGAACCGCAGTCGGCGATCCGGCTGCTCACGCTGCCGCTGCTGGGGAGTGAGCGCGGTGGTGAGTAATCGGTGAAGCGAGACGCCTCTTCGTCACGCTTTGTCGGGGCTTGCCTGACACCGGGTTGTACGAAAACAGGTACAACGCGATCGCGACTTCGCGGGTCAACGATTTCCGGCTCGAGTGCGTGATCGCGTTGTGTGAAGTGCTGCGCGCAGTCAGCCACAATCCGGCCGCGGTCCGACTAGCTTGCCGAGCCGTTGGCCAGATCGAGTTCCACATCGATGCGACCCTCGCGAAATCGCGTGTTCGCGGGAGTCACTCCAGGTCGATGCGTCGCTGAACCCGGTGGAACGACGTCAGCGTCGGGTCCCACCCCCTCATGCCAGGGATCATGGCAGCCTGTCCGGAGGAAGCATGTTGAATCGTTGCCTCAGTCGCTCGGCGCGTTGCGTTCGCACCGTCGGGACGATCTGGAGGGTCATTCTGCTCGCAGCACTGGCATCCGTCACGACCAGTGCGGTTGCCCTTTCACAGGAGGCGGGAACCGGTCGCATCACCGGAACTGTCACCGACTCGTCGAGCGGGGAGCCGCTCGCGTCCGTGACGCTCAATCTGTTCGGCACGCGGCTGGGAGGACTCACCGACGCCGACGGTCGCTACACCATCGTCGGGATCCCGCCCGGCACGTACACGGTGCAGGCTCGTCGAATCGGTTTCACGCCGCGGAACATCGACAGCGTACAGGTTTCGGCCGGCGCGGCAGTCACCCTTGATCTTCGTCTCCGCGGCGGCGCGCTCACCCTCGAAGCAGTGGTCACGACCGGTGTCGTGGACGCGATGACCGGCACCGTCATTCCGTTCACCGTCGGGCGCGTATCGGCCGAGAACGCCCCTGTTCCCGCCACCAATGCACTGGAGACGGTGCAGGGTAAGGTGGCCGGCGTCACGGTCGTCCCGAGCGGGCAGCCGGGGAGCGGTACGAACATCCTCCTCCGCTCACCAACGAGCATCAACAAGTCGAACAGCCCGCTCGTGATCGTGGACGGCGTGATCCAGAGCCAGGCGTTCGGCGGGTCGTCGGCGGACCTCGAGTCGCTCGACATCGAGAGCGTCGAGGTCGTGAAGGGCGCCGCGGCGGCTTCGCTCTACGGTTCTCGCGCATCGGCCGGCGTCATCTCCATCAAGACGAAGCGCGGTGCGGCGCAGCCCGCCGGGCCGGCGCACGTCACGGTCCGCACGGAGGTCGGTGACAACTCGCTCGGCGGCAAGATCGACTGGGCGAAGTATCACTCCTACATGACGAATGCGCAGGGACAGTACATCGACTCGGACGGCGAAGTCGTCAAGCGCTCCGGCCGGGTGGCCGATTCGATCTTCAAGCGGTTCCAGGACAACCCGTATGTCGATCCGATCTACAACCAGGTGGACCGGTTCTTCCACCCCGGCACCACGTTCCGGAACTCGGTGACCGTCTCGCAGAACACGGGGCGGACGAACTGGCTCATGTCGGCCGTCGACTCGCGCGAAGACGGCGTGGTGCTCAACAGCGGCGCCTACAAGCAGACCAACTTCCGGCTCAACCTCGACACGCGGGTGCGCGATGACCTCCGCCTGTCGTTCAGCAGCTACCACAACTCGTCGCGTCGTCAGGAGCTCTACGGCGATACCTTCTTCGACCTGATCAACCAGGCGCCGGATGTCGACCTCCTCATCCCGGACGACGATGGTACGCCGTACGCGTTCCAGGGCGATCCCGAAGGGCGTGAGGAGAATCCGCTCTATGTACTGTCGACGGAGGAGAACGAACGGCGCCGCACGCGCACGCAGGGGAGCCTGGCGGGACACTACACGCCGCTCGGGTGGCTCACCTTCGACGCGAACGTGAGCTATGACCGTTCGGACCGGCGCGTCAACTTCTTCCTCGACCAGGGGTTCAAGACCGAAGGCTTCGGCGGTCCCGGCGGCGGACCGGGCGAGATTGCCCAGACCGCGGCCACGACCGACGCGCTCAACGCGTCGGCGAGCGCCAACCTGATCGGCGTCTTCGGACCGCTGACGCTGCACTCCACGATGCGTGCGCTGATCGAGCGTGAGAACAACCAGGTGACCGACGCCGAAGGGTCCATCCTCGCGACGCCCGGCGTGCGAAGCCTGAACAACGCCACCGAGCGCCAGGTCTCATCGGAGCTCGAGAACGTCCGCTCCACCGGATACTTCGTCACGGGGAGCGCGGAACTGCTCGAACGCTACTTCGTCGAGGGGCTGGTACGAAGTGACGGAAGTTCGCTCTTCGGGCCCGACGAGCGGTGGAACACGTACTATCGAGCCAGCGCCTCGTGGCGGATGACCCGGGAGTCGTGGTGGCCGTTCGAGTCCATCACCGAGTTCAAGCCACGCATCTCGCGCGGGACGGCGGGTGGGCGTCCGAGCTTCGCCGACCAGTTCGAGACGTTCTCGTTCACGTCGGCTGGGGGAATCGTCAAGGAGACTCTCGGCAACAACTTCCTCAAGCCGGAGCTTGCCACCGAGACCGAGACGGGGATCGACATCATCTTCAAGGACCGCATCTCGCTGCAGCTGACGCATGCGGATACGCGCGTCGAGGACCAGCTCGTGCTGGTGCCGCTCGCGGCGCTGTTCGGCTACACGTCACAGTGGCAGAATGCCGGCACGGTGGAAGGCAACACGTGGGAGGCCACGCTCGAAGCGCAGGTCCTGCGTCAGCCGAACCTGACCTGGCGCGTGGGAGTCGTCTTCGACCGCTCGCGCAACAAGATCACCGAGTTCGATCGCTCCTGCTACACCACCAACACCATCGCCTTCCGCTGCGCGGGAGAAACGCTCGGCGCGATGTACGGCTTCCACTTCATCAACTCGACGGGTGAACTCCCGGTCGAGGCGCAGGCCGTGGCGTCGCAGTTCCAGCGCAACGACGAAGGGCTGCTGGTGTGGGTCGGCGAGGGCAATGCCTACACCGACGGCGAGTCCGGCAAGAACTGGGGGAAGCAGGCCACCATCGGGTCGCAGAACTACCAGTGGGGGATGCCGATCCGCCAACTGGATGAAGAAGGGAACGCAAAGGTCGTCCGGATCGGCGATGGCAACCCCGACTTCCATTGGGGCATCTCGAACCAGGTGAGCTGGCGCGACTTCGACTTCTATGCACTGGTCGACGCGAACCAGGGCGGCCAGGTCTACAACCAGACGAACCAGCGCATGTATCAGTACGGCCGCAGCGCCGATGTCGACCAGGCCGGCAAGCGTGAAGAGCTGAAGAAGCCGATCGACTACTATGTGAACCTCTATTCGGCCAACGACCCCACCGACTACTTCGTGGAGGACGCCGGTTTCCTGAAGCTGCGAGAGGTGTCGGTCAAGTACCGCGTCGGCAGGTCGCTCATCGACCGCGTCTCGGGGCTCGGTGTGAAGGGGGCGTCGATCTCGGTGATCGGCCGCAACCTCTTCACCTCGACCGACTACAAGGGCTACGACCCCGAGGTGGGCGGCACGATCGTTCGCCTCGACAGCTTCGACTATCCGCGCTACCGCACCATCACGGGCAGCATCGAGATCAATTTCTAGGTGCAATGCGTCACCCGTCCGCAGGGCGGACGGGGGCGCGTTGACCAACGAGGACGATATGAAGACACTGATCCCGCTTCTTGCGCTGCTGTTGGTCGGGTGCCAGGAGCTTGCCGTTACCAACCCGAACGAGCCCGATCGCGAGCGTGCGACCGAGCAGCCGACCTCCGTCGAATCGTTCGTGAGCAGTTCGTTCCGCAACTGGTGGCGCGTGTCCGGCCACGACGATTACCCAGCGTGGGCCTTCTCCACGATGGCGCACGAGATCACCTCGGGCTTTGCCGACTTCGGGCAGTTCGAGACGTCGGCGGAGCCGCGCTCGGCGTGGAACAATTCGCCGGTGAACGGCCGCGCCGAGGTCGCACAGAACCCCTGGTACGACCTGTACGCCACCATCTCGCCCGTGAACGATGCGCTCATCGCCATCGACTCCGGGCTGGTGATCGGCGACACGAGCCGGACCGCGAGAACACAGGCGGTGGGCAAGTTCATGCAGGGGCTCGTGCACGGCTACCTAGCGCTGTACTACGACAAGGCCTTCATCGTGGACGAGAAGCTGGCGCTCGACACGATCAGCACGCCGGTCTTCCACCCGTATCCGGAGGTGGCGGCGACGGCCATCGAGGAACTCGATGCGGCAATCGGCATTGCACAGACCGCGTCGTTCGAGCTCCCCGAGGACAGTTGGCTGTTCACGCGCATGGATGAGAATGGCCTCGAGCAGCTCGCGAACTCATTCGCCGCGCGCATCCTGGCCTACACGCCACGATCGCGCGCCGAGCGGGAAGCGGTGGACTGGCAAGAGGTCATTCGCCGCGTCGATGCCGGAATCCAGAGCGACTTCGCACCGATCGCGCAGCCCGATATCCTCTGGGATGACTGGAAGCGGCTCATCGCCCGTGTGCGCAGCGGCCCGCCCAGCGACTTCGGGCGCCCGAGCAACTGGCTGGTCGGCCCCGCTGACTCCACTGATGCATATGTCAACTGGCTGGCGAAGCCGCTCAACGATCGCACCGCCTTCCAGCTCGAGACGACGGACCAGCGCATCCACGCCACCGGCGATCCGGATGCACCGGGCAAGTACTTCGGATACAGCCGGAACAACATCGGGTCAGCGAGCCGTGGTTCGTGGCGATATTCGTGGTACTACTACCACCGCTTCGGCACGGGCGACAGCTACCAGACCGGCCCCCAGCCAGCGCTGACGCGCACCGAGATGGACCTCCTCAAGGCAGAGGGGCTCATCAGGTTGAATCGCGCTGACGAGGCGGTGCCGCTGATCAACAAGTCGCGTGAGGCGAACGGCGGCCTGCCGCCGGTGACCATTGCCGGCCCGCCGGATGAGCAGGGGTGCGTGCCTCGCAAGATCAATGGCGACTGCGGCAGCCTGTGGGATGCGCTGCGCTACGAAAAGCGTGTGGAGGGGTTGGGGATCAGCGGCGTGATCGCGTTCTTCGACGCGCGCGGGTGGCAGATGCTCCCGGAGAACACCTTCGTGCACATGCCCGTTCCGGGGCGTGAGCTGGGTACGCTGCAGGAACCGCTGTACACCTTCGGTGGTCCCGGCGGCGAGGGGAGTGCTCCGGCACCGGACGAGGAATCGTGCCCGGTTTCGCTGCCCAGGTGTCCGTAGTTCCGAGGTAACCTCGGCGTGCTGGTGCCGGTGACGGAGTTCTTCCGTTGCCGGCACCTTTGCGTTTGCGGGTCATTCGCGTACCGGGCCAGGGGTTGCTTGCCTGACGGGATGCGGCCGTCGCGCTGGTTCGCGCGGCGCATCGTGGTGCATCGTGTTGCATCGCGGCGAAAGCAACCGCGGGGCCGGCTTGTGCTGCCCTATATGAAGGGCGTCCGTCTATCCGCCAAGGACGTCGTGCGCGGCCGCGGAGGGCCGGGAGCTACGTGATCGCGCGCATCAGCGGCACTCTGACCGACGAGAGTCACGAACTCCACTTTCGACCACCCTGGCGTTCCATGGAGGCTTTCATGCGGTTCACCTCGCGATGCGTGCGTGTCATTTTCGCGGTTGCCACCGTCGGGCTGTTCGTGCTCTCGGCGTGCGGTGAGCGGGGTGGCGCGCTTACGTCGGGCGCCGGTCCCGTGGAGGTGACAGACTCCGCAGGCGTCACGACCGTTCGCTCGCTGGCCGCGGACCGCGCCGGCACATCCGCTGTTGACACGGTGTTCGTGCTGGGCGGCAAGGAGACGCCGGAGGAGTCCTTTTACCAGGTGAACGGCGGAAACATCGGAACCAACTCGGCCGGCGACATCTTCGTGCTCGACCTGAGCGCACATCACGTACAGCGCTTCGACTCCACCGGCCGGCACACCGGTTCCTTCGGCGCGGAGGGAGGTGGACCCGGGGAGTTCCAGTTTGCCTTTGGCCTGATGACCGCCGCCGACGGCAGGGTGTGGGCCGTCGACATCGGGAAGCGCGCCTTCGTTGGATGGGGCGGGGACGGCGAGCTGCTCCCCCAGTCGCCACTACCCGACGGTTTTGCCGGAGGGCTGATGCGCCGCGCGGAGGACGGCCTCGTGTTCGCCGCGCGGGATACCAGCGGCCAGCAGCTGGTTCTGGTGCCAGACTCCGGGCAGCGCATCGTCCTGGCGTCGCTGCCGCGGGCGGAGCGGCGGGATATCAGCCTGCCGAGCTGCGGGATGGGCTTCTCGGGGATGGAACCGTTGTTTTCGCCGTACCTCGTCTGGACGACGGCCGAGAACATCACCGTGGTGGCGCGGAACCCGGATTACCTGATCGAGGTCTACGATGGCGACAGCCTGGTTCGTCGGCTCACGCGTGACGTCGCGCCGCAGCCGGCCAACTCCGAGGTAGCGCGGGCCTCGTTAGGCGACGGCATGGTTGTGGGCACGCCCTCGGGCCGGCGCGTGTGCGACCCCGCCGAGGTGGTGGAGAAGCGGGGTGTGGCGCCGTACCTGCCAATGGTGGAGCGCCTGGCGCTGGCACCCGACGGGACGCTGTGGGTGGAGCGGTGGGCCGTGGACGCGGATTCCCGGTCAATAGACATTTTCGCGCCTGAGGGCGAGTACCTCGGCACCCTCGCTCCGGGCACGCCCATGCCCGTCGGATTCCTCCCCGATGGGACGATCCTCGCGGTCGCGGAGGACGACGCTGGTGTGCAGCGGCTGATGGCGGCGCGCCTGAGCGTCGAGTGGGGGGCGTGGTGAAAGGCTGATGTGGCGGGGCGGTAGCGGCGAGAGGGTGCCGCTGGTGAATCCGCGGCCGATCTCCTCTAGTTGACCACCTTGCCCAGCGCCGCGTCGAGATCCTGGTCCTCGCCGAGCCCGGTATATACCACCTTGCCGGCCCTGTCGAGGATCACGATGTACGATGTCGCCGGCGCTTCATATGCATCGGTGGCCTCGCCCTTCCGGTCGTAGAGCATGGTCATGGGCAGCTTGTACTTCTCGGCGTACAGCTTCACGCGCTGCGGCGACTGGTTCACCGACAC
>DASSBZ010000068.1:0-4014 GCA_035698205.1 Gemmatimonadaceae bacterium | reverse complement strand
GGAGAGCACGATCTCGTCACCAGCGCGCACGAACGCCTGTCCGAACGACGTGGCCACCAGGTTGATGGCCTCCGTGGTGCCGCGGACGAAGATCACCTCGTGATCGTGCTCCGCGTTCAGGAAGGCCCGCGCCTGCGCACGCACCGCGTCGTACGCCACGGTGGCCTGCTCGCTCAGCCAGTGGACCCCGCGATGGATGTTGGCGTTCTCGCTGGCGTAATAGCGCGAGACGGCGTCGATCACCGCCTGCGGCTTCTGCGTGGTGGCGGCGCTGTCGAGGTAGACCAGCGGCACGCCACCGCGCGCCGGGCGGTGCAGGATGGGGAAATCGGCGCGCCGGTCGGCGACCGCGACCTCGCTCGTGGCAATCGCGGTCATCGCGTCACACCGTCGTGTAGCGCTCGAGCGCCAGCGCCTCGAGGCCGTCGCGCAGCGCCTCGTGCTCGATCGTTTCCAGCACCTCGGCGGCGAATGCATACGTGAGCAGTTGCCGCGTCATCGCCGCTCCCACGCCACGGCTCTTCATGTAAAACGTGGCCGTTTCGTCGAGCTGCCCGACCGTTGCCCCGTGCGTGCACTTCACGTCGTCGGCAAAGATCTCGAGCTGCGGCTTGGTGTCGATCTGCGCCTTTGGCGAGAGCAGCAGCGTGTTGTTCGTCTGCTTGCCGTCGGTCTTCTGCGCCACCGGATGCACGTACACCTTGCCGTTGAACACACCGTGAGACGCACCGTCCAGGATCCCCTTGTACAGCTCGCGGCTGAACGTATCCGGCTGGGAGTGCTCGATGCGCGTCTGGTGGTCGCAGTGCTGATCGCCGTCGAGCATGTACAGCCCGTTCAGCGTGGCACCGCAGCCGGGGCCGGCGAGGACGGTGTGGATGTTGGCGCGCGAGAGCGCCGCGCCGGCGGCAAAGGAGAACGAGACGAAGTGGCTGTCCCGTGCCTGCGTGACCTCCACCGTACCGACATGGTGCGCGCTCGCCCCCTCCTGCTGGATTCGCGCGTGGTACAGCGTGGCGCCATCCTCCAGCGCGACCTCGGTGACGGCGTTGGTGAAGTAGCGCGCGTCGTCCGGACCGGAGAACGTCTCCAGCACCGTCGAGCGCGAATTGCGGCCGGCCACGATCAGCAGCCGCGGCGTCACCTGCGCCCCCATCGCCGACGCGGACACGAGGTGCAGCACGTGCAGCGGCTCGTTCACCTCCGCATCGTTCGCGACCTCGATCACCACACCATCGCGGAAGTGCGCCGTGTTCAGCGCGGTGAAGGCATCGCGGTCGGGGGGAGCGAGCGTCGTGAGGTGCTTGCGCACCAGATCGTCGCCGGCGCTGAGCGCCTCCGCCATCGTACGGACCGTGAGCCCATGCGGCACCGCATCCAGGCGCGACCGCTCGAGGTCCACCTCGCCGTCCACGAGCACCACCACGGGCTCCACCAGCGGCGCATGCCGCGGCTCGTGCACCTCGGCGTCGTGACGACGCTTCGGTACCGGGGCATAGTGCGAATCGGCGATCGCCGACACCGACGTGTAATGCCAGTCCTCGTCGTGCCTGGTGGGGTAGCCCGCGCCCTCGAAGTGCGCGAGCGCCTCGCGACGCCGTGCGACAAGCCACTCCGGCGCTGCCACGTCGCCGGAGCGCGCCGCGGCGGGCGAAGGGGAGGGGGAGGGGGAACGTACGGCAGCAGACGTCGCGCTCATGCCGCCGCCTCCACCAGCCAGTCGTAGCCGCGCGCTTCGAGCTCCAGCGCCAGCTCCTTCCCACCGGATTTCACGATCCGGCCACCGGCCAGCACATGCACGTAGTCGGGGACGATGTAGTTGAGCAGCCGCTGGTAGTGCGTCACGACGATCGTGGCGTTCGTCGGGCGCCGCAGCGCGTTCACGCCGTCGGCCACCACGCGCAGCGCGTCGATGTCCAGCCCCGAGTCCGTCTCGTCGAGAATGGCCAGCTTGGGATCCAGCACCGCCATCTGCAGGATCTCGTTCCGCTTCTTCTCCCCGCCGGAGAATCCGGTATTCACCGACCGATTGAGCATGGCTTCATCCATGCCGACGAGCTTGAGCTTCTCCGCCATGACGTCGAGGAAGTCGAGCGGATCCACCTCCTCCTCGCCGCGGACCTTGCGCAGTTCGTTGTACGCGGTGCGCAGGAAGTAGGCGTTGGAGACACCGGGGATCTCGATGGGGTACTGGAACGCCAGGAACACGCCGTGCTGGGCGCGCTCCTCGGGTTCCAGCGCCAGCAGGTCCACACCGTCGTACTGCACGGTACCCCCGGTCACCTCGTACGCCGGGTGGCCGGCCAGCACCTGCGCCAGCGTCGACTTCCCCGACCCGTTGGGGCCCATGATGGCGTGCACCTCGCCGGCGTTCACCGTGAGGGAGATTCCGTGAAGGATCGGCTTGTCGCCGACGTTGGCGTGCAGATCGCGAATATCGAGCATGATGTAAGGAACGGTCGGTTAGGGGTGGCGCCTGTGGGGGCGGTCAGCCCACGCTGCCTTCGAGCGTGATGCCGAGGAGCTGTTGTGCCTCGAGCGCGAACTCCATGGGGAGCTCCTTGAACACTTCGCGGCAGAAGCCGCTCACGATCATCGAGACCGCGTGCTCCGCCGAGAGGCCGCGCTGCTTGAGATAGAAGATCTGGTCCTCGCCGATCTTCGACGTGGAGGCCTCGTGCTCCACCATCGCCGTCGGGTTGCCGACTTCGATGTACGGGAACGTATGGGCGCCGCACCGGTTGCCCACCAGCATGGAGTCGCACTGTGTATAGTTGCGCGCTCCCTCCGCCCTGGGCATCACCTTGACCTGACCGCGGTAGCTGTTCTGCCCGGCCCCCGCCGAGATCCCCTTGGAGACGATGTTCGACTTCGTGTTGCGGCCGATGTGGATCATCTTGGTGCCGGTGTCGGCCTGCTGGTGGTGGTTCACCACCGCCACCGAGTAGAACTCTCCCACCGACTCGTCTCCCTGCAGGATCACGCTGGGGTACTTCCACGTGATGGCCGAACCGGTCTCCACCTGCGTCCACGAGATCTTCGACTTCCGCCCCGCGCACTTGCCGCGCTTGGTGACGAAGTTGTACACGCCGCCCTTCCCCTCTTCGTCGCCGGCAAACCAGTTCTGCACGGTGGAGTACTTCACCGTGGCATTCTCCAGCGCCACGAGCTCCACCACCGCGGCGTGCAACTGGTTCTCGTCGCGCTTGGGCGCGGTGCACCCTTCGAGGTAGCTCACGTGCGCTCCTTCGTCGGCAATGATCAGCGTCCGCTCGAACTGCCCCGTGCCCGAGGCGTTGATGCGGAAGTAGGTGGACAGCTCCATCGGGCAGCGCACTCCCTTGGGCACGTATACGAACGAGCCGTCGGAGAACACCGCCGAGTTGAGCGCGGCGAAGAAGTTGTCGCTGTGCGGCACCACGGAGCCGAGGTACTTCTCCACCAGCTCGGGGTGATGCTGCACGGCCTCGCCGAAGGAGCAGAAGATGATCCCCAGCTTGGCCAGCTCCGCCTTGTACGTCGTGCCCACCGACACGGAGTCGAACACGGCATCGACGGCCACGCCGGCGAGCACCTTCTGTTCGCTGAGCGGGATGCCGAGCTTCGTGTACGTCTCGAGCAGCGTGGGATCGACTTCGTCGAGGCTTCCCAGCGGCTTCTTCGTGCGCGGCGCCGAGTAGTAGCTGATGGCCTGGTAGTCCACCGGCGGATACGACACGTTGGACCAGTGCGGCTCGCGCATGGTGATCCACCGGCGATACGCCTTGAGCCGCCACTCGAGCAGGAAGGCGGGCTCGTTCTTCTTCGCCGAGATGACCCTGATGACGTCCTCGGAGAGGCCGGGGGGGATCGTGTCGGACTCGATGTCGGTCGTGAAGCCGTAGGCGTATTCGCGACTGACGAGTTGGTCGATGGCTGTGCTCATTATTCCGCTTGTCTCAGGGGTGCATCCGCAGATTTCGCGGAACTGCTCTCCGCGGATTGCGCGGATTTCGCAGATTGAATTCGGGGGTC
>DASSBZ010000067.1:0-4928 GCA_035698205.1 Gemmatimonadaceae bacterium | reverse complement strand
TTGCCGGCATGATGGAAGACAGCGACCTCCCCGGCCTGCAGCCGTCCAACGGCGGCGGCCGCAAGCGCAAGTGAGCGCGCCGGCGCTCTCCCTCGGGGGCGTGCTGGGTCCGGTCGTCACCCCGTTTTCGCCCGACACGAGTACGCTCGACCTCGACGCGTTTGCACGGAATGCGCGTGCGCACGTGGCCGCCGGACTCGACGGATTGCTGGTCTGCGGATCGACCGGCGAGGCAGCGCTGCTCGACGAGTCCGAGCGCGATGCGCTGGTGGAGACGGCGCGCGACGTGCTCCCCGCGGACCGACTGCTGCTGGTGGGGACGGGCGCCGAGTCCACACAAGCCTGTGTGCGCCGCTGCCGTCAGGCGGCGGCGCGCGGCGCGCATGCCGCGCTCGTCGTCTCGCCGCACTACTACACGTCGGCGATGACCCCGGCTGCACTCGAGGCGCACTTCACGCGAGTGGCCGACGAGAGTCCCATTCCGGTGCTGCTGTACAACATTCCGAAGTACGCGCACTTGGTGCTCGAGCCCGACCTGGTGGAGCGGCTCTCGCAGCATGCGAACATCGCCGGCATGAAGGACTCGGCCGGTGACGTGGAGCGGCTGCGCGGGTATGTGCGCTCGCAGGGGGAACACTTCGCCGTGCTGACCGGCCACGCCGGGACGTTTTCGCAGGCGGCGGCGATGGGCGTGCGTGGTGGGATCCTCGCGGTGGCGCTGTTCGCTCCCGCGGCATCGCGTGCCGTGTGGGATGCATCGCTGGGCGGGCACGCGGACGAGGCGGAAGCGGCGCAGCGCGTGCTCGTGCCGCTCGGCGCGGAGATCGTCGCGAAGCTCGGCGTCGCCGGGGTGAAGCACGCCATGGACGTGATCGGCTGCGACGGTGGGCCGGTGCGATCGCCGCTGCTGCCGCTGTCGGCGCAGGAGCATGGGCGTGTGCTGGAGCTGCTCGACGCAGCCGGGGTGACGGTCGCGGCCTGAGCGGTTTCTGTTGCTGTTCGCACGAGTGCCCATGACGGGCCGCGTGCCGCACGGGGAGCAGCTGGTCAAGCAGGGTCGTGATTGTGTGAGCCATTGACTGTACCCGCCGTTCAGGCCGAAGCTTCACACGGTCATGCCACTCCTCCTGCTTGTTGCCGTTCTCATTGTCGCGCTGCTGCTGATCCCGCTCGGGCTTCCCGGCATCTGGTTGATGCTCGCGGCGGGGCTGGCGTACGACCTGCTCCCCCCTGGCGGCGCGATCGGCACGTGGACGCTGGTGGCGCTGACCGCGCTCGCGCTGGTGGCCGAATGGATCGAGTTCTCGCTCTCGGCGAAGTACACGCGCAAGTACGGGGGTTCGCGGCGAGCCGGGTGGGGTTCGATCGTTGGTGGAGTTGTCGGCGCGATAGTTGGCGTGCCGGTGCCGATCATCGGTTCGGTCATCGGGGCATTTGCGGGCTCATTCGCGGGCGCGCTGCTGGCGGAGTACACGCGGGAGCGAAAGGCGCATGTGGCCACGCGCGTGGCGACCGGTGCACTGATCGGTCGCGTGGCTGCCACGGCGATCAAGACCGGGATCGGGGTGGCGATTGCCGTGGTGCTGGTGGTCGCGGCCATGCCGTGAGGGGGGCGCTGCACGCAGGTTGACGCTCCCCGGTTCGAGGGTAGTTTTCTTCAACGCCCCGCGCACCGTCGGGGGCGTTTTTTTGTGTTCGGGGGTGTGCGACGGCTGTGGGTTGCCGGCAGGTCACTGCGGCGCGCTTCGCCTGCTGGGTGCCGGGCGAATAACAGCACAGCGTCTCGCAGAGGTGCGCGGAGGGATCGCAGAGGTACGCAGAGTGGCGATGGTGCTTGTTCAGCTCTTGTGGCGCAGGCGCTCCGTTTCGGCAGTTCCTCCGCGAACCTCCGCGTCCTTGGCGTCCTCTGCGGTGGCGGTGAAGTTCGGCGATGCGAAGTGCGTTGGCGGTGAAGTAGCGGTGCACCTGGGTGGCCCTGCAGTACGATAGCCGTACGACTCCTCTCCTCTTCCGTCCAATGTTCGATTCCAAAACCAGGACCGTCGTCGTCGTCGGCTCGCAGTGGGGTGATGAGGGGAAGGGGAAGCTGGTCGATGTGCTCGCCGAGCGCGCCGACTGGGTGGTCCGGTACCAGGGCGGGGCGAACGCCGGGCACACGGTACACATCGGCGACGATACGTTCATCCTGCGGCAGATCCCCAGCGGCATCCTCAACCCTGGCGTACGCTGCGCCATCGGCAACGGCGTCGTGCTCGACCCCGACACGCTGTTCGGCGAGGTGGACCAGCTCGTGGCCAAGGGGATCGACGTCGAGGGGCGGCTGTATGTGAGCGACCGGGCGCACCTCGTGTTGCCGTACCACAAGCTGGTGGACGTCGAGAGTTCGGCCAGCAAGGAGATCGGGACCACGGGGCGCGGGATCGGTCCGGCGTACGAGGACAAGATCGCCCGGCGCGGGGTGCGCGTGATGGATCTCAGGCACCCCGAACGGTTGCGCGAGTATGTGCAGCGCGGCGCCGATCATGCCGACGCGCAGCTCGCGCGCGTGTGCGACAAGCGCGCCGATGTGGACGCCACGATCGAGATGCTCGAACGGCTGGCACCCCGGCTGCTGCCGCTGGCCGAGGATGTTGGACTGCTGGTGCATCGCGCGGTACGCAGCGGTGCGGCCGTGCTCATGGAGGGCGCACAGGGGGCGTTGCTCGATGTCGACCACGGCACCTACCCTTTTGTGACATCGAGCAACACCACGTCCGGCGGCGCGGCGGTGGGCGTGGGCATCGGGCCGACGCTGCTCGACGCGGTGCTCGGCGTCGTGAAGGCGTACACCACGCGCGTGGGCAATGGCCCGCTCCCCACGGAGATGCAGGGCGAACTGCAGGAGCGCATTCGCACGCTGGGGAACGAGTTCGGCGCGGTGACCGGGCGGGCGCGCAGGTGCGGCTGGTTCGACGCCGTGGTGGTGCGTTATGCGGCGCGCGTGAACGGGCTGAGCGGGCTGGCGGTGACCAAGCTGGACGTGCTCGACACGCTCGACCGGGTCGCGTTATGCACCGGCTATCGCGTCGAGGGCGAGGCCGTGGACGAGTTCCCGGCCGACATCACGGCGCTGGATGCCATCGAGCCGGTCTACGAATGGATGGACGGCTGGCAGTCGCCCACCACCGGCGCGCGCAAGCTCTCCGACCTGCCGACCGCGGCTCGGCGCTACCTCGACCGGTTGGAGTCGCTGGTGGAGACACCGATTGCCTACGTGAGCGTGGGAACACGCCGCGACCAGATCATCGGACTGGACGTGGTGGACTGAGGGTGACCGGCGATTCTCGTGGGGCAACGTTGCCTCTGATGAGGCGATCGTGAGCGTCGCACCGCCGGGATCGAAGGTCGCCGTGATTGGTGCGGGACCGTGCGGGCTGGCGGCTGCCATCTCCCTTCGTGCGGCCGGCTTTGACGCCGTCGTCTTCGACGCCGGCAGCGTGGTGAGCAGCATCGTGCGGTATCCCACGTACGCCACGTTCTTCTCCACGGCCGAGAAGCTTTCCATTGGCGGCATCCCGTTCGTGACGGCGGGGGACAAGCCGACACGGCGCGATGCCCTCGCCTACTACCGGGCGATCGTCACGCACTTCGGCATCCCCGTTCGGCAATACGAGACCGTGACCGCCATTGATGGCCGGCTCGGTGCCTTCACGGTGCATTCGCGCACCCGGGATGGTGCGGCGCACGAGACCGCCGTCGCGGCGGTCGTGATCGCGACCGGATACTTCGGCGCGCCTAACGCGATCGGCGTGCCCGGCGAGGAGCTGTCGCACGTATCGCACACATACCATGAAGGGCACGGTGCCTTCCAGCAGGACACGGTGGTGGTCGGCGGCGGCAACTCGGCGGCCGAGGCAGCGCTCGACCTGTATCGCACCGGGGCACGCGTGACGCTAGTGCACTTCGGGCCGACGTTCGACATGAAGATCAAGCCGTGGGTGTTGCCGGACTTCACGAACCGGGTGGCCGAGGGGGCGATCGGGGTGCGGTGGAACAGCCGCGTGGAGGCGATCACGCCGACGCACGTGCGCATCCGGGGTGAGGGCGGCGTGACGGAGGAGCTGCCGGCGGGATTCGTGTTCCTGATGACAGGGTTTGCCCCACGGGTGGAGCTCTTGCGTCAACTCGGTGTGCCGATCGATGAGTCGACCGGTGTGCCGTCGCACGATCCGGAGACCTTGGAGACGACCGTGCCCGGCGTGTTCATTGCGGGGGTGATCAACGCGGGGTACGATGCGAACCGGATCTTCATCGAGAACGGACGCTATCACGGGGAGCGAATCGTGGCCCGGCTCGCGGGGCGTGCCGTGCCGGAGACGCCGGGAGCGAGCCGGGATATTGACGGGTAGGGTTGGTGGAGATTGACTCGCTGATGTAGTTCGTCCCATGCTGCCCCCGGGTGCGGGGATCGGAGCGCGATAATGGGATCCGGAGTTCGCGACACGTTCCCGAGATGTATTGGCGTGAGCACGTTCGCCGTCGCGCTTCTGGCCGCAAGCGGCGCCGGTGCCGCACGCGCGCAGAATGCCCTGCCGCAATCCACGCTGCGCGGTGAGACGGAGCTGGCCGACGGCTTCACGGAGATCACACACATTCGTGAGCTGTCCGACGGGCGCGTGCTGGTGCTGGATCAGCGTGAGTCGCGCATTGCGTTGGCCGATTTCATGGCCGGTACCGTGGTTCAGGTTGGACGCGATGGCGACGGGCCCGGCGAGAATCGCTCCCCCGTGCTCATCGTCCCGCTGCGTGGTGACACCACGCTGGCCTGGGATTTCATTGGCGCGCGCACCAGCCTGTTCGCCCCGAGCGCGAACGGCGGAGGCAGGATCGCAGGCACGACGACGCGGCTGCGGAACGTTCGCGGCCCACCGCGGTTCCTGCCACGTGGT